>NZ_FNUD01000002.1:4485402-4790227 GCF_900106095.1 Pseudomonas deceptionensis | reverse complement strand
TGGATTGGGCTGGCGCAGGCGTTGCCAGATCCAGGCCATCAAAGCCCCTGCCGGAAACAACAGCGCCAGCCAGTAAAAGTCGATTGAGGCGGGTTGCAAGGCGGGAGCGCCTTCGCCCAGCAGGTATTTGAAGGCTGCCGGGACGCACAGCACAACCATCAGGACCCTAAGGCTCTGGCCTGCTGCTACGCGGCTCAACACGGCGCCATTGCGTGCGCCGAGGTTAACCATCTCGCCCGAGCCGCCGGGCATGCTGGAGAAGAATGCCGTGGCACGATCCTCGCCACTGCGACGCATCAGCCATACACCGATCACGCTCGAGACACTGGTGAGCAGGGCGCCTGCCAGGATCAGCCAGAAGTGCGACAGCACCTGCTCCATCACCACCGGTGTGAAGTGCAGGCCGATACCAATGCCCACAATCCACTGTCCGCATTTACGCCCGCCCGGAATCTCGGCCAGTTGCCAGGGTGTCAGGCAACGTACCAGGATGATCGCGAGCAGCGAGCCGACCATCCATGGCAATGGCCAGCCGATCAGGCTGGCGAGGTAGCCCCCCGCCAAACCGACCAGCGGCGTCCCCCACCAGTGTTTGAGTCCAGACTCAAGCATCGGCCAGGGCACGGCGTTGTGCGCTGCGCTTGCGCCAGATACGCAGCACGGGCATCAGCAACATGATCGCAGTCAGTACCCAAACGCCCAGCGTGATCGGGCTGGCCCACAGGATTTCCAGTGCACCGTTGGAAATCGACAGGGCGCGGCGCAGATTTTGCTCCATCAGCCCGCCCAGGATGAACCCCAGGAGTACCGGCGAAAGCGGGAAATCGAGCTTGCGCAGAATGTAGCCGAAGATGCCGATCCCGATCATCAGGAACAGATCGAAGGTTGTGGCGTGCACCGCATAGACGCCAATCGCCGTAATGATCGCGATCACCGGCACCAGCGCCCAGTTAGGCACCGAAAGAATGCGGGTGAAGATGCGGATCATCGGAATGTTGAGGATCACCAGCATGACGTTGGCGATGAACAACGAGGCGATCAGGCCCCAGACGATATCCGGCTGCTGTTGAAACAGCAGCGGGCCCGGGGTGATGTTGTACAGCGACAGCGCGCCGATCATCACCGCCGTGGTGCCAGACCCCGGAACCCCCAGTGTCAGCATCGGGACCAGTGCGCCGCAGGCCGAAGCACCGATGGCGGTTTCGGGTGCCGCCAGACCGCGGCTGTCGCCCTCGCCAAATTTGCCCGAGGCACCTGCCAGGCGCTTCTCGGTCATGTAGGCCACGGCGCTGGCCAGTGTGGCACCTGCACCCGGCAGCACGCCCATGACGAAGCCAAGCACGCCGCAACGGATGTTCACCGCGAACACCGCAGAGGCTTCCTTGAAATTGAACATCATTCGCCCGGTTGCTTTAACCGCTTCCTGACCGCGATGGGTTTTTTCCAGCAGCAACAAGATTTCGCTGATGGAGAACAGCCCCAGTACCAGCACGACAAATTGAATGCCGTCAGTCAGGTGGATGTTGTCCCCGGTGAACCGGTAAACACCACTGTTGGCATCAATCCCCACGCACGCCAGAAACAGGCCGATCAGCGCCGCGATAAAGGTCTTGAGCGGGCGATCGCCGGCCATGCCGCCCAGGCAGACGATGGCAAACACCATCAGTACGAAATACTCCGCCGGGCCGAAGGCAATTGCCCATTTCGCCAGCAGCGGGGCAAACAGCACCATGCCGCAGGTGGCGATGAAGGCGCCGATAAACGAGCTCCAGGCAGACAGCGAAAGCGCCACGCCTGCCATACCCTTGCGGGCCATTGGGTAGCCGTCGAGAGTGGTCATTACGGTCGAAGCTTCGCCCGGAATGTTCAGCAGGATCGAGCTGATGCGACCGCCGTATTCACAGCCCAGGTACACCGCGGCCAGCAAAATAAGCGCCGATTCGGGCGGCAGGCCCAGGGCAAAGGCGATAGGGATCAGCAGTGCGACCCCGTTGATCGGGCCAAGCCCGGGCAGCAATCCGACCACGGTACCGATCAGGGTGCCGCACAGGGCGGTAATCAGGTTGTAAGGGGTGAGCGCGACGCCGAAGCCCTGACCCAAATAGCCAAAAGTATCCATATCAGTTCTCCAGAACGTCGAGCAGGCCAAGAGGCAGCGGAACGTCCATGGCTATATCAAACAGTAAATAAAGACCGACGCTCATCAGGCTGATGATCACGATGCTGGGCAGCCAGCGCCCGCCGTACAGGCGTGCCATCGGGATGCCAATCAGGACGCTGCTGAGAATGAACCCCAGGGTCTCGAACGTACCGGCGAAGACCAGTAGCAGCACCACACACAGACCGATCTTGGTCAGGGTTTCGCGATCCAGTTTCGGGTCGTCTTCGCTGTGCACGACGGCAGAAGGGCGAAAGATCATGTAGAGCAGCCCCAGCCCCATCAAGGCCAGCATGAGCAACGGGAAGGCGCGAGGGCCGACCGGTTCATAGGAAAAAGCTGCCTGATAGGGCCAGGCCATCACCGCCAAAGCGATGCAGACGATGAGCAGCCCTGAGGCAAAAATGCGTTGTGCGAGCATGATTTACTCCTGGGGTGTGCCCCGTTAAACAAGGGCACAGCCAGCGGTCAGCAACGGTTACTGGATCAGGCCGAATTCCTGGGCCAGGACTTTGTAGTCAGCTACCTGCTTCTTCACGTAGGTGTCCAGCTCCGGGCCGGTCATGGCGAAGGGGAAGAGCTGGCGCTGGTCGCGCAATGTGGCGAAGTCTTCAGAGGCCAGCAGTTTGTCGAAGGCGTCTTTCCACCACGCGTAGTCCGCATCGCTGACTTTTGGCCCCAGATAGAAACCACGTACAACCGGCCACACGATGTCGTAACCCTGCTCTTTGGCGGTCGGAATATCCTTCATCTCGGGTTCGTCGAGACGTTCATTGGCGAACACGGCGAGCAGGCGCATATCACCGCTCTGGATATGCGGCATGGAGTCGGAAATGTCCGTACTGCCCACCTGAATATGGCCACCCAACAGCGCGGTTGCGATTTCACCACCGCCTTCCAGGGCGACATAACGCAAGTCGCGCGGGTTTATCCCGGCGGCCTTGGCGATCAGGGCGGTCTGCATCCAGTCCTGGCTGCCCACGGTGCCGCCCGAGCCAATCACCACTTTGCTTGGATCTTTCTTCAGGGCTTGAACCAGATCGTCGAGGTTTTTGTAGGGCGAATCGCTCTTCACCGCAATTGCACCGTAGCTGGTGCCGACGGCCGCGAGCCAGCGCACGGCGCTTTCATCGAAGCGACCGAACTTGCCTTGCGCCAGGTTGAGCAATGAGCCGCTGGACCAGGCAACCAGGGTGCCGCCATCGGCAGGTCGCTGGGCCACCACGGCGTTATAGGCAACGGCGCCTACGCCACCGGGCATGTAGGTCACGCGCATGGGTTTGCTGAGCAGCTTTTCGTTGATCAGCGCGCTCTGTGCCAATTTGCAGGTCAGGTCGAAACCGCCGCCGGGCGAGGCCGGGGCGATGCATTCCGGGCGTTTGGGTTCAGCCATGAGTTGGCCGGCGAAGAGCATGCAGCCGGCAGCGAGAGTCAGGGTGCGCAGGGATAGGTTCATATCGTCTCCAGAGGAGTTTTTGTTTTTAGAGGGGTAGGTCGTTGTTGCTGAAAATCGTGGGTGTCGAGCCGTGCATTACCCGTATGGCGGACAAACGGCGGGCGACAGAAAGCCATTCGCGGGCGCAGCGAAGGGTGGGTTCGATTCGGGGTAAATACAAAGGCCACGGGCCTTGGGCTGAGGATTCAGCATGCGCGGTGCTCCACTATTATTCTTATTAGCGAAAACGCTTCGAGGCGTTTTTCGGGCCGCTACAGGGTCATGGCGGCAACAGGGTTTACTGTCAGTCTCGCGATACTAAACGGCCAACCTTTCGCTAACCTTTCAGTAGTCATTCATTGTTTTTGGGCTTCACAGCACTCCCTCCGTCTGTACACTCCGCGCACTGAAAGGCCCCGGCCTGTACAAAAATAATGAGGAAAACCCGATGCGTGTGCTTTTGGTCGAAGATCAGCTGCAGCTGGCCGAGAGTGTTGCCCAGGCCTTGAAAGACACGGGCCTGACCGTCGATGTACTGCACGATGGAGTGGCCGCCGACCTGGCCTTGAGCAGCGAAGAATATGCCGTGGCTATTCTGGATGTGGGGTTGCCACGCATGAACGGTTTTGAAGTGCTGGCGCGTTTGCGTGCCCGTGGCAAAACCCTGCCGGTGTTGATGCTCACGGCCCGCAGTGACGTCAAGGACCGGGTTCACGGGCTGAATCTGGGAGCCGATGACTACCTGGCCAAACCGTTCGAACTGACTGAACTGGAGGCCCGGGTCAAGGCCCTGCTACGCCGTAGCGTGCTGGGTGGCGAACGCCTGCAGCAATGCGGATCGCTGGTGTACGACCTGGGAACCCGGCGCTTCACCCTGGCGGACGAACTGCTGACCCTGACCTCGCGTGAACAGGCGGTGCTGGAAGCCTTGATAGCCAGACCCGGGCGAGTCATGAGCAAGGAGCAACTGGCGGCTCAGGTATTTGGCCTGGACGAGGAAGCCAGTTCTGACGCCATTGAAATCTATATTCATCGCCTGCGTAAAAAACTCGACGATCAGGGGGTGGCGATCGTGACCTTCCGTGGCTTGGGGTACCTGCTGGAGGGGCGCGATGTTTAAGCTCGACAGCCTGCGCTGGAGCCTGCTCTGGCACCTCACGCTGTTGCTGGTGGGGCTGATGCTGGCGAGCGGGCTGAGTGCATATTTCAATGGCCGCGAGGCCGCCGACACTGCATATGACCGAACCCTGCTGGCGTCGGCGCGCACCATTGCGGCCGGTCTGTCGCAACGTGATGGCAGCTTGAGTGCCGATGTCCCTTACGTTGCGCTCGATACCTTTGCCTACGACAGTGCCGGACGTATTTACTATCAGGTCAACGATATCCACCAGCGTCTGATTTCCGGTTACGAAAACCTGCCCGCGCCACCGCCCGGCACGCCGCGTACCGATGACTATCCCGCTCTGGCGCGTTTTTATAACGGCGAGTACCAAGGGCAGAACGTGCGGGTCGTAAGCCTGCTCAAGGCCGTGACCGAGCCGAGCATGAATGGCATGGCGGAAATCCGGGTCGCCGAAACTGACGAAGCGCGAGTGGCCATGGCCCGCAGCCTGATGGCTGACACATTGCTGCGCCTGGGGATGCTGGGGCTCGGGGCATTACTGGTGGTGTGGTTTGCCGTAAGTGCCGCGTTACGTCCCCTGGAGCGATTGCGCAGCGCCGTCGAAGAGCGTGAACTGGATGACTTGCGTCCCTTGCCCCTCGTGTACGTGCAGCGGGAGTTGCGGCCACTGGTGCGAGCACTCAATCACTTTACCGAGCGTTTACGCGGGCAGTTCAAACGTCAGGCGCAGTTCATTGCGGATGCCTCCCATGAGTTGCGTACCCCTCTGGCAGTGCTCAAGGCTCAGCTTGAACTGGGTTTGCGAGCGACCGATCCGCCGACATGGCGCACGACCCTGGAGCAGGCCACCCAGGGTACGGACAGGCTGACCCACCTGGCCAACCAGCTCCTGTCGCTGGCGCGAATCGAAAACGGAGCGCGGGCCATCGCCGAGGGTGGGGCGCAGTTGGTGGATCTCAGTCAATTGGCTCGCGAGCTGGGCATGGCCATGGCGCCGCTGGCCCATGCCAGAGGGTTTGCGCTTGCGCTGGAAGCGGATCAGCCCGTCTGGTTGCACGGCGAACCCACCTTGTTGCACGAGCTGCTGAGCAATCTGGTGGACAACGCCATGGCTCACTCACCGGTGGGGGGCAATGTGGTTTTACGAGTCACCGCCCCTGCGATACTGGAAGTCGAAGATGAGGGGCCGGGTATTCCCCATGAAGATCGCGAACGTGTGTTCGAGCGTTTCTATAGGCGCAGCCAGCAAGTGGCCGGGTCGGGGCTGGGCCTGGCGATCGTCGGCGATATCTGCCGCGCACACCTTGCCCATATCAGCCTGCATGATGGTGCGCAGGGCGGGTTGAAAGTACGGGTGAGTTTTGTGCCGGCCAATGGCGATCGCAAGTAGAGCCGCATCGCTGGCAAGACCGATCACACGCTAGATAAACATCCAGCGTGCTTCGTTCAGTTGTTCTTGAAGGTTTGGGTTTTCAGCGTCTACGCCCAGTTTATTGAAAGCGGGCAGGGCGCTCAGCGCTTCAATGTCCTGGCGCATGAACACGGTCGCGACTTGCACCAGGTCGATGTAGTCGACGTGTTTGGACAGGCGGGTAAAGTCCTGGTATTGGCCGGGAATCTTTTGCAGCATTTCCGGGAACTCCCAGCCCGCCAGCAGCTTGTCGCCAATCAGCGGGTGAATGCTCTCAATGACGTGGTTCAGTGATATCGGGTCAGAGAGCAGTTCATTGTGTTCTTCGGCGTAGGTCAGGATGGGCAGCACGCCGATTTGATGCACCAGGCCGCCCAGTGCCGCCTGGTCGGGTTTGAGTGATGTATGACGGCGGCACAGGGTGTAGCAAATGCCTGCCACCTCCAGGCTTTGACGCCATACGTCGCGCATCTTCTGCTCGACCACTTCCGAGCGGGCATGGAAGATTTGCTCCATGACCAGCCCGATGGCCAGGTTGCTGCTGTAGTTGACGCCCAGGCGCGTGATGGCTGTGTGCAGGTCAGTGACCTCGCGGGTGGCGCGCAACATCGGGCTGTTGACCACTTTGATCAGCCGAGCCGACAACGCGGTGTCGCGACCGATGACCTTGCTCAAGTGACTGACGCTGATTTCAGGGTTTTCAGCTGCCTTGCGGATGTTCAACGCCACTTCCGGTAGCGTGGGCAAAACCAGGTCATCTCGATCAATGGCCTTAACCAAGTCCATTTGAACTTTGTGCGCCAGCATGCTCATTTCTTTAGGGTACTGCCTTTCAATGAGTGGCAATCAACGCTGGATTTCGCGATCACGGTCCAGCTGGTACGGCAGTTCGAGCAGCGAAAGCGCGGGGCCTTGCAGGTCCCCCACGTGTATATCGCCTGCCTGGGCTGCATCAGAAGTCAGCACAGCCAGCAGTTCGACACCGTTTTCTGCTTTCGCGCCGATCACCACTTCGCCCACAGCGCTGTTGTGAGAAGGGGCAAACAGGGGGGTTCCCGGTGCTGGTACCTCATTGCCCGCCTCAAGCGACAAACGGTAAAGGTGACGTTTGAGTTTGCCCAGGTACTGCATGCGCGCGACGATTTCCTGGCCGGTGTAACAGCCTTTTTTGAAGCTGACACCGCCCACGGCTTGCAGGTTGATCATTTGCGGAATGAACAGTTCGCGGGTCTGGTCCATGACCTGACCAATACCGGCGCGTACCTGGCCGAGCAGCCATTGATTGAGGTCGGCTTCAGTTAGCAGTGTTTTCAACTGCTGTGTCAGGCTTTCGCCCTGCTCGATCGGGGCCCACAGCTCCGCACGGCCTTCGGAGGCGCGAATGGCGATCAAACCGTTGGCGCGAGCGACGCTGTCGGTTTCGGCGGGCAGGTCCAGGCCCAGACTTTGCAGTGCTGCGTCTGCCTGGCCCAGGCCAAAACGCACCCAGTTGGCGCTGTCGTCAGTCAATTTGGATTTGGAAAACACGGCGTATTTTTTCAGGTCCGCCAACTGCGGCTCAACCAGTTCGCGCGCCATGGCCAGCTGGCAGCCGTTGTCCTGGAGCAGGATACGGAAGCTGGACTGCATGCGGCCTTTTTGCGTGCAGCGGGCACCCAGGCTGGAGCGGGTTTCGCTCAGGTAGTTGAGATTGCAGGTCAACTGCCCTTGCAGAAACTTGCTGGCGTCGTTGCCGATAACAGCAAGGATGCCTTCGTGGTTCAGGGTGCAGAAAAAAGCAGAGTCGGCCATGGGTCATCGCAGGTAAATAAGTCTGGTACACATCATAGAGGTGCGCCTTGCAAATGGGTAGTTCGCAAAGGATCGAGACCAAAGCCGAGTGTTCTATGGCGGATCGGCCTGTATACTTGCGCTCTATTTGAGGAGCGTTCCATGGTCGAAAATGTTGAACTCAATCGTCTCTACTGGCACAGCCGTCGCGGCATGCTTGAACTTGACGTATTGCTGGTGCCTTTCGTCAAGGAAGTGTACGCCACCCTGAATGACGTAGACCGCGATTGCTATCGCAAGCTGCTGGAATGCGAAGATCAGGACATGTTCGGCTGGTTCATGGAGCGCGCCGAATCCGAGGACCCGGAGCTGCAGCGCATGGTTCGCATGATCCTGGATCGTGTCCAGCCCAAGTAACAGTTTCGAGTGCCGCTGGCATGCCTCAGGGCAGTTGCTGGCGGCGTATCTTGCAGCCCAGCTACTGGCGCTGATCTCAATCTGCCTTCTTTCAATCCCTGTCTGGGCGCGCGTGCTCGGCATTCTGCTGTGCCTGGGGCACGGGTTTTGGGTGCTGCCACGTCATGTTCTTTTGACCCATCCAAGTGCCGTTACCCGATTGCGGTGCGATGCCGATGGCTGGCAGTTGTGGAGTCGTGGCAGGGGTTGGCAGGCGGTGCAGTTGCGGCGTGACAGCCTGGCGTTGCCGCGGGCGGTGATTGTGCGATTTCGTGTGCGCGACGAATGGCGGGTGCGGGCGGTGTGCATCCCCGCAGACGCGCTGTCGCCGGATCAGCACCGGCGCTTGCGCGTGCGCCTGAAGTTCAGCCGGCGCAGGTGGCTGGCACCAGAATAGTGTCCAGGGCTTCGGGCAGCATCTCTGGGTAGTCCAGCGTGTAGTGCAGGCCCCGTGACTCCTTTCTCGCCATGGCGCTGCGAATCATTAACTCGGCGACCTGTGCCAGGTTGCGCAGTTCGATCAGATCTCGGCTGACTTTATAGTTGCTATAAAACTCATCAATCTCGTCCAGCAGCAAGCGCACCCGGTGTTGCGCGCGTTGCAGGCGCTTGTTGGTGCGTACGATGCCCACGTAGTCCCACATGAATCGCCGTAATTCATCCCAGTTGTGGGCGATGATCACGTCTTCATCCGAGTCGGTAACCTGGCTGGCGTCCCAGGTCGGCAGGGCTAAGGGGGCAGCGACTTCGGGCAGTTGGGCGAGGATGTCAGCCGCTGCCGATTTGGCGTACACAAAGCACTCCAGCAGAGAGTTGCTGGCCATGCGGTTGGCACCGTGCAGGCCGGTGAAGCTGGTTTCGCCAATGGCGTACAGGCCGGGCACATCGGTGCGGCCGTGTTCGTCGACCATCACCCCGCCGCAGGTGTAGTGCGCCGCCGGCACCACCGGGATCGCCTGTTGGGTGATGTCGATGCCAAACCCAAGGCAGCGCTCATAGACAGTCGGGAAGTGGCTTTTGATGAACGTATCGGATTCATGGCTGATATCCAGATACACGCAATCAATGCCCAGGCGCTTCATTTCATGGTCGATGGCGCGTGCAACGATGTCCCGTGGGGCCAACTCGCCACGCGGGTCGAACCGATGCATGAAGCGCTCGCCGTTGGGCAGTTTGAGGTGTGCCCCTTCTCCCCGCAGTGCTTCAGTGATCAAAAAGCTCTTTGCCTGCGGGTGGTACAGGCAGGTGGGGTGGAACTGATTGAATTCCAGGTTGGCTACCCGGCAGCCAGAGCGCCAGGCCATTGCAATGCCATCGCCGCAGGCGCCATCCGGGTTACTGGTGTACAGATACACCTTGGCAGCACCGCCCGAAGCCAGAATGGTGAAGCGCGAACCGTAGGTGTCGACCTCGCCAGTGGCGCGGTTGAGCACATAGGCGCCCAGGCAGCGATCGCCTTCCAGGCCCAGGCGGCGCTCGGTAATCAGATCAACGGCAACCCGTTGCTCAAGCAATTCGATGTTGGGGCGCTTGCGTGCCTGTTCGAGCAATGTCGTGAAAATGGCCGCGCCGGTGGCATCAGCAGCATGGATGATGCGCCGATGGCTGTGGCCGCCTTCACGGGTCAGGTGAAATTCAAAGCCTGGTTGCTCGGGGTCGGCGCAATCATCGCGGGTGAAGGGTACGCCTTGGTCGATCAGCCACTGGATGGCTTCGCGGCTGTGCTCCACGGTAAACCGCACCGCGTCCTCATGGCACAGGCCGCCGCCTGCATTGAGGGTGTCTTCTACGTGGGACTGCACCGTGTCGGTGTCATCCAGCACGGCAGCTACGCCTCCCTGTGCCCAGAACGTCGAGCCATTGGCCAGATCGCCCTTGCTGAGGACCGCAATACGCATGTGGCCGGGTAGTGTGAGCGCCAGGCTCAAACCGGCAGCGCCGCTGCCAATCACCAGCACATCATGTTGAAAATGTTGGCTCATTCTTCTGACATCCGCAAAAAAAGCGCCCACTAGTATATAGAGGGGGGGATCGGCACAATGGCCGGGCCTTTATGGCATTGTGAAATTACAGCGGGCATGAAGTGTGCCTCAGACTTGATGGGTCTGCATGTCGATTTGCACAATTAATCTGCAAGGGGCGTCAGGGCTCGGGAGAGACTCGAACCTTGATCAGCCTTCGTGATAGCGCTGGGGATGCTTCGAACGAAACATTTGAACTTTTCGTACGGCTCAGCGTTCCATAGAGGGTTGCCCTTGATGCAGGGGAACGGCGTCCAGTTTGATGCGGGGTTGGTTTTCGACTCGACTGCAGAATTTGGCGACAAGATTATCGACGCAGCCGGCCAGGCCCGAGCTGCGTTTTCGTGCGTGCCAAATCCGAGCGCGCAGGAAACTTGCCAGGGGGGAGAGAACTTTTGCGCAAAGCCCGAGTCTATGTTTGCAAGCCTGATCAATTAGCAAAGCAATCTTCCTCCCGGTCATATGAGGAGTATTCATGCTAGCCCAGGAAGAGGATCAGCAGCTGGTCGAGCGCGTACAGCGTGGCGATAAGCGCGCATTCGATCTGCTCGTGTTGAAGTATCAACACAAAATTCTCGGGTTGATCGTGCGTTTTGTGCACGACACCCATGAAGCACAGGACGTTGCTCAAGAAGCCTTTATCAAGGCTTACAGGGCACTCGGTAATTTTCGCGGCGACAGCGCCTTTTATACATGGCTGTACCGCATCGCCATCAATACGGCGAAAAACTATCTGGTGTCACGGGGTCGACGTCCGCCTGATAGTGATGTGAGTTCAGAAGACGCTGAGTTTTACGATGGTGATCACGGTCTGAAAGATCTTGAGTCGCCTGAGCGTGCGCTGCTTCGCGACGAGATCGAGAGCACCGTACATCGCACCATTCAGCTGCTGCCAGAAGATTTGCGAACGGCGTTAACTTTACGTGAATTTGATGGTCTGAGTTATGAGGATATTGCGAGCGTCATGCAATGTCCGGTGGGTACCGTGCGCTCCCGGATTTTCCGGGCTCGGGAAGCCATTGATAAAGCCCTGCAGCCGTTGTTGCAGGAAAACTGAGACAGCGGCGACAGCCAAAGAGAGGAACCGCCATGAGTCGTGAAGCCCTGCAGGAATCGCTGTCCGCAGTGATGGATAACGAAGCGGACGAACTGGAACTACGTCGGGTATTGAATGCCTTTGACGACACACAGACACGTGATACCTGGTCCCGTTACCAAGTGGCACGTGCTGTGATGCACAAGGATTTGCTGATTCCGCGCCTGGATATTGCATCTGCAGTGTCGGCCGCGCTGGCCGAAGAGCAAACCCCTGCCAAGGTCGTCCGTGGCCCGTGGCGCAGCATTGGCCGCCTGGCGGTTGCCGCGTCGGTCACCGTTGCTGTTCTGGCGGGTGTAAGGCTGTACAACCAGGATGACATCGTGGGTGCCCAGCTTGCGCAGCAAGATAGCCAGCAGAGCCTGAGTGCTCCGATGGTCAAAGGCCCTGCGGTACTGGCCAACTACAGCGAAAGCTCCGATCCGGCCACTGGCCCGATGGCTAACGGTGTTCTGCAAGGTCAGCCCGGCTGGCAAGATCAGCGTCTGCCAGGTTACCTGCGCCAGCACGCACAGCAAGCGGCGTTGAAAGGTGCTCAAAGCCCTCTGCCGTATGCCCGTGCAGCCAGCCTGGAAAACCGTTAAGGACCATCATGCGCGTCCTACCCCTGTTACCTCTTGTACTCAGTGGCTGGTTTGTTGCCCCTGCACACGCCGATGAAGCCCGTAACTGGCTTGATCGTCTTGGGCAGGCCGAGCAACAGCAAAGCTATCAGGGCACTTTCGTTTACGAGCGCAACGGTAGTTTCTCTACCCACAGCGTCTGGCACCTTGTGCAGGACGGGAAAGTTCGTGAACGCTTGCTGCAGCTTGATGGCGCGGCTCAAGAGGTCATTCGTTCCGATGGGCGCGTTGAGTGTGTCACTGGCAAGTTGATTTCGGGTGCTGGAGATGTCACCGCCATGGCGGCAAGGCAGCTCGATCCCCAGAAGCTTAATGACTGGTATGCGGTCACAAAGGCAGGCGACTCAAGGGTTGCAGGTCGACCGGTAGCAGTGATTTCGCTTGCCCCGCGTGATCAGCACCGCTACGGGTTTGAACTGTATCTGGACCGTGAAACCGGTTTGCCCCTCAAGTCATTGCTGCTCAATGACAAAGGTCAGTTGCTTGAGCGTTTTCAGTTCATAAGCATTGAAACGACGCCTCCTGATGACAGCGAGCTCAAGCCCGCAGGTCAATGCCGCCCCATCGCTACGGCTGATGCGGCGTCCTCTGAGATCAAGACAGCCCATGTCTGGCATTCCGACTGGCTGCCACCAGGTTTTGAGCAGATCAGCAGCACCGTGCGTATTGATCCCAAGACCAAGGCTGAAGTCACCAGTCTGCTGTTCGACGATGGTTTGACGCGTTTCTCGGTCTTTCTTGAACCCTTGCAGGGTTCGGCAGCGCCTGATGCCCGTGTACAGCTGGGGCCTACCGTTGCCGTCTCTCGGCATCTGACCACCCCGCAGGGCGACATGATGGCTACGGTGGTGGGCGAGATCCCCATGGGAACCGCTGAACGGATTGCGCTTTCAATGCGTGTCGGTAAAGCCGACGCCGAGGCCAAGCCCTAGGGAAGCGGTGACATGGCAGGTAACAATTTCCGGTTTGCCAATTTTTTATCTTTTCATAAAGGTCAAAGCCCTCAAGGGCTTTGGCCTTGTTTGTTTTTCGGTACCTAAAAAAACGGTCTATGCTCTGGGCTTGGTTTTTGGTGCCTGTCGCTTAACTCTGCTGTTATTAACGGGAGCTGTATGTCGATGCCTCGATTGAAATCTTATTTACCCATTTTTGCAGCGGTGCTGATGCTCGGGCAGGCAGTACCTGTCATGGCTGAAGCGCAGTTGCCTGACTTCACGCAATTGGTCGAACAAGCCTCGCCAGCCGTAGTGAATATCAGCACCACGCAAAAGTTGCCGGAGCGCCGCGTCTCAAGCATGGGGCAAATGCCCGACCTGGAAGGCTTGCCGCCGGGTCTGCGGGACTTCTTTGAACGCAGCATGCCACCCAGTGGCAAAGGTGGTCGTCAGCGTGAGGCCCAGTCCCTCGGGTCGGGCTTCATCATCTCGCCCGATGGCTACATCCTGACCAATAACCACGTGGTCGCAGATGCAGATGAAATCATCGTGCGCCTGTCCGATCGCAGCGAAATGAAAGCCAAGCTGGTGGGTACGGACCCACGTTCCGACGTTGCATTGCTGAAAATCGAAGGCAAAAACCTGCCTGTCCTGAAACTGGGCAAGTCCCAGGACCTCAAGGCCGGCCAGTGGGTGGTTGCTATCGGTTCACCGTTTGGCTTTGACCACACCGTGACCCAGGGCATCATCAGTGCCATCGGTCGCAGCCTGCCAAATGAAAGCTACGTGCCGTTTATCCAGACTGACGTGCCGATCAACCCGGGTAACTCGGGTGGCCCGCTGTTCAACCTGGCCGGTGAAGTGGTTGGCATCAACTCGCAAATCTATACCCGCTCGGGCGGGTTTATGGGCGTGTCCTTCGCGATCCCTATCGATGTGGCGATGGACGTTGCCAATCAGCTCAAGGCTGGCGGCAAAGTCAGCCGTGGCTGGTTGGGTGTCGTGATTCAAGAGGTCAACAAGGACCTGGCCGAATCGTTCGGTCTGGACAAGCCAGCCGGTGCGCTGGTGGCTCAGGTGCTCGATGACGGTCCTGCTGCCAAGGGCGGCCTGCAAGTCGGTGACGTGATTCTGAGCATGAATGGTCAGCCGATCGTCATGTCGGCAGATTTGCCGCATCTGGTGGGCGCACTCAAGGCCGGCAGCAAAGCGACGCTTGAAGTGATTCGCAACGGTAAGCGCCAAAACCTGGAACTGACCGTAGGCGCTATCCCTGATGAAGGGAAAGAGATGTCTTCACCTACCGGCGCCGAGCAAAGCAGCAATCGCTTGGGCGTGTCCGTGGCGGACTTGAGCGAAGAGCAGAAGAAAGCCAACGACATCAAGGGTGGCGTGATCATCACTGACGTTCAGGACGGCCCGGCTGCCCTGATAGGTCTGCAACCAGGCGACGTGATTACTCACCTGAACAACCAGGCGATTACCAACGGCAAGCAGTTCACTGAAATTGCCAAGGCATTGCCGAAGAACCGTTCGGTGTCCATGCGGGTTCTGCGTCAGGGGCGTGCCAGCTTCATTACCTTCAAGCTGGCTGAGTAAGAAGGCTGACCTGGGTGGGAGCGAGCAGGCTCGCTCCCACAAGGAGCTGACCGTTATCACCAAGCCCGTATCGAGAGATACGGGCTTTTTTTATTTCTTGGGTTTAGGAATGCGCACCAACTGGCTGTTGGAATACATGTCATGCCAAGTACGGTTTTGCTTGTCGAAGATTGACCATATAAACCCCAGCCCCAGGCACAGCCATGAGCCGATGGAGACGATAAAACGCAGCAGGGCTTGCCACAGGCTGATGGCCGTACCGTCAGCGTTCTGCACGCGTATGCCCCATACCTGCATGCCCAGGGTTTGCCCGGAGTGGGTCCAGAATTTGGCAAAGAAGCCGAACAGTACAAAAAACAGAATGGTTGAAAGCAGCGGGTCGCCATCCAGGGCGCCGGCTTCAGACAGTGCCCTCATTTTGGCTTCGCCGATAACGCTCATCATGATCAGCTTGTAGATGAACGTGGTGACGATCAGCAGGGCGGTACACAGCAGAAAGTCATAGAACATGGCTGCCAGGCGGCGCCCCAGGCCAACGGCGGGAAAATCACCTTGAGGGCTAAGTGGTTGTTTCGACATGGCAGGGTCTCGTGAAGGAAAAACGCCATCTTACGGAATTACAGCCATAAAAAAGCCTCTGATGTCACCATCAGAGGCTTTTCTGTACGAGATTAAGCTTCTGCTTGAACTTCGTCAGCTTGCAGGCCTTTTTGGCCCTGTACTGAGATGAAGGTCACTTTCTGGCCTTCCTTCAAGCTTTTGAAGCCGTTGCCCTGAATGGCACGGAAGTGCACAAACAGGTCCGGACCGCTTTCCGGGGTGATGAAACCAAACCCCTTCTCGTCGTTAAACCACTTTACGGTACCGCTCTGACGTTGGGACATTTCTTAATTCCTTGACGCTAACAATTAATGACAGCCTCTTTCACATGAAAGAGTACTGGTGCTGGGTTGCAGGAAAGTAAGAGACGCAGAACGGGTGTAGCGAACTTAGAGCTACTGCCCAGGTCACGATTCCAGCGACCCATGCAAACACAGTGGGCAAACTCTACGAAACTGGAATTAAAAAAACAAGCCCTCCGAATAAACCCGCAAAAGCGGGTTATTAACAGCGACAGCGAAGTTCTAAGTGCCGGTTAATCATAGGGGTATTCAATTGTTTTCGTGGTTTAAACAGTGCTTTTACTATCGAAACTTGAAGCGCTATTGCAGCAGTTGCATGCCCTGAAAGTGTGAGGGGCATGCAACTGTGTTAGGGGAGGACTTAACCTCTGTAATAACGTTGCGGGACAAACGGCATCTTCGAAACTTTCATGGGTACACGCTTGCCACGCACGATGGCCCAGACTTCAGAGTCCACGGGTGTGAACGCAATATCCAGATACCCCATTGCCAGCGGCGCGCCCAGTGTCGGCCCAAAGCCGCCGCTGCACACGGTGCCAATCACGGTGCCGTCGGCGTCGACAATCTCGGCGCCTTCGCGCACCGGGGTGCGTTCCTGTGGCAGCAGCCCCACGCGCTTGCGGGCCACTCCCTTTTGCTGCTGGGCAAAGAGGGTCTCGGCACCTGGGAAACCACCGGCACGCACGCCGTCTGCGCGACGGGCCTTGGAGATGGCCCAGAGCAGGCTGGCTTCAATCGGCGTGGTGGTGTCGTTCATGTCATGGCCGTACAGGCACAGGCCGGCTTCCAGGCGCAGTGAGTCGCGTGCGCCCAGACCGATGGCCTGTACTTCAGGCTCAGCCAGCAGGCGACGTGCCAGCTCTTCGGCGCGATCGGCCGGTACCGATATTTCAAAACCGTCTTCGCCGGTGTAGCCGGAGCGGCTGACGTAGCATTCCGCGCCCAGCAGGGTCACCGGGGCAAATTGCATGAAGGTCATTTTTGCGACGTCTGGCGCCAGGCGCTGCAGCACGTTAACGGCTGCCGGGCCTTGCAGGGCGAGCAGAGCGCGTTCTTCGAACAACGGCTGGATCTGGCAGTGCTCGCCCAGGTGTTTGCGCAGATGCGCCAGGTCCTGGTCCTTGCAGGCGGCGTTAACCACCAGGAACAGCTCGTCATTACCCAGGTTGGCGACCATCAGGTCATCGAGGATGCCGCCTTGTTCGTTGGTGAACATGGCATAGCGCTGCATGCCGACAGGCAGATCGATGATGTCTACCGGCACCAGGGCTTCCAGTGCCTTGGCCGCATCAGCGCCGATCAGGCGGATCTGGCCCATGTGCGAGACATCGAACAACCCGGCCTGCTCGCGGGTGTGCTGGTGTTCTTTCATTACCCCCAGCGGGTACTGCACGGGCATGTCATACCCGGCGAATGGCACCATGCGTGCACCGAGCTCAATGTGCAGCGCGTGCAGCGGGGTTTTAAGCAGTTGTTCGGTGGACATTGGTGACTCCTTAAAAATCAGCACTCGATAATGTTTACAGCCAGACCGCCGCGAGCGGTCTCCTTGTATTTGCTTTTCATGTCGGCGCCGGTCTGGCGCATGGTGCGGATCACCTTGTCGAGCGAGACAAAGTGCTGGCCGTCGCCACGCAGGGCCATGCGCACGGCGTTGATGGCCTTGACCGAGCCCATTGCGTTGCGTTCGATGCACGGCACCTGTACCAGGCCGCCAATCGGGTCGCAGGTCAGGCCGAGGTTGTGCTCCATGCCGATTTCGGCCGCGTTCTCGACTTGCTGAACGCTGCCGCCCAGCACTTCACACAACGCCCCCGCTGCCATGGAACAGGCCACTCCGACTTCTCCCTGGCAGCCGACTTCGGCGCCCGAGATCGAGGCGTTTTCTTTGTACAGGATGCCGATGGCCGCAGCGGTCAGCAGGAATCGCACCACGCCGTCTTCGTTGGCCCCGCCGATAAAGCGCATGTAGTAATGCAACACGGCGGGAATGATCCCGGCCGCGCCGTTGGTAGGTGCCGTGACCACGCGCCCGCCGTTGGCGTTCTCTTCGTTGACGGCCAACGCGTACAGGTTGACCCAGTCGAGTACCGACAACGCATCGCGCAATGCCGCTTCCGGGTTGGCACAGAGCTGACGATGCAATGCGGCCGCGCGACGTTTGACCTTCAACCCTCCGGGCAAAATGCCTTCGTTGCGACAGCCCGCGCTCACACAGTCCTGCATCACTTGCCAGATATTCAGCAAGCCGCTGCGGGTTTCGGCTTCGGGGCGCCAGGCGTTTTCGTTGGCCATCATCACTTCACTGATCGACAGGTGATGGGTGACGCACTGGCGCAACAGGTCTTTGGCGGTTTTGAAGGGGTACTTCAGTTCGGTGCTGTCTTCGACGATGCGGTCAGCCCCCGCAGCGCCTTCATCCACCACAAAGCCGCCACCGACCGAGTAATACTCGCGGCTGCGGATTTGAATCCCGGCGCTATCCAGTGCACGAAAAATCATGCCGTTGGGGTGATAGGGCAGGGGTTTGCGAATCATCGCCAGATGGGCTTTTTCGTTGAATTCGATGGAGTGTTCGCCCAGCAGGTTCAAGCGCCCGCTGCTGCGAATGGTGGCCAGACGTTCGGCCACGGTTTCGGTGTTGACGGTGTCCGGGTGCTCGCCTTCAAGCCCCAGCAGCACGGCTTTGTCGCTGCCGTGACCTTTGCCGGTGGCACCGAGGGAGCCATAGAGTTCGACTTTAACGCTGGCTGTGTCTTGCAGCAGCTCATCGCGGCGCAGACCTTCGACAAAACGCGCAGCCGCACGCATGGGGCCGACGGTATGGGAGCTGGAAGGGCCGATGCCAATCTTGAACAGGTCGAACACGCTTAACGACATAGGGTTCTCCGGTTTCTTATTAGGTGGATGGCAAACCATCTGTAGCCGCTGCCGCAGGCTGCGATAAGGCCCGCAGGGCCTTTGCAGTCAAACCGAAAGCAGGGCCGCTACGCAGCCCATCGCAGCCTTCGGCAGCGGCTACAGGATGTGGGTTACGCCTCTTGGTAGCTTTCGATCGACGGGCAAGCGCAGATCAGGTTGCGGTCGCCAAATACGTTGTCGACCCGGCCTACCGGTGGCCAGTATTTGCCTTCGATCAAGGACGCAACCGGGTAAACCGCCTGTTCGCGGCTGTATGGGTGGGTCCATTCACCGATCATTTCTGCGGCTGTGTGCGGGGCGTTTTTCAGCGGGTTGTCTTCCTTGTCCAGCCCGCCGCTTTCAACTTCGCGGATCTCTTCGCGGATGCAGATCATGGCCTGGCAGAAGCGGTCCAGTTCTTCCTTGGATTCACTTTCGGTCGGCTCGATCATCAGCGTACCCGCCACCGGGAACGACATGGTCGGGGCGTGGAAGCCGAAGTCGATCAGGCGTTTGGCCACGTCATCGACGCTGATGCCGCTGCTTTCCTTGAGCGGGCGCAGGTCGAGGATGCATTCGTGTGCCACCAGACCGTTGCTGCCCGAGTACAGCACCGGGTAGTGCTCTTCGAGGCGGCGGGCGATGTAGTTGGCGTTCAGGATCGCCAGCTGCGAAGCACGCTTGAGGCCTTCGCCGCCCATCATGCGGATGTACATCCAGGTGATTGGCAAAATGCTCGCGCTGCCGAACGGCGCCGCGCATACCGCGCCTTCCTTGCGCTCCATGGCTGCGTGACCCGGCAGGAACGGCGTGAGGTGCGATTTGACGCCAATCGGGCCAACGCCCGGGCCACCACCGCCGTGGGGGATGCAGAAGGTTTTGTGCAGGTTGAGGTGGGACACGTCGCCGCCGAACTTGCCCGGCGCACACAGGCCTACCATCGCGTTCATGTTGGCACCGTCGATGTACACCTGGCCGCCGTTGTCATGAATGATGCCGCAGATTTCGCGGATGCCTTCTTCGAACACGCCGTGGGTCGACGGGTAGGTGATCATCAAGGCGGCGAGGTGGTCGCTGTGCTCGATGGCTTTGGCGCGCAGGTCTTCGATGTCGACGTTGCCGCGAGCATCGCATGCCGTCACCACCACGCGCATACCGGCCATGTTGGCGGTGGCAGGGTTGGTGCCGTGGGCCGAGGACGGGATCAGGCAGATGTCACGGCGCTCGTCGCCACGGCTGTGGTGATAGGCGCGAATCGCCAGCAAGCCCGCGTACTCACCTTGGGAGCCGGCGTTAGGTTGCAGCGAGATGGCGTCGTAGCCGGTAGCCGCGCACAGCATGGCTTCCAGTTCGGTGGTCAGTTGCTGGTAGCCCAGGCTTTGCTCGGCAGGTGCGAAGGGGTGCAGGTTGCCGAACTCGGCCCAGGTCACCGGGATCATTTCGCTGGCAGCGTTGAGCTTCATGGTGCACGAGCCCAGCGGGATCATAGTGCGGTCCAGCGCCAGGTCCTTGTCCGCCAAACGACGCAGGTAACGCATCAGTTCGGTTTCAGAGTGGTAACGGTTGAACACCGGGTGGCTGAGAATCGGCGACTGGCGCTGCAGTGCAGGCGGCAGGGTGCTGGTTACGGTGCTGGCCAGTGCTTCGAAGTCTGGCAGTGCCTGACCGTCAGCGGCGAGCAGTGCCCACAGGGCGATGACGTCGGACTGGCCGCTGGTTTCATCCAGCGACAGGCCCAGGCGCTGCCCGTCGATCACGCGCAGGTTGATCTGCCGGGCGTGGGCCTTGGTGTGCAGGGCTGCGGTGTTGTTGCCGGTGTTCAGGGTCAGTGTGTCGAAGAACTGTTCTTGCTCGACGGTCAGCCCCAGCGCGCTCAGGCCCTGGGCCAGAATCGCGGTCAGTTGATGAATGCGCTGAGCGATCTGGATCAGGCCTTTAGGGCCGTGGTACACGGCATACATGCTGGCGATGTTGGCCAGCAGGACCTGGGCGGTGCAGATGTTGCTCGTGGCCTTCTCGCGACGGATGTGTTGCTCGCGGGTTTGCATGGCCAGGCGCAGTGCAGGTTTGCCGTGACGGTCAACCGAGACACCGACCAGACGCCCCGGCATGTCGCGCTTGAACGTGTCGCGGGTGGCGAAGTAGGCCGCGTGCGGGCCACCAAAGCCCAGAGGCACGCCAAAACGCTGGGCGCTGCCAATGGCAACGTCTGCGCCGAACTCGCCCGGAGGCGTCAGCAGGGTCAGGGCCAGCAGGTCGGCGGCAACCGCTACCAGTGCGTTGGCGCTGTGAAAACGCTCAACCAGCTCGCGGTAATCAAACACGTCACCGTTGCTCGCCGGGTATTGCAGCAGGGCGCCGAAGAAGGGCGATACGTCTGTCAGCTCGCGTTCGTCTGCGACCACAACCTTGATGCCCAGTGGCTCGGCACGGGTGCGCAGCACGTCGAGGGTTTGCGGGTGGCAGTGGCTGGACGCAAAGAAACTGTGGCTGGATTTGTTCTTGCTCAGGCGTTTGCAGAAGGTCATGGCTTCGGCAGCGGCGGTGGCTTCATCGAGCAGCGATGCGTTGGAAATCGGCAGCCCGGTGAGGTCGCTGATCAGGGTCTGGAAGTTGAGCAGGGATTCCAGGCGGCCTTGGGAAATTTCAGGCTGGTAAGGGGTGTAGGCGGTGTACCAGGCCGGGTTTTCCAGCAGGTTGCGCAAGATCGGCGAAGGGGTGTGGCAGTTGTAATAGCCCTGGCCGATATAGGTTTTACACAGCTGGTTTTTAGCTGCGATGGCCTTGATCGAAGCCAGTGCGTCGGCTTCGCTTTGACCGTCCGGCAAGTCGAGCACGCTGGTGCCCTTGATGCTTTGCGGGATCACGCTGGCGCTGAGGCCTTCAAGGGAATCGAAACCGAGGGTGGCGAGCATCGCCTGCTCGTCGGCCTGGCGCGGGCCGATGTGGCGCGCGATGAACTCATTGGCAGTGCTGAGATTGATGGTCATGGCGGGCTTCTCAGTTATCGTCTTGGGCTTTGATCAAGCGGTCGTACGCGTCTTGATCGAGCAGTTGGGCCACAGCGTTGGCATCGGTGGGCTTGAAGCGGAAGAACCAGCCTTCACCCAGCGGGTCTTCGTTGACCAGTTCCGGGCTGCTGTCGAGCGCCGGGTTGACGGCGATCACTTCACCGTCCAGTGGCATGTAGACGCCGCTGGCAGCCTTGACCGACTCAACGGTGGCGGTTTCTGCGCCCTTGTCGTAGGCCTGCAGTTCAGGCAGCTGCACAAACACCACGTCACCCAGAGCGTTTTGCGCAAACGCGGTAATGCCTACGGTTACGCTGCCGTCGGCTTCGGTGCGCAGCCATTCGTGGTCTTCAGTAAAACGCAATTCGCTCATGGAAACTCCTCAGGGCCAGACATGTCTGGTGGTCACAGGTAAATGCTCGTGCAGATCGAGCTTATTGAGGAATTCATTGCAAAATGGTTGCCACTTTATAAATATCGTTATTTATCAATGACTTGTAAGTTATTTGGAGTTATCTGAAGAGAACCACTGTAGCGATATCGATACAGCAGCAAGACCCTAAAAAAATCCAAGGGGATCAAAGCCTTGCATGGCTGCGGTTTAGAGGGTGTGTATCGATATCGCTCCGCTGGATCGATATCAATACAGCCGATGGAAGGAGTCGTGGGAGCGAGCCTGCTCGCGATGCAGGCGACGCGTTCTTTCAGCGAAGCCGCGTCGATTCAATCGCGAGCAGGCTCGCTCCCACTGGCTGGGGTTGGGAATGCTCAGGCCTTGCCCGGGATCCCGTATTTGCGCAGCCGGTGTGCAATGGCGGTGTGGCTGGTTTGCAAGCGGTTGGCCAATTGGCGGGTCGAGGGGTAGCTGACGTACAGCTTTTCCAGCAGCGCTTTTTCGAAGGTTTCGACGGCGTGCTCCAGGGTTTCTACCTCACCGTCGCTTTGGCGTGCAACCGAGGTGCCGGCGATGTCCAGATCGCCAATGTCGACGAGGTTGCTTTCACAGATGGCCGCCGCGCGAAAGATCACGTTCTGCAACTGGCGCACATTGCCGGGCCAGCGATTGCCCAGCAGGGCGGGGTAGGTGCCGGGTGCCAGGCGGCACACGGGGCGCTGGATCTGGGTGCAGGCCTGCTGCATGAAGGTGCGCGCCAGCAGCAAGATATCCTGGCCGCGCTCGCGCAGGGGCGGCACGTCGATGTTGAGTACGTTCAGGCGGTAGAACAGGTCTTCGCGAAAGGTACCCTCGCTGACCATTTTTTCGAGGTTACGGTGGGTGGCGCTGAGGATTCGTACATTGACCTTGACCTCGCGCTCTCCGCCGACCCGGCGGAAACTGCCGTCGTTGAGAAAACGCAGCAATTTGGCTTGCAGGTATGGCGACATTTCAGCGATTTCGTCGAGGAATACCGTGCCGTGGTTGGCCAGTTCCATCAGCCCCGGCTTGCCGCCGCGCTGGGCACCGGTGAAGGCGCCGGGGGCATAGCCGAACAGTTCGCTTTCGGCCAGGTTTTCCGGGAGCGCGGCGCAGTTGAGCGCCAGAAACGGCGCGGCAAACCGATCACTGATGGCATGACAGGCACGGGCCACCAGCTCTTTGCCGGTGCCGGTTTCGCCCTGGATCAGCAAGGGCGCGTCCAGTGTTGCCACGCGTTGTGCCCGGGTTTTGAGCGTGCGAATGGCAGGCGAGTCGCCGAGCAGGGCGTCGAAGCCTTCGGCGTGATCGTGGTGCAGGGCCGCCAGGCGCTCGCCGATGCGGCTTGGTTGATACAGGGTGAGCAGGGCGCCGGCATCGGTGATCGGGGTGGCATCGAGCATCAGTGGGTGGCCGTTGAGCGTGACTTCGCGCAAGGGCAGGCGAAAGCCGTTTTCCAGCAGCACGTCCAGCAACCCGGGGTCGCAGAACAGCTCGCCGATGCTTTCGCCGGTCGGCTCGTGGCCGTAGAGCGCCACCAGTGCGGGGTTGGCCAGCAGTACATGGCCTTCGCTGTCCAGTGCCAGTACCGGGTCGGTCATGGCAGCGAGCAGTGCGTCGAGTTGTAAATGGCGGCGCTGGCCGGGAAGGATGTCGACCACTGTGACTGATTGCACGCCCTTGACGCTGAACAGGGCTTCTCGCAGTTCGTCGAGTACTTGCGGGCTCAGGGTCGGGGCATCGATGTAGACGTTGGGCGGGACCATCTCCACTGCATCCAGGTTGAGGTTACGCCCGCCGAGCAGGGCCAGGACTTCCTGGGTGATGCCGACACGGTCGATAAAACTGACATGGATACGCATGGGAACAAGGAACACTTCTGGCCAGCGGGGATGGCCAGTATGCCTTGGTGCAGAGCCAAGACCAAAGCCGAAAACCTGTAGCCGCTGAGGAGCGTAGCGAGGCTGCGAGCGGCTGCGTAGCAGTCGGGAAACCATACGGCCTGGTTTTTGCGAGGACTGCGTCCTCGATCGCAGCCTCGCTGCGCTCCTCAGCGGCTACAGGTTTTCAGTGAGTACGGGTTATTCCAGATGTTCAGGCTTGATCGGGTCGCCAGGCTTGTGGTTGAGCTGGGCCAGAACATCGGCAAACATCTTGTCGTAGTAACCGTGCATCGAACGGATGTCAGCGGTTTTGGGAATGCCGTGTTTTACGGCTATCCGGAAAGCGTCATGGGCAAAGTTGTAGGCCATGTCCTTGGGGAGCGTGAACGACTCTTTAAAGTCCTTCTTGTTGATCTGGCCGTGCATGTCGAACTGCATCGACTTGCCTTCCTTGGGATCCTGAACGACCTGGTAATCGATCTTGATGTCATATCCGAAGTCGCCCGGCTGCAGCGGTTCGCGATGGATATGCAGGTGACCGGGCTCGAACGAGGCCATAGGGGTACTCCTTGAGGCTATGGGAAAAGGGCAGACCCCTGGGCCTGCCCCGGAGGTCAGAAGTAGCTGATACCCGGTTTTTCGGTGCTGACGCGGGTACCGGCCTTACCTTGAACGATTGCTTCGATATCCGCCAGTGCGCCGATCACGGCGGTCTTGCCGGTCTTGCGGGCAAACTCGCAAGCCGCTTCGACTTTAGGGCCCATTGAGCCCGAAGCGAAACCGAGTTTTTCCAGCTCGTCAGGGTGGGCCTGGGCAATACCTTTCTGGGTTGGCTTGCCCCAGTCGATAAACGCGGCATTCACGTCTGTAGCAATGACCAGCAGATCACTGTTGAGCTGTTCGGCCAGCAGCGAGGAGCACAGGTCTTTGTCGATAACGGCCTCAATGCCTCTGAGCTTGCCGTCTTCGCCATACATGGTCGGGATGCCGCCACCGCCCGCGCAGATCACGATGGTGCCTTTTTCCAGCAGCCATTTGATCGGGCGTATTTCGAAAATGCGTTTGGGTTTCGGGCTGGCCACCACACGGCGGAACTTGTCGCCGTCCGGAGCAATGCTCCAGCCTTTTTCAGCGGCCAGGCTCTTGGCTTCGGTTTCGGTGTAGACCGGGCCAATCGGTTTGGTGGGGTTCTGAAATGCCGGATCTTTCGGGTCAACTTCAACCTGGGTCAGCAGGGTGGCGAAAGGCGCGTCTGGTGGCAGCAGGTTGCCGAGCTCTTGCTCGATCATGTAACCGATCATGCCCTCGGTTTCTGCGCCGAGTACGTCCAGCGGGTAAGGGCTGACAGCGGTGTACGCGGCCGCCTGCAGAGAAAGCAGGCCAACTTGCGGGCCGTTGCCGTGGGCCACGACCAGCTCGTTGCCGGTGGCGATCCGGGCAATTTGTTTGGCGGCGGTCTGGATGTTTTCGCGCTGGTTCTCTGCAGTCATGGGCTGACCGCGACGCAAGAGGGCGTTACCGCCCAGTGCTACGACGATACGCATAAAAAATATCCTTATTGAAGTGTGAGAGCGCCTTGTGTGGGAGCGTGCCTGCTCGCGAAGCTCGTTCGCGAGCAGGCTCGCTCCCACCGTAGTTATGCGTGCACATAACTACGGTGGGCCAGGCTTAGATATCAGCCAGTGCTGCTACCAGGATCGCCTTGATGGTGTGCATGCGGTTTTCGGCTTGCTCAAAGGCGATGTTGACGGGGGACTCAAACACTTCCTCGGTCACTTCAATGCCGTTTTTCAGGTTTGGATGGTGCTCTGCCACATCCTTGCCGACTTTGGTTTCACAGTTGTGGAACGCAGGCAGGCAGTGCATGAACTTCACGCGCGGGTTTTCTGCTGCTTTGATCATCTCGCTGTTGACCTGGTAAGGCAGCAGCAGTTTGATGCGATCGTTCCACGCCTCAACCGGCTCGCCCATCGATACCCAGACGTCGGTGTGGATAAAGTCCACGCCTTTGACGGCGGCTTTCGGGTCTTCAGTCAGGGTGATTTTGGCACCGCTTTCCTTGGCGAATTCCTGGCACTGCTTCACGAACGACTCTTCTGGCCACAGGCTTTTCGGTGCGGCGATACGCACGTCCATGCCCAGTTTTGCGCCGATCAGCAGCAGCGAGTTACCCATGTTGTTGCGGGCGTCGCCCAGGTACGCGTAGCTGATGTTGTGCAGCGGCTTGTCGCTGTGTTCGCGCATGGTCAGCACGTCGGCGATCATTTGCGTCGGGTGGAACTCAGCGGTCAGGCCGTTGAACACCGGTACGCCAGCGTACTTGGCCAGTTCTTCCACAATGGCTTGTTCAAAACCACGGTACTCGATGGCATCAAACATGCGGCCCAGAACCCGGGCGGTGTCTTTCATGCTTTCTTTGTGACCGATTTGCGAAGAAACCGGGTCGATGTAAGTCACGTGTGCGCCCTGGTCGTGGGCCGCTACTTCGAATGCGCAACGGGTGCGGGTCGAGGTTTTTTCGAAGATCAGCGCAATGTTTTTGCCTTTCAAGTGCGGCTCTTCAGTACCGGTGTACTTGGCGCGCTTGAGATCGCGGGACAGATCGAGCAGGAAGTGCAACTCACGTGGAGTGTGGTGCACTAGGCTCAGAAGGCTGCGGTTTTTCATGTTAAAAGCCATGGTGATCTCCTTGGTTTCGGGTTAACCGGCTTGCACTGGCCCCTTGTAGGGACCCGTGCAAGCAATCAAATGGGTTTATTAATAGTCGATTGGGTCACGGATGATCGGGCAGGTCATGCAGTGACCGCCGCCACGTCCGCGTCCCAGTTCGGAGGCGCTGATGGTGATGACTTCAACGCCTGCCTTGCGCAGCAGGGTGTTGGTGTAGGTGTTGCGGTCGTAACCGATGACTACGCCAGGTTCCAGCGCCACCACGTTGTTGCCGTCGTCCCACTGCTCGCGTTCTGCCGCGAAGGAGTTGCCGCCGGTTTCGACGACGCGCAGTTTTTTCAGGCCCAGGGCGTGTGCCACGACTTCGAGGAAGCTGCCTTCTTCGCGTCGTACGTCGATGCCGCCTTGTTTCTTGTCATCCGGGTAAAGGGAGAAGGCAACGATCTGCTTCACTACTTCAGGGAAGATGGTCACCAGGTCGCGGTCGCAGAAGCTGAACACGGTGTCCAGGTGCATCGCTGCGCGGGACTTGGGCATGCCGGCCACGATGACCCGTTCTACGGCTTTGTTCTTGAACAGGTTCAGCGCCAGTTGGCCGATGGCCTGACGCGAAGTACGCTCGCCCATACCGATCAGTACCACACCGTTGCCGACCGGCATTACGTCGCCGCCTTCAAGGCTGGCGTTGCCGTGGTCGACAGTCGGGTCGCCGTACCAGATCTGGAATTCGGCGTTGGTGAACTCGGGGTGGAATTTGTAGATCGCGGTGGTCAGCAGGGTTTCCTGACGACGCGCCGGCCAGTACATCGGGTTCAGCGTCACGCCACCGTAGATCCAGCACGTGGTGTCACGGGTGAACTGAGTGTTGGGCAGCGGTGGCAGGATAAAGCTGGTGTGGCCGAGAAAGTCACGGAACATCTGGATGGTCTTGCCGCCAAAACTGTCGGGCAGGTCGTCTGCCGACACGCCGCCAATCAGGTACTCGGCTGCCTGGCGAGGCTCAAGGCTCTTGATCCAGGATTTGACTTCATTGACCAGGCCCACACCCACCTGATTCGGCGTCACTTTGTGGTCCAGGATCCAGTCCAGGGCTTCTGGAATGGCAACGATATCGGTCAGCAGGTTGTGCATTTCCAGCACATCGATGCCGCGGTCGCGCATTTTGGTCACGAAGTCGAAGTGGTCACGCTTGGCCTGGTTGACCCACAGCACGTCATCGAACAGCAACTCATCGCAGTTGCTTGGGGTCAGGCGCTGGTGAGCCAGGCCTGGGGAACACACCATAACCTTATGCAGCTTACCGGCTTCGGAATGCACGCCGAATTTCACTTTTTCCGTGGTCATTACAGTCATCCTCCAAAGTACACAAACAGGTTGTTACAGGGTCAGGAAGCCGTCGTAGAGACCATAGGCAGCCACCAGGGCGCCGATCACGACTGCGGCAAAAATCACTTTCTCGATGTTGGTGAAAACGGGTTGGCCGCTTTCGCGCTTGGCCTTGGCGAACAGAATGGCGCCAGGTGCGTACAGCAGGGCCGAGAGCAGCAGGTACTTGAGGCCGCCGGCATAGATCAGCCAGATGGCATAGATCAACGCAACACCGCCGATGATCAGGTCTTTCTTGCGTTCTGCCAGGGCGTTCTCGTAAGTCTCGGAGCGCACCGCCAGCAGGAAGCCGTAGGCCGCCGACCAGAGGTAAGGCACCAGGATCATCGAGGTCGCCAGGTAAATCAGCGACAGATAAGTACTGGCCGAGAACAGGGTGATGATCAGGAACAGCTGCACCATGGCGTTGGTCAGCCACAGGGCATTGACCGGTACATGGTTGGCGTTTTCCTTTTTCAGGAAGGCCGGCATGGTGTGGTCTTTAGCGGCCGAGAACATGATTTCGGCACACAGCAGTACCCAGGACAGCAGGGCACCCAGCAGCGAGATGATCAAGCCAACGCTGATCAGTACCGCACCCCAGTGACCGACTACATGCTCAAGCACGGCCGCCATCGAAGGGTTCTGCAGTTTCGCCAGTTCAGGCTGAGTCATGATGCCCAGCGACAGCACGTTCACCAGCACCAGCAACAGCAGCACGGTGATAAAGCCGATCACGGTGGCCCGACCTACGTCGGAGCGTTTTTCGGCACGGGAGGAGAAGATGCTCGCGCCTTCGATACCGATGAACACCCAGACGGTGACCAGCATCATGTTGCGAACCTGATCCATCACGCTGCCCAGGTCCGGGTTTTTCAAGCCCCAGATATCACTGGTGAAGATGTCCAGTTTGAACGCGAAGATTGCAATCAGGATAAACAGGACCAGCGGCACGATCTTGGCAACGGTGGTTACCAGGTTGATGAACGCTGCTTCCTTGATCCCGCGCAGCACCAGGAAATGCACGGCCCAGAGCAGGATTGAGGCGCCGATGATGGCGGCAGGGGTGTTGCCTTCGCCGAAGATCGGGAAGAAATAACCCAGAGTACTGAACAGCAATACGAAGTAGCCGACGTTACCCAGCCAGGCACTGATCCAGTACCCCCAGGCAGACGAGAAACCCATGTAATCGCCGAACCCGGCCTTGGCGTAGGCGTAAACACCACCGTCCAGATCAGGTTTGCGGTTAGCGAGGGTCTGGAACACAAAAGCGAGGCTCAGCATACCGACTGCGGTAATTGCCCAACCGATCAGGATTGCACCCACATCGGCACTTGCGGCCATGTTTTGCGGCAGCGAAAAAATACCGCCGCCAATCATTGAGCCGACTACCAGAGCAACCAACGCACCCAGTCGAAGTTTTCCAGGAGTATCAGACATTTGTAGTGACTCCAATCTAGGAGAAGTGAGGCTTCAAAGTAAATCCATTGGTATTTCAGCCAGTTGACATAGATCAGGGCATTACTACATTCCATTGTATTTACAGCGGGGAAGGTCGCGATCACGTATTTTTTTGACGCCTCCTGAAAGCCTTACTCCAGAGATGTTTTCAGGGTTGAATACGTTATTAACCACGGTGTCGTGGAGATTGAACCTAGACAGTATTTTCAGATTTGCAAATGTCATCGTCATGTTTCATGAAACGGTCGATGAAATTAAATCGTCATCTACATATGAACTTATTTTTGGGTTTCAATAGAAATAATAGTTATGAAGAAAGGTAAGCTTATTGCGCGACCCTATTAAACGTATGGCCCCTGCATATATTTAGTCGGTGAGTGGCGCTAGCCTGTCGGTCATGGGTATTCAATTAACAGCTGCAAGAGGTGGCGATGTCGCAACAGACACAGAAGCTTCGGCTAAATGCCCTGATCGCGTTGGTGGTGGGCTCAATGATTGGCGGCGGTATTTTTTCGCTGCCGCAAAATATCGCCGAGCATGCCGCGGGCGGCGCCGTGCTGATCGGTTGGGCAGTTACGGCGGTGGGGATGCTGGCGCTGGCTTTTGTGTTCCAGACCCTGGCCAATCGAAAGCCTGAACTCGATTCCGGAGTGTATGCCTACGCCAAGGCGGGGTTCGGCGACTACATGGGTTTCTCGTCTGCCTGGGGGTACTGGATCAGCGCCTGGATGGGGAACGTCGGCTACTTCGTGTTGCTGTTCAGCACCCTGGGGTATTTTTTTCCGGTGTTTGGTCAGGGCAACACGCCGATGGCCATCGGTTGTGCGTCGCTGTTGCTGTGGGGGGTGCACTTTCTTGTGCTGCGCGGGATTAAAGAAGCCGCGTTCATCAACCAGCTGACCACGATCGCCAAAATCGTGCCGATTGTCATGTTTATCGTGCTGGCAGCCGTGGCGTTCAAGGCGGATATTTTCACCCGTGATTTCTGGGGCACAGAAACGCCGAGCCTGGGCAGTGTGATGGACCAGGTGCGCAACATGATGCTGGTCACGGTGTTTGTGTTTATCGGCATCGAGGGTGCGAGTGTCTACTCGGGCCGCGCGGAAAAACGCTCGGATGTGGGCAAGGCCACGGTCATCGGTTTTCTCGGGGTGCTGGCCTTGCTGGTGCTGGTGAACGTGCTGTCGCTGGGGATCATGAGCCAGCCGGAACTGGCGAAGCTGCAAAACCCGTCGATGGCCGGTGTGCTCAAGCATGTGGTGGGGGAGTGGGGCGCGATTCTGATCAGTATCGGGCTGGCGATTTCGCTGCTGGGGGCGTTGTTGTCGTGGGCGCTGCTGTGCGCCGAGATCCTGTATGCCACGGCCCGGGACAACACCATGCCGGCGTTCCTGAAAAAGGAAAATGCCAACCATGTACCGGTCAATGCCCTGTGGCTGACCAACACGATGATTCAGATTTTTCTGATCATCACCCTGGTGTCGTCCGGCACCTATACCAGCCTGATTTACCTTGCCTCGTCGATGATCCTGGTGCCTTACCTGTGGTCGGCAGCCTATGCGGTGTTGCTGTGCGTGAGAGGGGAGACCTACACGCAGGCGAGTCGTCGGCGAATCAAGGATCTGGTGGTCGGTGCCGTTGCGCTGATCTACGCCATCTGGCTGCTGTATGCGGCAGGGCCCAAGTACTTGTTACTGTCGGCATTGCTGTATGCGCCCGGGGTGTTTTTATTTGCCAAGGCCAAGCGCGAGCAGGGGCAAGTGCTGTTCAAACCGTGGGAAAAGGTGATTTTTGCGGCGGTGCTGATGGCGGCACTGGGGGCTGCGTATGCGCTGTATAGCGGTTTCATAACGTTGTAGCCGCTGCCGAAGGCTGCGATCGAGCGCGCAGCGGTCGCGCTTTGTCTCAAACGAAGGTCCTGCGGCCCTTATCGCAGCCTGCGACAGCGGCTACAGGTGTTTCGCAACGGCGACTGGCAAGCGCTCCGGCCTCGACCAGATCCACAGGTTGCCCATGCTCATGCCGGCAATGGCGAGGAAGACCGGCCATTGGTGCTCCAGTACATACAGCATCAACCCTGCGCACAGCAGCATGCTGATGGTGGCGCTGACCTTGGCCTTGCGCTGGATGATCTTGCCGTTGCGCCAGTTAGTCAGGATCGGGCCAAACAAACGGTGATTTTCGAGCCAGGCACTCAGGCGCGGGGAGCTTTTGGTCGCGGCCCAAGCGGCGAGCAAAATGAATTCGGTAGTCGGCAGGCCGGGGATCACGATGGCGATCAGGCCAATGCCAAGGCTCACGTAGGCCAGCAGGCCGAACAGGATGCGAGCGATTTTCGACGAAGATCGGGTTTGGCGGGTCATAAGCTCTAGACGCATAAAGGACGCCCGGCCAGCGAGTACTGGCCGGGCAACAAGCTTAAGCCAGTTCTGGCTGTTTCACGTAGGTCTGTTCCAGCAGGTAAGTAAAGCGGCTGAAAGCATCGTTAGCGGCTTGCTCCAGTTCTGCATCTTCTTCGGGAGTGAGCTCGACGCTGTCGAGCATCTCGATAAAGCTCTTCCAGTTACGGCCACGGCCTTCGGCAGGTTCACCCATGTGACGGGCACCGTGGGTCTCGCTCAGGCCCAGCAAACGGGCTTGCTTGATCAGTACCCCTGCGCCCAGTTTCGAGCCTTCGGACACAAACACCCAACCCAGCGCCTGGGCTTTGCTCGGGGCTTGTACCGCGCCGGCTACCGGTGCTGGCAGTGCTACGCCCAGGTCGATCAGGTCAGCCTTGATCTGCTCTGCGCGGCAGCGCTCAGGCAGGTTGGGGATGTGCCGGGTCAGGCGCGGGTCAGTGTGCAGCGCTGCCAGCTCAGTCAGGAACAGGTACTGAGCGGTTGCGAAATGGGTGTAGTTGTCGAGGCTGCCAAAGGGGTCGCGGCCCATGACTTTTTCGCCAAGGGTGTCGTGAGTCTGGCGGGTGGCCAAGGTCAGACGCTTGGAACGCTCGGAGGGGCGCGGTGCGGAATCTGGAGTGGTCATGCAAATGTCCTTGAGAATGAGATGCGCTTTGTAACTAGACGATCAGGAAGACGGATCACAGTAAAAAATCCTCACTGCGCAGCTTGAAAGGACTGCGCAGTGGGCCTTTTGATCAGATATCCCAGACCAGATTGATCGCGAAGTTGCGGCCTGGCGCGGTCAGGCGATCCATGTTGGCCGGGTTGATAACACCGGCTTCACCTACGCTGTCGTAGCCGCGTACGTCATCCCAGTTCCAGTATTTCTTGTCGGTCAGGTTGTACAGGCCGGCGTTGACGGTGACGTCCTTGGTGACTTTATAAAAGCCGCTGAGGTCGACTACGCCGTAGCCCGGCGACTTGAATTGAGTGCTGGTGCCGTCCGGGGAGAAGAACGAGCTGTCGTCCACCTGATCTTTGCGCTTGACCAGCGTCCAGCTCACCAGAGCACCGTAGTTTTGCTGCTCGTAGCCCAGGCCCATGACGGCGGTCAGCGGGTTGACGCTGTTGATTGGCTGGCCAGTGTCGTCGTTGCGACCGTGGGCATAGGCCACCGAACCACGTGTGTAGAGGCCCTGTGGAGCGCCGAAAGCATCGAGGTTCAAGCGACCCTTGACCTCGGCCCCCTTGATGGTGGCGTGCTTGATATTGTTGGCCTGGAACTTGAGATCGTTGTAGCCGGGTGTGATGGCGTCTTCGTTGATGAAGTCGCGGTATTTGTTATAAAAAACGGCGACGTCAAATGAACCGGCCTCAAAGTTGCCGCGCAAGCCTGTCTCGTAGCTTTTGCTTTTTTCCGGCTCCAGATTCGGGTTCGGCTCTACCGTGTAGCCCGCCTGAAGGTTTTCAAAGCGGCCATACAGCGATTTGGCGGTCGGTGTACGGAAGCCTTCCGCGTACTGGCCGTACCAGGTGTAGTTGTCGTTGAACGCATAGGTCACGCCCAGCTTGGGCGACAGGCGGTGCCAGACCTTTTCCTTGTCACTGACCGGGTCCGCGTTCGTCGGGTTGACGGTGTTCAGGAACTCTTGAGTCAGGTGCGGCGTGAGCTTGGTGTAGTCGTAGCGCAGGCCGGGCATGAAGGTCCAGTCGTTCCAGCTGATTTGATCCTGGGCGAACAGGCTGTAGGTGTTGATGGTCGGATCGGGGAAGTCGCTGGACTTGACCAGATAGTCTTTCGTGCTGTCGGCACCGACGGCCGGGCAATTTAAGCCCACAGCCAGGCAAATGCCCGAGCCGCTGCGCGAACCGGTGACTTTTTGGTGCTTGACGGTGGCGCCGTAGGTCAGCAAGTGATCGGTGTCTGCAATATTGAAGGCTTTGTCCGCCTGGGCGTCCAGTACCCACATTTTTTCTTCGTACAGGGTGTTGCGCGTACGCATCACATTACGGATGAACGGGAAGTAGTTTTCCAGGGTGTTCTGGTCGGTCTTGGCGACCTGATAGTTGAGGCTCCACTTGAAGTGGTCAGCCACTGCGCTGTCCAGAACCATGGTGTTTTCAAGGCCGAAACGCTCGCGGCTGATGGTGTCCTTGCCGCTGCGGGAACGGTACATGCCCATCGGCTGGCCCTTGTCGAACGGGCCACCGACAGCGCTTTTTTCATTGATGTCGAGGCGATCCTTGTATTTCTCGTAGGTGAGGGCCAGACGGTCGTCGTCGTTGTAGTTCCAGCCTGCCTTGGCCAGTACGTTGGTAGTTTTTGCGTCTTCAGGGTTGGCCGCTGTACGGGACAGGCCGGTGCCGCCGTGATCCCCATAGGATTCGGTTTCGTGCCCGTCGCGCTGGCTCAGGTGCAGCAAACCGTCGAATTCGCCGGAGCGTCCGGCCACGGTGCCGGATTTGAGCCAGCTGCGATCGGCCGAGCTGTAGCCAGCCTTGAGGCGGGCACCGACATCCTGGCCCGGCTTGATGATGTCATCCGGGTCCAGGGTGAAGTAGCTGACGGCGCCGCCGATGGCGTTGCTGCCGTACAGCACCGACGCCGGGCCACGCAGAATCTCGACGCGCTTGATGATTTCCGGGTCGACGTAGTTGCGCTGGGTCTTGGCGTAAGGGCCGTTGAAGAACGAGTTGGGGATTTCAACGCCGTCGACCTGAGTCAGGATCCGGTCGCCGTCGATGCCGCGGATGTTGTAGTTGCTGATGCCGCCACGCTGGCCGGCGCCGCCTACCGAGACACCCGGCTCATAGCGCACCAGGTCCTTGATGGTATTGACGTTATCGCGGTCCATATCCTGGCGGTCATGGACGGTGACGGTGCTGGGCACCGAGTTCACATCCTGTTCCTGGCGGGTGGCGCTGATGGTCACTTGTTGCAGGGCCAGGGTACCGCTGGTGCCACTGCGTTTTTCCAGCACGATATTGTTAGTGCCCAGTTTGCGGTAGCTCAGGTTGGTGCCGATCAGCAAACGGTCCAGGGCTTTTTCCGGGGAGAGCGAACCGCGTACACCGGGGGAGGCAACATCCTGAGCCAGCTCGGCCGGCATGCCGATCTGCCAGCCGGTCACGGCGCTAAAGTCGTTCAGGGCAGACGCCAACGGTTGCTGGGAAATCGCAAACTTGTAATTGCCCACGGAGCGGGTGGCCGGTTGCCCATCGGTCGCGGCCATGACGGGAGTCGCCTGTACACCGGCCAGGAGCATGGCCGCGGTCAACAGCGACAACGTGCACTGTTGCAAACCGCCCGTGCGGACGTTGGATGAGGACCGGCTGTTGAAACGAGTGGGCATTGATAGCGCTCCGTGGTGAACGAATCTTATAGTTGCGAAGCTGATTCAAAATGCGAATCAGTTGCATTGACTACAACGAGACGAACGACCTGAGGCTATCGAGTAAAAAAAGTTACAACTAATTGAGAATGACCAACGCGGGGAATTCCGAGATGTTGCTCGAGGTGATGTGTGCGAGTGAGCGCAGGATGTCCAGCGGTTGATCGAGCCGGTAATTTCCGGTCACTGCAATGTTGGCCAGTTCGTCGTTGTTGCTGACGATCCATCCGGGGTAATAGCGTCGCACTTCATCCAGGACTTTGCCCATGGGGCAGTTCTCAAACACCAGGCGCCCTTGAACCCAGGCCAGGTCGGTCTGGGGGTTGAGCCTGACGGTCTTGCTGAAGCCGTTGGGGCCAATGCTGACGCTGCTGCCGGCCGACAGGCGCATTTGCGTACCGGCACTGCTCACCCGCAAGTCCACATCGCCGCGCTGCACCCGTACCTGGGCTTCGCCATTGAGGTAACTCACGGCGAAGTCGGTGTCGCGCACACTTACGCGCACGGGCCCGGCATCGAGCACCAGCGGGAATTCCAGATTGGCCGGGACCTCAAAATACGCTTCACCCTGGTACAGGCGAGCGCTGCTCTGGGCGTCGACCACTTTGCTGGAGAACGCCGAATTGGTGTTGAGCAGCACTTTGGAGCCGTCTTCGAGCTGCAGGTGCTGGCGCTCGCCGACCACGGTCAGGTGATCGGCTTGCAGGCGTAACGGCACGTTGCTGTAGCTGCCAACACTGATAATCACCACTGCTGCGGTTGCCAGATGTTTCCAGTGGCGGCCGATGCGCCGCAACAGACCGGGCGTGCGGCGGGTCTGCAGGGTTTGGGCGGCGGCCAGTACCGGTTCGCCGTTCCAGACCGCGTTGGCCCTGGCAAAGGCGTGGGCGTGTGCAGGGTCGGCATTGAGCCAGTCATTGAAGTCGGACTTTTGCTCTTCGTTCGCGCACTCAAGGGTAATCAGCCAGTCCAGTGCCTGATCCATGGCGCTGTCTTGCAGCACGTCTTGAGCAGAGTTGTGAGTGTCCGGCACGGGTGATCCTTGGCAGTCTCAGGGCATTTTTGCAGGCGTCGACGGTGAAGGTTAAGGCCGATTCAGCCTGTCGGCTACCCCGATGCAAATTGCCATGATCAATTTGAGTTCCTTTTGAACCGTGCTCAATGAGACGTCCAGCTCTTGGGCGATCTCTTGATAACTGCAGCCGTGCAGGCGGCTGAGGATGAAAATCCGCTGCTGACGTGCGCTTAACTGGCTCAGGCTCACACTCAAACGCTCCAGTAATTGCGCGGCTTGATGGGCTTCTTCGGGGGTACTGAGTGTGGAGGCGACACCTTCGATGACTTCCAGCGGCACATCTTCGACCACGGTGCGTGACTGGATGCGCCGGGAACGCAGGTGGTCAAGCGCCAGGTTGCGTGCGGTCTGGAAGACAAAGGGTTCGAGGTGTTCGACGGAACGCTCGCTCAAGGCGCGCGTCACGCGCAGGTAGGTCTCTTGCAGCAGGTCTTCAGCGGTGCTGTGGTTATTGACCATCCGCTCCAGGGTGCGCAGCAAGGTGACACGCTGGGTAAGGAAGACTTGATTGAAGTGGGACTGACTCACAGTGCTACCCGACCGATTTTGAGCGAATGATAATGCTTATCATCTGTGCTGTTGGTCAAGCGCTGTTTTGAAATGGCGTGAAATCGTTCTGGTAGGAGCGAGCCTGCTCGCGAAGGTTGTAGACGATAGCGCGTTTTCGCGAGCAGGCTTGCTCCCACCAAAAACCTAAACTCGGCCCTTCAAATACGCACTGTAATCCGGGATGCGGTGTTCATGGGGCTGGCTCATCAGCGGGCTGGTGAGCATGTAGTCGGCGCTGCACTCATTGCACGCCACCGGAATGTTCCATACCGCGGCGACCCGCAGCAGGGCCTTGATGTCCGGGTCGTGGGGCTGGGGCTCGAACGGGTCCCAGAAGAACACCAGCATGTCGACCCGTTGCTCGGCAATCCGTGCGCCCACCTGCTGATCGCCGCCCAGAGGGCCGCTGATCATGCTTTCGATCGGCAGGCCCAGGCGTTTGCTCAGCATCAGGCCGGTGGTACCGGTAGCGCACAGGTCGTGCTGGCTGAGTTGCGCTTTGTGGCGCTCGGCCCAGTCCAGCAAGAAACCCTTGCAGTGATCATGGGCCACCAGGGCGATGCGCTTGCGCGCCGCCAGGGTGGCCGTGGTGAAGCTGATACCGATCATCGCGTCACTCCGCGTTGCACAGCGCCAGGCAGTTATCGAGCATACGGTTGGAGAAGCCCCACTCATTGTCGTACCACGCCAGCACCTTCAACAGCTTGCCGCTGACTTTGGTGTGGTTGGCGTCGAAGATCGACGAAAGCGGGTTGTGGTTGAAGTCGCTCGATACCAGCGGCAGGGTGTTGTAACCCAGTACCTTGGAATGCTGGCTGGCTTCCTTGAACAACGCGTTGACTTCAGCCGCGGTGGTTTCGCGCTTGAGTTCGATGGTCAGGTCAACCAGCGACACGTTGATCACCGGAACCCGCACGGCCATGCCGGTCAGTTTGCCAGCCAGCTCTGGCAATACCAGACCTACCGCTTCGGCCGCGCCGGTTTTGCTCGGGATCATGTTCTGGGTGGCCGAACGCGCACGGTACGGGTCCGAGTGATAGACGTCGGTCAGGTTCTGGTCATTGGTGTAGGCGTGGATGGTGGTCATCAGGCCGTTTGCAATGCCGAATTCGCGGTGCAGGATCTGCGCCACCGGTGCCAGGCAGTTGGTGGTGCAGGAGGCATTGGAAATAATCTGGTGCGATTGGCGCAGAATGTCGTGGTTAACGCCATAGACCACAGTAGCATCGGCATTTTTACCCGGTGCAGAGATAATGACCTTGCGGGCGCCGGCGATAATATGCGCTTCAGCTTTGCTGCGGTCAGTGAACAAACCTGTGCATTCAAACACCACGTCGACTTTCAGTGCCGCCCACGGCAGTTCAGCCGGGTTGCGAATGGCCGTGACGCTGATGCGGTCGCCATTGACGGTCAGGCTCTCCTGATCATGCTCGACATTGGCGTCGAACGTGCCATGGACCGTGTCGTACTTGAGCAGGTGAGCATTGATCGAACTGTCACCCAGATCGTTGATGGCGACGATCTGCAGGTCCTGACGGTAGCCTTGGGTATACAGTGCGCGCAGGACGTTACGGCCGATCCGGCCAAAACCATTGATTGCGATTCGTAGAGTCATGGAAAGCGCCTGCCATCGATTTGTTGTTGGAATTACAAGATTATTCGCATAAAAATAGAAAACAAGCCATTTAAGTGGCAATATTTTGTTTTATCTACAACGAGTGACCTGAATCAACGGGTCCGAATGATTGAAGTCGCCCCTCTAAGCCCTTCGATCAGCATAGGACACGCACAGGTCGCCACATCCGTTAGCCTGGAGTTCAACACATGCATCCCCGCGTTCTTGAAGTCACCGAGCGTCTTATTGCCCGCAGTCGAGCAACCCGTGAGGCGTATCTGACGCTTATTCGCGGCGCCGCCAGTGACGGCCCGCAACGTGGCAAGCTGCAATGTGCCAACTTCGCCCACGGCGTGGCAGGGTGCGGTACTGAAGATAAAAACAGCCTGCGGATGATGAACGCCGCCAACGTCGCAATTGTTTCGTCATATAACGACATGCTGTCGGCGCATCAGCCGTACGAACACTTCCCTGAACAAATCAAGAAAGCGCTGCGTGAAATCGGCTCGGTGGGCCAGTTCGCGGGCGGCACCCCGGCCATGTGTGATGGCGTCACCCAGGGTGAGCCGGGCATGGAGCTCAGCCTGCTCAGCCGCGAAGTGATTGCCCTGTCCACGGCCGTGTCGCTGTCACACAACATGTTTGATGCGGCGATGATGCTGGGCATTTGCGACAAGATCGTGCCGGGCCTGTTGATGGGCGCGCTGCGCTTCGGTCACCTGCCGACCATCTTTGTACCGGGCGGGCCGATGCCGTCGGGGATTTCCAACAAGGAAAAGGCCGACGTGCGCCAGCGTTACGCTGAAGGCAAGGCCAGCCGCGAAGAGCTGCTGGAGTCGGAGATGAAGTCTTACCACAGCCCGGGTACCTGTACGTTTTACGGCACCGCCAACACCAACCAGTTGTTGATGGAAGTGATGGGCCTGCACTTGCCGGGCGCCTCTTTCGTTAACCCCTACACGCCATTGCGTGATGCGCTGACCCGTGAAGCCGCGCACCAGATCACCCGTCTGACCAAGCAAAATGGCGACTTCATGCCATTGGGCGAGATCGTCGATGAGCGTTCCCTGGTCAACTCCATTGTTGCTCTTCACGCCACCGGCGGTTCGACCAACCACACCTTGCACATGCCGGCGATTGCCATGGCCGCGGGGATTCAGCTGACCTGGCAAGACATGGCCGACCTGTCCGAGGTGGTGCCGACCCTGTCCCATGTGTATCCAAACGGCAAAGCCGATATCAACCACTTCCAGGCTGCGGGCGGTATGGCGTTCCTGATCCGTGAGCTGCTTGAAGCCGGGCTGCTGCATGAAAACGTCAACACCGTGGCGGGCTTCGGTCTGAGCCGTTACACCCGCGAGCCCTTCCTGGTGGATGGCGAGCTGGTATGGCGCGAAGGCCCGATTGAAAGCCTTGATGAGACGATCTTGCGCCCGGTGTCCCGTGCATTCTCTGCCGAGGGCGGGTTGCGGGTGATGGAGGGCAACCTGGGGCGCGGTGTGATGAAGGTCTCGGCGGTAGCGCCCGAGCACCAGATCGTCGAAGCCCCTGCACGGGTTTTCCAGGATCAGCAGCAACTGGCCGATGCCTTCAAGGCCGGTGAGCTGGAGCACGACTTTGTCGCCGTGATGCGCTTTCAGGGCCCGCGTTCCAACGGCATGCCCGAGTTGCACAAGATGACGCCGTTCCTTGGCGTGTTGCAGGATCGGGGTTTCAAAGTGGCGCTGATCACTGACGGGCGGATGTCGGGCGCATCGGGCAAGATCCCGGCAGCGATCCATGTCAGCCCCGAGGCTTCGCTTGGCGGCGCTCTGGCACGGGTTCAGGACGGCGACATCATTCGCGTGGACGGCGTAAAAGGCACATTGCAACTACTGGTGGATGAGGCAGAATTTGCAGCGCGCACCCCGGCAGTCGGCACGCTGGATAATGCCGTTGGTACCGGGCGTGAGTTGTTTGCGTTTATGCGTCATGCCTTCAGTTCGGCTGAGCAGGGCGCGAGCACCTTTACCTCGTCTCTGGAAAACTTGAAATGAAGCTCGCACTGGTCGGTGACATTGGCGGTACCAACGCACGGTTTGCGTTGTGGGAAAACGACCAGCTGCATTCGGTCCGCGTGCTGGCCACGGCGGACTTCGCCTGCCCGCAAGACGCCATCAGGTTGTATTTGAGTGAGCTGGATCTGGCCCTGGGGTCTGTTGGTTCGGTGTGTTTGTCGGTGGCCGGCCCTGTGAGTGGCGATGAGTTCCGCTTTACCAACAACCACTGGCGCTTGAGCCGCTCGCAGTTCTGCCATGCACTGCAGATCGACAATTTGCTGCTGATCAATGACTTCAGCGCAATGGCATTGGGCATGACCCGCCTGCAACCCGAAGACGTGCGCCAGGTGTGCCCGGGCATCGCCGATCCGGCGCGGCCGGCGGTGGTCATCGGGCCGGGCACCGGGCTTGGGGTGGGCACCTTGCTCAACCTGGGCGAGGCGCAGTGGATGGCCTTGCCGGGGGAGGGCGGCCATGTCGACCTGCCCATGAGCAATCCGCGTGAAGTGCAGTTGTGGCAGCACATCTACAACGAAATTGGGCATGTGAGCGCTGAAACCATTTTGAGTGGCAGCGGCTTGCCGCGGGTCTATCGGGCGATCTGTGCCGTGGACGGCCACACCCCGGTGCTGGACAGCGACCGGGCCATCACGGCGGCGGCCCTGGCCGGCGACCCGATTGCCCTGCAAGTGCTGGAGCATTTCAGTTGCTGGCTGGGGCGTGTGGCCGGCAACAACGTGCTGACTATCGGCGGGCGTGGCGGGGTATATATCGTGGGGGGCGTGATTCCGCGCTTTGCCGATATCTTTCTGGCCAGCGGTTTTGCCCGCAGTTTCGCCGACAAAGGCTGCATGAGCGACTACCTCAAGGGTATCCCTGTGTGGCTGGTGACGGCGCCGTATCCAGGTTTGATCGGTGCGGGGGTGGCGTTGCAACAGGCGTTTGGCTGAACGACGCCAGCTCCCTCGGGGGGTGGCTTGGCACAGAACAATAATAAGGAACACCACTGTGAGCACACCCGGCAAATCCATTTTGCTGGTCGATGATGACCAGGAAATTCGAGAGCTCCTTGATCTCTACCTCACTCGCGCCGGTTTTCAGGTGCGCACCGTGGGGGATGGCGCGGGTTTTCGACAGGCGTTGAGTGAGGTCGCGAGCGATCTGTTGATCCTTGATGTCATGTTGCCCGACGAGGACGGCTTCAGCCTGTGCCGTTGGGTGCGGCAACATCCGCGTTTTGCCCAGATCCCGATCATTATGCTGACCGCCAGTTCTGACGAGGCGGACCGGATCATTGGCCTTGAGCTGGGTGCCGACGACTATCTGGGTAAACCTTTCAGCCCCCGTGAGCTGCTGGCGCGCATCAAGGCGTTGTTGCGCAGGGCGCAATTTGCCAATGGGGGTTCAGGCAGCGAAGTCCTTGCGTTTGAAGAGTGGCGCTTGAACACCGTGACCCATCGACTGTTTCATACCGATGGTGAGGAGGTGATTCTGTCGGGGGCCGATTTCGCGTTGCTCAAGCTGTTTCTGGATAACCCGCAACAGATCCTCGACCGCGACACCATTGGCAATGCCACCCGAGGCCGGGACCTGATGCCGCTGGACCGCATCGTCGACATGGCTGTCAGCCGCCTGCGCCAGCGGCTGCGTGACACTGAAAAACCGCCCCGATTGATCCGCACCATACGCGGCAGCGGCTATCAGCTCGCGGCCCAGGTTGCGGTGAGCAATGACCTTTAAGTTCTGGCGCAAATGGCATATGCCCCGTTCCTTGCTCGGGCGCATGTTGCTCCTGACCTTGCTGGCAATCCTGCTGGCACAAACCCTGTCGAGTGCAATCTGGCTGTCCCAGTTGCGTACCACGCAACTTGAGGGGCTGGTGAACAGTGCGCGCAGCCTGGCGCACTCGATGAACGCCACAGTGACCTACTTGCGCTCCCTTCCGTTGGCCTATCGCCCGCTGGTACTGGATCAGATGCGCAGTATGGGCGGCACACGCTTTGTGGTGAGCCTCAATGACAAGCCGCTTGAAATGCAGGTATTGCCACTGACCCAGCGCAAGCAGGCGGTGCTGGACGCCGTGGATCAAGTGTTACGCCAGTCTGTGGGGCCGGATGTCGACATGTCGGTGAAATTTGTCAGCCCCCAGGATCTGCGTATTTTCAATGCGGGCCTGAAACTCGATGAACTGCCGCGTTCCTGGGCGCATTTTGCGTTGACCCTGGAGCCGGTCAACCCGCCGGTGCTGGTGACGCAAATCCAGATGGTGCCTGGAGAGTGGCTGTACATCGCTTCCTTGTTGCCCCAGCCCTATACCAGCCTGGAAGAAGAAGGGCTGCCGGCGTTGCAGGTATGGTTCATCGTGCTCAGCAGCATTTTTTTACTGTTGTTTATCGGCTTGCTGGTGCACTGGCAAAGTCGCCCGCTCAAGCGCTTGGCCCGCGCGGCCCGCGACATGTCGCTGGGTGAGGAAGAGGTCAAACCGGTCGAAATCGGTGGTGTCAGCGAAGTGGTCGAAGTAGGGCGTGCATTCAACGCCATGCGCGCCCGTATCAGCCGCTACCTGACGGAACGCGGCCAATTGTTCAGTGCGATTTCCCACGATTTGCGCACGCCCATCACCCGCTTGCGGCTGCGGGTTGAGCTGCTTGAAGACGAGCAACTGCAACATAAATTCGGCCGCGATCTGGATGAGCTGGAGATGCTGGTCAAAGGCGCGTTGCAATGCGTGAAAGACACCGACATCCATGAAAATATCGAAGCGGTGGATTTGAATCAGGTGCTCGACTGCCTGATTGAACCGTACTTGCTGCCACAGGGTAATGGCCGCGTGACGCTACAGGGACGAGCCGTCAGGCCCTATCACGGCAAACCCCTGGCCCTGCGTCGCTGCATGGGCAACCTGATTGATAACGCGCTCAAATACGGCAAGAACGCCCACTTGCACATTGATGACAATGAACAGGCCTTTGTACTGACCGTTGATGATGAGGGGCCGGGGGTACCTGAACAGCGGCTCGAACAGGTCTTTGAACCGCACTTCCGCCTGGCCGGGCAGCAGCAGGGCTACGGGCTGGGGCTGGGGATCGCGCGCAGCATCGCCCACAGCCATGGCGGGGAAGTCAGCTTGCAAAACCTGCGTGTCGGCGGTCTGCGAGTTACTTTGCACTTGCCGCGAAATGCCGACTGATCGACAGGCTCGCCTGCTCGGCGCTGATGGGCAGCAACGGCTCTGAATGAGGGGATGCAGGTTCCTTGATCGCGATTATTGGCTGGCGAGGGGAGCTCATCGCGGCGCTGATACGGTTTTCACGCACGCGTCTGCTTGTCAGGCTGAAATGCTGCTGCAATTTTTCCATGGCCACGTCATAGGGCTCGTTGCACAGGGTTAACTGCTGTTCGCGCTCTTGCAACGCCAGCCGTTTGGCTTCGTCATTGCCATAAAGATCAATGCGAAAACTCTTGCTCAGGTTGTAACCGTGAATACGGGTAGTCGCCCGCCAGTAACAGATCTTGTGGGACTGCACCCGGTACACCCCCGGGTGCCCGCTGGTGTTGTGGGGCATCAGCCGCTGGCGGCTTTCATGGGCGAAGGACTGGGGCATATCCATTACCAGTTGTTGACGCATGTTCTTGGCTGCCTCCAACGCCGGGTTTTCACCTCCGTACTCGGCGAAACCGAAGAAGTGGATATGGCTTTTGCCCGAGCGCTGAATGTCCAGCTTCCAGGCATAGGGGTGACCCTCCTCATGTTTGAGCGGGTAAATAAAGCAGTGGTTATGGTTGGTTGCACGAGGCTTTGGCATCGGTCGTATCTCCTGAAAGAGGGGCGGCATCCATTCTTTAATCGTGACGATGTGGAGCAGACTCGCTGATGTTTTTTGCGCGTACAACGTGGGAAAACGACTTAGGGATACGTCCTACAAAGAATTAGGAAAGTGCTTTGTGCGCCTATGGGCGCAGCTTTATGACCAATACGAAGCCAGTGTCATGTGCTGCCGAAATGTCCTCGGAACCGAGGCGCGCAGCTTTTTTCAATGTCACAGGGTTGTGACATTTGAGCGTCTCTTCGTTACGCGGTGGCAGGCGGTGATGGATACACTCTTCAGCAGCGCAAGCAGAAGACTTGCACAGCAATAACAACAAGAAAGGTCACGCTATGAATTCATTCAATCGCCTCGCCGTTGTCATTTCTCTCGCCACGCTGTTTCCCCTGAGCGCTTATGCCGCCGCCCCTGCCGATTCCAAAGGCACGGTTGAAGTGGTGCATTGGTGGACCTCCGGTGGTGAGGCCAAAGCGGTTGAGGTGCTTAAAAAGCTGATCGAAAAAGACGGTTATACCTGGCAGGACAGCGCTGTTGCAGGCGGTGGCGGTGCCGCCGCCATGACCGTGCTCAAGACCCGCGCCGTGTCCGGTAACCCGCCGTCAGCCGCACAAATCAAGGGCCCGGACATTCAGGACTGGGCTGCACTCGGCTTGCTGACCAATGTCGATGAAGTCGCCAAGGCCAACAAGTGGGACACGCTGCTGTCCAAAACAGTCTCCGATACCATGAAGTACGACGGCCATTACGTGGCGGTGCCGGTGAATATTCACCGCGTGAACTGGCTGTGGACCAACCCTGAAGTGTTCAAGAAGGCCGGCATCGACAAGCCGCCAACCACACTTGAAGAACTCTATGCCGCGGGCGACAAGCTCAAGGCCGCCGGTTTCATTCCTTTGGCCCATGGTGGTCAGCCTTGGCAGGACAGCACGGTTTTTGAAGACATGGTGCTGAGCATCATGGGCCCCGAGGGCTATAAAAAAGCCTTTATCGAGCACGATGAGAAAACCCTGACCGGCCCGCAAATGACTGAAGTGTTCACCAACCTGAAAAAACTTCAGAGCTACATGGACCCCGATGGCACTGGCCAGGACTGGAACCTGGAAGCCGCCAAAGTGATCAACGGCAAAGCCGGCATGCAGATCATGGGCGACTGGGCGAAAAGTGAATGGGCTGCGGCGGGCAAGAAAGCGGGTACTGATTTTGAGTGCGTGCCATTCCCGGGCACCCAGGGCAGCTTCACCTACAACATCGACTCTCTGGCGATGTTCAAACTGGCCAAGGCCAAAGACACCGCCGGCAACCGGGCCGCTCAAAACGACGTAGCCAAAGTTGCGCTTGAGCCCGAGTTCCAATACGTGTTCAACCAGAACAAGGGCTCGATCCCGGTGCGCGGTGATCTGGACATGAGCAAGTTCGACAGCTGCGGCCAGGCTTCAGCCAAGGACTTCGCTGCGGCTGGCAAGTCCGGCAGCCAATTGCCGAGCATGGCGCACAACATGGCGACCTCGCTGGCAGTTCAAGGCGCGATCTTCGACGTTGTGACCAACTTCATGAGCGACAAAAATGCCGATCCGGCCAAGGCTGGCAAGCAACTGGCGTCAGCGATCAAAGCGGCCCAGTAACGTTCTGATTTGACCCGCCGCGATCAAAGCGGCCCCCCACTTTAAGTTGCACGGCATTGGCGCCCGCCAATGCCGGCATCCCCGCACGGGAATATTTCGATGAGTTCTGTGGCTGTGTTCAGCAAGGCCTCGCCGTTTGATGCGTTGCAACGCTGGTTGCCCAAGCTGGTCTTGGCACCCAGCATGGTGATCGTGTTGGTTGGCTTTTATGGCTATATTTTCTGGACCTTTATCCTTTCGATCACCAACTCCAGCTTTATGCCCAGCTACAAATGGGTTGGCCTGCAACAATATTCGCGCCTGATGGAGAACGACCGTTGGTGGGTCGCCAGCAAAAACCTGGCGGTGTTTGGCGGGATGTTTATCGCCATCAGCCTGGTGATCGGCGTGTTCCTGGCCATCCTGCTCGACCAGCGCATCCGCAAAGAAGGTTTTATCCGCACCATTTACCTGTACCCGATGGCGTTGTCGATGATCGTCACCGGTACGGCCTGGAAGTGGCTGCTCAACCCGGGTCTTGGCCTGGACAAGATGCTGCGCGACTGGGGCTGGGAAGGCTTTCGTTTTGACTGGCTGCTGGATCAGGATCGGGTGGTGTACTGCCTGGTGATCGCGGCGGTATGGCAGGCTTCCGGCTTTGTGATGGCGATGTTTCTGGCCGGGTTGCGCGGGGTCGATCAGTCGATCATTCGCGCCGCCCAGGTCGACGGCGCGAGCTTGCCGACCATCTACCTGCGCATTGTGTTGCCGAGCCTGCGCCCGGTGTTTTTCAGCGCCTTCATGATCCTGGCGCACATTGCGATCAAGAGTTTTGACCTGGTGTCGGCCATGACCGCCGGCGGCCCTGGCTACTCCTCGGACTTGCCTGCCATGTTCATGTATTCCTTCACCTTCAGCCGTGGGCAAATGGGTATTGGTTCTGCCAGCGCAATCATGATGTTGGGGGCGATTCTGGCCATCCTCGTGCCGTATCTGTATTCCGAGTTGAGGAACAAACGCCATGATTAATACCCGGCGATTTACCTTCAGCCGCCTGGCGATTTACACCACCTTGATCCTTGCAGCGGCGGTCTATTTGATCCCGCTGGTGGTGATGCTGCTGACCAGCTTCAAAAGCCCGGAAGACATTCGCACCGGCAACCTGCTGAGCTGGCCGCAAGTGATCGACGGCATTGGCTGGATCAAGGCCTGGGACACGGTCGGCGGTTACTTCTGGAACTCGGTGAAAATCACCGTGCCTGCGGTGCTGATCTCGACCTTTATCGGCGCAATGAACGGTTACGTCCTGTCGATGTGGCGCTTCCGGGGCTCGCAGCTGTTTTTCGGCCTGCTGCTGTTTGGCTGCTTCCTGCCGTTTCAGACTGTGTTGCTGCCGGCCTCGTTCACCATCGGCAAGCTGGGGCTGGCCAACACCACCACCGGCCTGGTGCTGGTGCATGTGGTCTATGGCCTGGCCTTCACCACGCTGTTCTTTCGCAACTACTACGTGAGCATCCCGGATGCGCTGGTGAAGGCTGCGCGGCTGGATGGCGCGGGCTTCTTCACTATTTTCGGACGGATTTTGCTGCCGATGTCGGTGCCGATCGTGATGGTCTGCCTGATCTGGCAATTCACTCAAATCTGGAATGACTTTCTGTTTGGTGTGGTGTTCGCCAGCGGTGATGCGCAACCGATCACGGTGGCGCTGAACAACCTGGTCAATACCAGCACCGGCGCCAAGGAATACAACGTCGATATGGCTGCGGCCATGATCGCGGGGCTGCCGACGCTGCTGGTCTACATCTTTGCGGGCAAGTATTTTCTGCGCGGGCTCACGTCCGGCGCGGTCAAGGGGTAAGGCATGGCAACTCTCGAACTACGCAACGTTAATAAATCTTACGGCAAGGGTTTGCCCGACACGCTGAAAAACATCGAACTGAAAATCGACGATGGCGAGTTTCTGATTCTGGTGGGGCCTTCGGGTTGCGGCAAATCAACCTTGATGAACTGCATCGCCGGTCTTGAGACCATCAGTGGCGGGGCGATCCTGGTAGATGATGCCGACATCAGCGGCATGAGCCCCAAGGACCGCGACATCGCCATGGTGTTTCAGTCCTACGCGCTGTACCCGACCATGAACGTGCGGGACAACATCGCCTTCGGCCTGAAGATTCGCAAAATGAGCGCGGCGGCGATTGAAGAAGAAGTCGCACGGGTCGCCAAGCTGCTGCAAATCGAGCACCTGCTGAGCCGTAAACCCGGCCAGCTATCGGGTGGTCAGCAGCAGCGCGTGGCCATGGGCCGGGCGCTGGCGCGGCGGCCGAAGATTTATCTGTTTGACGAGCCGCTGTCCAACCTTGACGCCAAGCTGCGGGTCGAGATGCGCACCGAAATGAAGTTGATGCACCAGCGCCTGAAAACCACCACGGTCTACGTCACCCACGACCAGATTGAAGCGATGACCCTGGGCGACAAAGTGGCGGTGATGAAGGACGGGATCATCCAGCAGTTCGGTACGCCCCGGCAGATCTACAACGATCCGGCCAACCTGTTTGTGGCCAGCTTTATCGGTTCGCCGCCGATGAACTTCATTCCTCTGCGTTTGCAGCGCCGGGAAGGCCGCCTGCTGGCGTTGCTCGACAGTGGCCAGGCCCGTTGCGAGTTGCCGCTGGGCATGCAGGACGCAGGGCTGGAGGACCGCGATGTGATTGTGGGCATCCGCGCCGAGCAGATCGTGCTGGCGCCGCAAGAGCCCAATGGCCTGCCGACGATTCGCGCTGAAGTACAAGTCATCGAGCCCACCGGCCCGGATACCCTGGTGTTTGTGAACCTCAACGACAGTAAGGTCTGCTGTCGCATGGCTCCTGATGATGCGCCTCAGGTGGGTCAAAGCCTCAACTTACAGTTCGATCCGTCTAAAGTGCTACTGTTTGATGCCAATACGGGCGAGCGTCTGGGAGCGATGAGTTCGCCTCAGGCCCACGGCCGGGCTGATAACGTGGCGCAATTCAAGGGTCGTTAAGTCGGAACAGGGAGCCTGTTGTCGGGCCTCCTTGAGCTGTGCCGCGTTAAACAAAGCCAATAAGAAAACAACGAGGATTTAAGGGATGACTAACAGAATGACCCGCACCCGTCTGGCCTGCCAGCTGTCGGCTATCATCGCGCTAAGCCTGGGGGCAGGCAGTGTCTATGCTGACGAAGCCTTCAGCGCCGATTCGAAATGGATGACCGGCGACTGGGGTGGCGAGCGGACCAAGCTGATCGAGCAGGGCATCGACATCAAGATGGATTATGTCGGTGAAGTGGGCGCCAACCTGCACGGTGGCTACAACGACAGCAAGACCGCGCGCTACAGTGACCAGTTTGGTCTGGGCGTAGCGCTGGATCTGCAAAAGCTGTGGGGCTGGGACAACACCCAGGCCAAGATCCAGCTCACCAACCGTAACGGTCAGAACATCTCCAATGACCGTATCGGCGACCCGCGTGCCGGCACCTTGAGTTCCTCCCAGGAAGTCTATGGCCGTGGCCATATGGTGCGTCTGACCCAGCTGTATATCCAGCACCAGTTCCTCGACGGCAAACTGGACGTCAAGGCTGGTTATTTCGGCGAAGGCGAAGACTTCAACACCTTCCCGTGCGAGTTCCAGAACCTGGCGTTCTGCGGCTCCCAGGTGGGTAACTGGGCCACCAACATCTGGTACAACTGGCCGGTCAGCCAGGCGGCACTGCGTGTGAAATACAACATCACCCCTGAGCTCTACGCACAGATCGGTGCTTACAACCAAAACCCGTCGCAGCTGGAGCACGGCAACGGCTTCAAGCTCAGCGGCAGCGGCACCAAGGGCACCGTCTTGCCGGTCGAGCTGGTCTGGTCGCCGAAGGTCAACGCTCTGCCGGGTGAATACCGTGTGGGTTACTACAAGAGCACCGCTCCGGCTGATGACCTGCGCGAAGACATCAACGGCGCTGATGCTGCAACCACCGGTCAAAGCTATCGGGTTCGTGACAGCAAGCACGGTTACTGGTTCGTTGCGCAACAGCAACTCACCAGCCACAACGGTGATGCTTCCCGTGGCCTGAATGTGGCGGCCAACGCGACCTTCCACGACAAGGAAACCAACATCGTCGACAACTACCAGTCACTGATGTTTGTGTACAAAGGGCCGTTCGATGCGCGTCCTAAAGATGACGTCGGCATCGGTTTTGCCCGTATCCACGTCAACGATGAAGTGAAGAAAAACGCCGAACTGGCCAACGCGGCCATTGGTGTCAGCGACTACGACAATCCGTTGTACGCGCCGCTGCGTTCGACTGAGTACAACTACGAAATCAACTATGGTTTCCACGTGACCAACTGGCTGACCGTGCGTCCTAACCTGCAATACGTTACCCATCCGGGTGGCGTGGATCAGGTGGACAACGCATTGGTGGCCGGCTTGAAAATTCAGTCGGTGTTCTAAGCTCCTTGCGCTAAGCTCCTTGCCTTTCTAGCGGATAGCCTTGGCTATCCGCTTTTTTTCGGGTCGGCACAACCCGGCGCATGATTTTCAGGACTGCGGCACATGCATGAGCATCCGCTTCACCGTTTTTTCAAATCCAGACGCGAGCAACCGGTCTTTCAGTGGGAGCGCTTTCAGTTGCGTGACGTACTGGTGATCGATCATCCGCACTGCCAGGCCGTGTTCAGCCGTCAGGGCGCGCAGTTGCTGCACTTTCAACCCACCGGGCAAAAGCCCTGGTTGTGGTGTGCTGCCAAATGGCCGCAGGTGGGGGCGATACGCGGTGGTGTACCGATTTTCTGGCCGTGGTATGGCCGCCATCCCAGCGAAAACGCGTGGCCATCCCATGGTTGGGCGCGGCTGATCGACTGGAAGCTGATTGACAGCAGCACCGACGAAGAAGGCGTAAGCCTGCACTGGCGGTTGCAACTGTGCGATTGGCAAGTCGACCTGCACGCACGACTGGGCGAGCAAATGGAGCTGCGCCTGAGTACCGAGCATCAAGACGACGAGCCCTGCCAGGTGAGCCAGGCATTGCGCGCTTACTGGCGTATTGGTGATGTGGCAGAGGTAGCGCTGTCCGGCCTGGATGGTGTTCATGGCTACGATCAGTTGAACCGTGAGGTTTGCCAGCAGAAAGGCGAGTTGCGGGTGGAGGGCGGTTGTCAGCGGGTGTTCCAGCATGATGGTGAAATGCAGCTCAATGACCACGCCTGGCAAAGGGCGTTAAGCATTGATACGGGTGATCAGGCCAATACAGTGGTCTGGCATCCGGGCAAGCGGCCATTGCTGGGTGTGAGCTGGAGTGAGGTCATGGGCTTTGTGTGTGTGGAGTCCACCAGCGGTGGTACGCATAACCAGACTCTGGCCCCCGGCGAGCAGGCTTATTTGAGCTTGCAGGCGCGAGCGGGACTGGTGGGGGCATGAGGCTGCACGTGTTCAGGTTGCCGGGTTGACGATCCGCAACGGCCAAGACTGTAAGACGCGCTTGTGCAGAGGTGGATCTTCAGTATCGGCAGGGTCGAGATCAGGTTAAAACGCCGGTTGAGTGTCGCAAGTACTTGGGCTTGCAGAGTCGGTGATAAGGGCGGCGTCCCTCAGTAGTTCGGTACGCCGCCCCCGGTCCTCAGGGGTGAAATGTTTACCCTTAGATATAAACGCGACCATTCGTGCCGACTACAGAGGCTGCAGGTCGGGTATACCCAGGCCACCGGTAGACGAAGTTCGTTTTAAAATCCTCCATCTCTTCCTGCAGTACCTGTTGGTCTGTCTCTACTTTTGAGGTGCCAAAATCAATCATGCTAAATTCACCACTTTCTTTGTCGTAAAGTATGTTTCCGTAGTGAAGATCTCCATGATAAATATTTTTACTGTGCAGCAACTTAAGGCTGTCGATCAATGCATTGCCTTCGCGCTCGCGGAATGAACCAACTCCAATATCCGAGATGGCGACTCCTTTTATTTTTTTCATTTTAATCATGGTGTTGGATAGAATACTTGCTGCACCAGCACCGTAGACGTGATTAAACATATCCACCTCTCGTTTCTGCTGAGCAAGATCAATGATGGGTTTATGGAACTCCTTGATGATGTATCCATTCTCTTGATCATAGGTGACTGCATCACCTCCCCGACCCAGCTCTAAGGTTCGGTTGACTGAAATTGAGGCTTTTTCACTGAGCGTCACTGGCGGGGTATTGTTCTTGGCTTCATTGACTACTAATGGCCAGAGCTGATCGAATCTTTTGACTTTTATGGATGCGTGTTCACGTTCCATAAACCCACGGATAGTATCCTTGTGTTTATTTGCTTCTTCTCCTGATTCAGATAATAAATGAGCAAGCTTGACCCCGGCGCTGCCAACAAACTGTTGTTTTTTATCTGAAAGCTTTTTAGGGGCCAAGCCTTCGAGATCACTCAAACTTGTCGGATTATTCCGTACCATCCGGTACAGGTTAAGCCCATCAATGTTGCCCGCCGGATCGGGATTGATCCATCGGCTGAGCCATGGTGCGTAGTAGCGCAAACCGTAATAGTACAAGCCCGTAGCATCGCGCTCTTTGCCTGAATAACGCACGGTCTTGTACCTGGCCTGTACCGCATTACGTGCAGCCCACCAGGAGGTGCCGCCATACGGGTAGTAACTTTCCTGGCTGATCAATTCGCCTGTTTGATCCAGCTCCAGGGTGCTGCTGCCCAGATGATCCGCCAGGCTGTAGCGCCACTGATCCTGATCGATTTCGTCGGGTCGCCCGGCCTCCCAATGCAGCACCTTTACGTTGTTGCGACCCGCCTGGGTTGTCATGACATGCAGTCGCTCACCCGTGGTGGATTCACGAACTTCGAGCCCCGGCAAATACAGGGTCTGAACGATCTGCTCCCCACCCCCTGTCTTGGCCCGCCGCACCTTGCGTACGCGCTGACCTTCGCCATCGTAGAGATAGGTTTCAAGATCGTTGTCCTGGCCGTCAGGTTGCGCGCGCATCACCTGCGTCACCTGATGCAGTTGATTGCGGGCATTCCACTGCATGATCTGGCCCGGTGCCAATGCCAGGTGATTGCCGTTGGCATCGAAACGGGTCGTGAAGTCTGCGGAGTTCTCTTCCTTGAGCAGGCTGCGGTTACTGTGTTCGTCCACCACCATCTGGCGCACATAGGTGTGGCCGGCACCCGCGTCATGCTTGAGCAGGGTCAGGTTGGCGCCACTGTCATAGGTGTAGGTCTGGGTGTAGTTGCGCCAGTGGCTGTCGTCCCTGGCGCCGAAAATCTCCAGCCCCGGCAGTTCAGGCCCTATACGTTGGCTGGCGTTTTCCCGGCCCGTGGCTTCGATCAGTTGGTACAGGGTGTCGTAACGGTATGTGCTGACTGCCTCAATCTGTTGTTGGGCAAACCATTGCACGGGTTGGGCCAGGTCCTCGATGCGCTCGATATTGCCCACCGGGTCGTACTGGTAGTGCAGGTCTTGCAGCAGATGACCGGCCAGAGTGTTGGCCTTGAGGCGCAGCAACAGGCCGTTTGCCGGCGAATAGCTGGCGATGGTCAGCACATCGTTGCCTGCCTGTTCGGCTTGCACCTGATTGAAGGCGTTGTACTCACAGCTTTTGAGCAGGGCGACTCCGTCCAGTTGCGAAGCGCAGGGGCGCCCGGCGGGGTCGACGGCAAACGTACGGACGTGGCCCGCGGCATCCGTGTGTGCCATCACCGCACCCAATGCATCGTACCGCCAGCGCGTGAAGTAACTCCGGGTATCGAGCGGGGTGTTCGGCCAGTCGGGAGTTGTCAGTGATAGGCAAAAGCGCCGGGTTTCAATCGCAGGCTGACCCGTCACGGCAAAGGCTTCATGCCATACGCTGCCTGCCGGGTCGTCGTGACGCAGTACGCGGCCACAACGATTGCGCTGAGCATCCTCAGTAGTGTTTGCGGCATAGGCAAAGCGTTCGACACACCTCTCAGCAGTATCGCCCGCTGCTGTTTCAAACAGCGCGACAGGGCGTAATTGCTCATCGTAGTCGGAGCGAGTACGTGACCCGCGGCCGTCCCATAGGGTCACGGCCTGTGCGGCCGCATTGAAGAGGCTGACGCGCCAGCCTGCATCCACCGAATCACTGCGCAACGCCTGCCCCGACAGGCTGAAACGGGTTTGCTGATTAGCCATCACACTGGCATTGGTAGCGGCCAGCGCTGACAGTCGTGGGTCCCATTGCTCAACCAGAAACCCCCTCGTATCAAACCGTTGTGAGGTGATTCGGCTTGATGAGGCTTGGTCTTCATCAGTGCGCTGGTAGATCACGGTACGCACTGCAGCATTACGTCCGTCGACTGCCACCAGTACGGGAGTTCTGTGATGCAAAAAAGCATTCATGATTAAGTCGCTCCTTGAACCTTGCAGTGTTGAGCCACTGGATGTTCTATCGGACGTGACGCTATTTAAACAGCCTGCGTATTTTTCCGAGTGTCGTTTTACTGTTCTTGGGTTTGCTTTCGGTTTTTGTCGGCGTGTTAAAGTTCCATACCTGGCTTTGAATAAACGAGCGCGGCTGATTGTGAGTGTAGAGATGCTCTTGTGTACTATTGACCAAGGCCGTGGGGTGCTCAGGGCTAAGAACACCTTGCCATAAATCGACGATCAAACTGCGTTGTGACTGCTCTGTTTTCCAGTTTATTTTATCCCCCGACTTGTAGTTCTGTTTCGAGAACAGTGTCAGGGTATGGTTGGCGTCGGGTTGTTGGAATGTATAAACATTGTGTTCTGTGTTTTGTGCCAGTGTCTTGAGTTTAGTGGCAGAGAGATAGGCCATCTCGGCGCATTGTCCGAACAACTGATGGCGCTCATCACGCTCAGTGCTCACCTTTTCAGCAAGTGACAGTTGAAAGTTTCTGTCGTTCACGGCATCGCTTAATGACATTCCAAGGTCCTTTGCGGTTTGGATTCGGCGAGTGCGCACTCTTGCATGGTTGCTGTCATGTTTGTACTGCACTTGCTGATTGGCATTGACGTAGGGTACGTCGGTAATTGCTATTTCGCTTAGCAAGGGGGTAAGCAGTGTTCTTATGTCGTCGGCTATTGTTGTCTGGTTTGTAGAGGGGCCGGGTGTAGAAGCAGAGGTGGTAGCGCTCTCGCTGTTGGTTGGCATGAGCCCTTGTACATCAACAAGTATCACAGGGCTGTTTCTGACCATTCTGAACAAATTCAATCCATCCAGAGTTCCCGCGGGATCTGGATTGATCCACCGTTGCAACCAAGGTGCGTAATACCGTGCGCCGTAGTAATACAGCCCCGTGGCATCCCGCTCTTTGCCGGAATAACGCGCGGTCTTGTACCTGGCCTGCACGGCGCTGCGTGCGGCCCACCACGATGTACCGCCAAAGGGGTAGTAACACTCCTGACTGATCAGTTCGCCCGCGTGATCCAGTTCCAGGGTGCTGCTGCCCAGATGATCCCCCAGGATGTAGCGCCACAGATCGGGCTCAGCCTGCCAATGCAGCGCCCGGACATGGTTGCGACCGGCCTGGGTCGTCACGACATGTAACTGCTTGCCCACGGTGGGTGTGCGAATTTCCAGACCTGGCAAATACAGCACCTCAAGGACCTGCTCACCACCGCCGGTCTTGGCCCGGCGTACCTTGCGCACGCGCTGGCCCGTGCCGTCATAGATATAGGTCTCGACATCGTCGTCCTGGCCGTCTGGTTCCTCGCGCGCTACTTGCGTGACCTGATGCAGTTGGTTGCGCGTATTCCAGTGCATCAACTGCCCCAGTACCAATGCCTGTTGATTACCGTTTGCATCGAAGCCACTGGCAAAGTCCACGGGTACTTCGCCCTTGAACAGGCTGCGGTTGCTGCGTTCTGCCACCACCATCTGGCGCAAATGGGTGTTACCGGCGCCAGCATCATGTTTGAGCGAAGTCAGGTTGGCGCCACTGTCATAGGTGTAGGTCTGGGTGTAGTTGCGCCAGTGGCTGTCGTCCCTGACGCCGAAAATCTCCAGCCCCGGCAGTTCAGGCCCTATACGTTGGCTGGCGTTTTCCCGGCCCGTGGCTTCGATCAGTTGGTACAGGGTGTCGTAACGGTATGTGCTGACTGCCTTAATCTGTTGTTGGGCAAACCACTGTACGGGCTGGGCCAGGTCCTCGATGCGTTCGACATTGCCCACCGGGTCGTACTGGTAGTGCAGGTCTTGCAGCAGATGACCGGCCAGAGTGTTGGCCTTGAGGCGCTGCAACAGGCCGTTTGCCGGCGAATAGCTGGCGATGGTCAGCACATCGTTGCCTGCCTGCTCGACGTCCACTTGATCGAAGGCGTTGTACTCACAGCGTTTGAGCAAGTCTAAGCCGTCCAGTTGCGAGGCGCGGGGGCGCCCGGCGATGTCGACGGCAAACGTACGCACGTGGCCCGCTGCATCCGTGTGTGCCATCACCGCACCCAATGCGTCGTACCGCCAGCGCGTGGAGTAACTCCGGGTATCGAGCGGGGTGTTCGGCCAGTCGGGAGTTGTCAGAGATAGGCAAAAACGTCGGGTTTCAATCGCAGGCTGACCCGTCACGGTAAAGGCTTCATGCCATACGCTGCCTGCCGGATCGTCGTGACGCAGTACGCGGCCACAACGATTGCGCTGAGCATCTTCAGTAGTGTTTGCGGCATAGGCAAAGCGTTCGACACACCTCTCAGCAGTATCGCCCGCTGCTGTTTCAAACAGCGCGACAGGGCGTAATTGCTCATCGTAGTCGGAGCGAGTAAGTGACCCGCGGCCGTCCCATAGGGTCACGGCCTGTGCGGCCGCATTGAAGAGGCTGACGCGCCAGCCTGCATCCACCGAATCACTGCGCAGCTCTTGCCCCGACAGGCTGAAGCGGGCCTGTTGATTGGCTTTCACACGGGTATCGGTGGCGGCCAGGTCATACAGTCGCGGGTCCCATTGTTCAGTCAGGTGCCCGAGCGCGTCATACCGTTGTCGGGTCACCCGGGTCGAGGGTACCTCGCTTGCATGCGCACGATGGTAAGCCACGGTGCGCAGTAGAGCTGCGCGCCCGTCGAGCGAGGTCAGTACTGGCGTTTTCTGGTGCAATAGACTGTTCATCTTTGCCATGCCTCTTCATAGCGTTCGCTATGGATACTCGCCGCTCATCAGGAGGCGTCAGTGCTGTTGAGAATCACGAGGGTTTTTAAAGGGAACCCCAACGCCTGACTCTCATCGTTACCCGCAAATGCGACTTTGAATATCACTGTGAGGGTACTGCCCTCAGCCAGCTGCATCAGGTAGTTGGCTGCGGCGACTTTGCGCAAATAACCCCGAGTTACCTCGGTGCCATTCACGAGTGCAGCGCTCCAGAGCGTGAGCATGTGTAGCGAACCATCAGCCTTTTGGCCTTCCAGGCGCAGCCAGACTTTCTGCCCGACCGCCACAAAAGGCCAGGCGAGGATATTAATATTCACGCCATTAGGGGCGCGGTTTACATCCAGTTTGCCGTTGCTCTCCTTTTCAACCGTGATCATGTTGCTGATCAGCGACTCGGGGAGGGTGGCAATGTTCAGGTCAAGCACTTCTGAGTGCTGCACTCCGGTTGTGCGTGTCACCGTATAGGTCACCACGACCGTTCTGCCGAGGTTGGCCCCCACGGCTGGCGCTGGAATATCAAACAGCACCCGCCCGCCCGGATCGCCCTGTTTTGATGCCAGCACAGGAGAGCCGGCACCGGCTTCACCGCTCCAGCTCACAGCGATGCTGTCGGTGGTCAGCATGCCCGGGTAATCAACCCGCACCGTTGCGCCTGCAAGGGCCTGCATCGGATCAAGCCGGTTGCCGTGCGCTTGCAGCACGGTGGCGACTCTCGGGTGTTCAAGTGCCTCCTGATACAGATCGTTCTCATCCTCGGCGATGGTGTACCAGTTCATGTAGGTCTGGCGGCGCCAATAGCCACTGGCGGTAATGGTTTTGGTGGGGCGCCCCAACGGGTCATAGAACTGTTGGTCGCTGTAGCCGAACTGGCGAAAGGACTCATCGTTGATGTAGCGGTAGTGGTTCGCGAAGTAAGGCCGGTAGACGCGAATCGCCAACCCTTTATTGTTGTATTCCACGCGTTCACTGACGCGCCAGCGCTCGATGGCCGGCACCTGCTCCGGTTCCCCGTTGGTGATTGGCAGGTTGCCCTTGTCGTCGACGGCGTAAGCCTGGCCCGATTCGACTTTTTGTTTGCTTTGTAACGCGCGGCCAAAACCATCCGAGGCGCTGACCAGCATCCGCACTTGGCGTTGAGGGTCGCTCGGGTAGCGGTCGGCCTGCAGCAGTGCCGACCAGGCCGGCTCGCGCGGCAAGGCCAGCAAGGCCGAGCAGGTTTGAGCCGGTACTTGGCTTTGAGGGTATTGGCCCTTGGCCAGACGTTCGCGTGCACTGGCGCGCAGATGACCTGCGGGCATCAGCACGCCCAGTTCAACGCCATTGGGCAACAGGCCCGGGGGCGCTAGCCCCATCCAGCTGCTGCTTTCGTAGAAGAGGGCGGATGCGAGGTTCCCCATTACCGAGCTGTCGGCAATGGCTTGCGCGGCGCTTACGGGTTGCCACGCATGACTGGCCATGTTGCCAAAACCGACATTTTTAACGGCCTGGGTGTCGTCGTCCCATTCAGTGCCCCAGAAGGTCGTCAGCACCACTCGGCCCATCGCGTCGTAACGGGCCTCACTGACATTCTGATTGGGGTCGCGGATCCATTTGACCTGTAGCGAACGGTAGTCGTAGACCGCTTTGGTGATCCCTTCGTCTGGTGCCGTGAATGTTTCAGGCAGTAGCCAGAGGCTGTCGTAGCTGACTTTCGAAGGCATGACCCAGATGACCGGTTTCTGCTCCAGCACTTTGTTGAAATGCTCGACCCCGGCGAATGTTGAATACCCCGTGCGTGTCGCCCACAGGCTGATGGAGGCGTCGACGGTGTTGCTCGTTGGCCGCCACAGACCGACATCGGTATAGCCGGCCGATTCGAGCCTGGCTTTGACCTCGCCAGGGGTGTCGCCCAGCAGGTTTTTCTCTGCGCCCTCATCATCTGTCACCACGTAGGCTTGCAAGGCGGCGCTATCCAGCTCGGCCTGTTCGGCATACTCGGGCAGGGCATCGAAATTCACCGTGCCGTCCAGGCAACCCTGGTATTGCACGCGGCTCTGGCCCGCCAGCATGCGCTGGCCATTGAGCGGGTCTTTGCCCAGTGGCGACTGCGCGCCCATAAAGGCTTCGTAACTGATGATGCTGATCGCCGGATCGTCAGCGTCAATCACGTAGGCGGTCTGTTGACTGCGGTAAGGCAGGGCCAGTCGCAGGTAATCGGTCTGCCGGATATGCAAGACCCGATCGCGCACCTCGCTCAGGTAGAAGCGCTGTTGCGCATCATCCCTGGCATCCTGCCACCAGCGCCGCAAGTGGGCATGTTCCTGATCGTCGGGATACGGCGGTTGTGCGTCGGCACGGCGAGCGTATGCGACGCTGACCCCATGGTTGACGCAGCCATAGTCATCGATGGCCAGGGTGATTTGGTGCTGGCAAAGCGGGTCATCGGCCTGGCGCTCGTATTGCAGGCTGCGCTGCTCGATGGCAAACCCCAGCATGACGCTGTAGGTGGCAGTGTCGGAGCGCGCTTGCAGCAGGCGAACGCCATATCGGCTTTGGGTGACGCTGTAAGGCACTGCATTGCCATCGGCGCCCAGGACCTCGGCGCGCAATACCGAGCCGCTCAAGGTGCGGGCCGCGTCGCGCAGTGCAGGGGCATCCCAGTCGGTAAATATCTGCTCGGTGCCATCAATGCGCTGGGTACACAAGGTGCTGCCCAGCGGCTCCAGCCGCGCATCACCGGCCCAGGCATCAGGTATGGGCATGTGCAGGGTCTTGCCGGTGTGGAACCAGGTCTTGCTCACGACAGGCGCGCTGAACCCCTGGGTATTGGCGGTGGCGGTGGCTGACTCGGTGTCGGTTTGCAGCAGCAGGCCGAAGCCGCGAAATTCCCGTTCCACGCCATCGTAATAGCCGTGCCGATAGCTAAAGAACTGGGACAAATGATTGCCTGTGATCTGATCGAACTGGCGCTGCTCGCTGACCAGATGCATCGGGAAGGGCATCTCGCAGACGGCCAGGGACGGGTCTGGCAGCAGGTTTTTCTCGTCCAGCCACTCCTGTGCCGATGAGCGATACACCACCTCGCCCGAAGCCCCCATATTGTTGTCCGTGGTGCGCAGCAGATAGGGTTTGTTGTCGTCGACAAAGTCGCAGCGCCAATGGCTGGGTTTAAGTGAGGGATTTTGTGTGTGGCTGGTCAACACCAGGCTGGAGCAGCCAAGCCCCTGCAGATCGGCCACGCTGACACTGGTCAGCGCGTTGAACCTCAGCCCCTCAGGCAGGGCAATCGTAACGGGGGCGGCAAACCCGTGCCCGCTGAGGTTCATGAAGATCTGCACCGAATCACTTTGCCAATACAGGATATCGGCAGCGCCGGAGCCATCCAGGTCGGCGAGCCGGATATGGGCGGGGTTGAACTCGCCCGTAAAGTCCAGCTTGCCAAAGTTGACCGGCTCGCCAAATCGTCCGAGCCCCAGGTTTGGAAAGCAGCTCACGGCCTGCCCGGTGATATGGATCAAATGCTGTTGCCCCGACCCCAGCAGATCACTGAACGCCACCAGTTCGCAGCGTTCGTCAATGACCACTGGCAAGGCGGTTTCAGTGCTCTGGCGGTTGACCTCGAGGGGTGTATCGAAACCTTTGTCTTTCAAATTGACATACACGCGCACGCTGCGGGTTCCGATCATTGCCAGGTCCGACAGGCCGTTGCCCATCAGGCTGGCCAGCTGCGCTTGTGGATGAAAAAACTCGGTAGGGAATGCCGCGTAGGGCGTGAAGTGGCTCCATTGCTGATTGCTGTCCAGCGTGAAGAACCCGGCCATGGAGGGCTGTGCCACCAGCCAGTCGAGCTTGCCGTCGCCATTGATGTCCGTCAGTACCTGTAGCGTGGGTGAGCTGTTGTTGGCCACGGGAATCTGTTTGAGCAACTCCTGCGCCGCGTAGCCCACCGCATTTTTATCCAGGCCGGGGCCGGGGTGGCGGATGGGCCGCCGGTAGTACCAGGCGTTTTGCTGGCGATAGAGGACCCCGGCCAGCCCTTCGCCGAACAGGTCAACCAATTGGTAATTGCCGGTATCGATGCCCGGGCTCTGCCCGGGCGTCTGTTCTGTGAAAAACGGTGAGAACCTTACGGATTCCGGGGTGAGGGTGAATGCGCTGTAGGTGAACTCTTGCGGGGGGTTGAATTGGGCTTCCTGCCCGACATAGCCAATGATATGCGTGGCGGTCAGCATGGACACCGCTGGCTGCTGGCTGTACTCCAGTTGCAGGCGCTGTACCAGCGTCGGCTCGCCCTGGAGCAGAACGGGGCCGCTATTGTCCGGGCCATCGGCGCACCAGTGAAACATCAATACCTGATGGCACAGTCGCAGCGTGCGCTCCTCGAACCCGTAGCGGTAACTGCTGACCGGGTCGGCCCGCAGCGGCCACTGCGTGCCAGGGGCCCGTGGGTACTGGGGCTTGACCTCCAGCCGGGGGTCACATTCGCCATAATCGAAGACCAGATCAAACAGCCAGACGGGCACCATCGCCCGTTGCAGCAAAAAGGGCACCCGGTCGCCGGTCAGGTTGCCGTAACGAACACGTTGCAGGTAACGACAGGTGCTGCTGTCGCGGCTTCTCCAGGCATCTGCTGCAGGGCCTGTCAGTGTGCTCAGCGATACATCGTTCTCAGATATGTATTCGTAGAGCACATGCTCGCCATTGACGGCGACCGACTCCTCAAGGTGCCACTCGGCCACCCACACCGCGTTGCCATTCACGTGTTGCAGACGGGCGTTTTCACTGTGGCCGTACACATGGGCACTGCCGTCTGCGAGCTGGATCAGCCAGAACGAACCGGTTATGCCGACAAAGTGCTCGAACGTGCTGAAGTCGCCTTCGACCCGTGGGCGGTAAGCGCTCACGCGATAGGTTTCAGACAACGGCCGGTCGCGAAACATGGAGGCGTCACGGGTGATTAACTCACCACTGGCATCGCGTTGCGCCAGTAACACATCGCCGCTGGGGGAGAGGTAAACCGGCTCGACCATTTTGCCATTGGCGTCGGCCTCGAACTGAGGTGTGCCCAGGCTGGTTTGCCGGCTGATCGAGGGGCGGTTGATTGACCATCCCTGACCGAACTCTGTGCGGCCGCCGCCACTGCTGTAGCTCAAGCCCAATGCGGGGGCAAAGCCGCGGCCGGGGGTGATGGGCAGGGGGATTGCCAGTGACGCGGCACCGGTCAAGCCTACGGCTCCCCAGCCTTCGCCAATGCTTTGAATGGCGCCGCCACCTTTAGGCAGTGAGGGTGCAGAAATGCTGAGCGGTTCTTGGGCCATGATCATGAGCTCCTGCCACGGGACTTTTTCAGATAGACCAATCTGAATATGTAGGGGCAGGAGCAGCAGGCACATAAACGACTGAACCCCGTTTAAATAAAGCCCCGAGGTGTTCACGTTATGACTCTTTCCTGCGTCTGTAACCTGTCATATCTGACAGTGGGGTACGCGTTTTCAGAGGGGGCGAAAGGGCCTGCCCCCTTATAAAGAAGGCGTGTGCGAGGGGAATCGAAAGGGGGGGGCAGCAAGCCCTGACTCAGCCGTTTGTCGGGCGAAGAGACCAATACGGCTGCAGGGTAAAGCAGGAAGGCACGGCGCTTGTCCGTGCCTGCGGATCAGTTGAATTCATCGCCTACCGGGTAGCGGCTGGCATTGAGGCTTTCCTTGATTTTGCGCAGGTGCGGCTGGAAGTCCACGCCCCGGCGCAAGGTCATGCCGGTGGCCAGCACGTCGAGCACCGTGAGCTGAATAATGCGCGAGGTCATCGGCATATAGATGTCGGTGTCTTCGGGCAGCGGGATGTTCAGGCTCAACGTACTGGCCTTGGCCAACGGTGAGTTTTCGGCGGTCAGGCCCAGCACCGAGGCGCCGTTGGCCCGTGCGATGCGTGCGACCTCAACCAGCTCTCGGGTGCGTCCCGTGTAGGAGATAATCACGAACAGTTCGCCGGTGTGTGCCACGGAGGCGATCATGCGCTGCATCAGGACGTCGGCGTGGGCCGTGACGGCGAGGTTGAAGCGGAAGAACTTGTGTTGTGCATCCAGCGCCACGGGGGCCGAAGCACCCAGGCCGAAAAAGTGGATTTGCCGAGCCTGAATCAGCAAGTCGACGGCGCGACTGATAAGGTTCGGGTCCAATGCCTGGCAGGCACTGTCCAGCGAGGCAATGGCGCTGCCGAAAATCTTTTGGGTGTAGGCTTCTGGATTGTCATCGGCCTCAACGGCCCGACTGACATAAGCTGCGCCGCTGGCCAGGCTTTGTGCCAGTTGCAGCTTTAGCTCGGGGTAGCCGCTGACGCCGAATGAACGGCAAAAGCGGTTGACCGTGGGTTCGCTGACCGACGCGGCCTGAGCGAGCGCAGCAATGCTGAACCGGGTCGCCTGCTGCGGGTTCTGCAGGATGACTTCAGCCACTTTGCGCTCGGCCTTGTTCAGGTCTTCGAGGCGGCTTTTGATCTGTTCGAGTAAATTTCGCACGCGGTCCATTTATGATCCTTGGGTCAGCGATGCAAGAACCGGGCTAAAGCGGTTCTGGAAGGTGGCCTATCCTACTGGTGGCCTGTGACGACCACTAGCAGGAATCTGAATTTTGAGAAAATGTTGTGTTTATTACTACATTTTTCCTTGAGTGATGCCTTGAAAAAAGGTATTTGTAGCTTAACTTGATAAAAGAACAAACATCATGCCTTCGATTACGGTTGAACCGTGCACCTTTGCCTTGTTCGGCGCCCTTGGCGATTTGGCCCTGCGCAAGTTGTTTCCTGCTTTATACCAACTGGACCGCGCCGGTCTGCTCCATGCTGACACGCGCATTCTCGCGCTGGCTCGCGAGCCGGGCGACGCTCTCTCGCACCTGGCGCATATCGACAGCCAGTTGCGCCAGTATGTCGGCGACAAGGAAATCGAAGATGAAGCGGTGACCCGCTTCCTGGCTCGTCTGAGCTATCTGCATGTGGATTTTTTCAAGACTGACGATTATCTGTCCCTGGCACAACTTGCCGGAACAGAGCAGCGCCTGATCGCCTACTTCGCCACGCCTGCGGCGGTTTACGGCGCGATTTGCGAGAACCTGTCCAAAGTCGGCCTGACTGAAAACACCCGTGTGGTGCTGGAAAAACCCATCGGTTCGGACCTCGAGTCTTCGCGCAAGGTCAACGACGCTGTGGCGCAGTTCTTCCCCGAGAACCGCATCTACCGCATCGACCACTACCTGGGCAAAGAAACCGTACAAAACCTGATCGCGCTGCGCTTTGCCAACAGCCTGTTTGAAACCCAGTGGAACCAGCGCTACATCTCCCACGTTGAAATCACCGTGGCCGAGAAAGTGGGCATCGAAGGTCGCTGGGGTTATTTCGACAAGGCCGGCCAGCTGCGCGACATGATTCAGAACCACTTGTTGCAGCTGTTGTGCCTGATTGCGATGGACCCGCCTGCGGACCTGTCGGCCGACAGCATTCGCGACGAGAAGGTAAAAGTGCTCAAGGCACTGGCCCCGATCAGTGCCGAAGGCCTGACCACCCAAGTGGTGCGCGGCCAGTACATCGCGGGTTACAGCGAAGGGCAGTCGGTGCCGGGTTACCTGGAGGAAGAAAACTCCAACACCCAGAGCGACACTGAAACTTTTGTGGCCCTGCGCGCCGATATTCGCAACTGGCGTTGGGCGGGTGTGCCGTTTTACCTGCGCACCGGTAAGCGCATGCCACAAAAGCTGTCGCAGATCGTGATCCACTTCAAGGAACCGTCGCACTACATCTTCGCCCCGGAGCAGCGCCTGCAAATCGGCAACAAGCTGATTATTCGCCTGCAGCCGGACGAAGGCATTTCCTTGCGTGTGATGACCAAAGAACAGGGTCTGGACAAGGGCATGCAGCTGCGCAGCGGCCCGTTGCAACTGAATTTTTCCGACACTTATCGCAGTGAGCGGATCCCGGATGCCTACGAGCGTCTGTTACTCGAAGTGATGCGCGGCAACCAGAACCTGTTTGTGCGCAAAGACGAAATTGAAGCGGCATGGAAATGGTGCGACCAGTTGATCGCCGGCTGGAAAAAGTCCGGTGATGCGCCCAAGCCCTATGCGGCGGGCTCCTGGGGACCGATGAGTTCCATTGCACTGATTACGCGGGACGGGAGGTCTTGGTATGGCGATATCTGATATGAAACTGCCTGAAGGCGTCAACGCGCGCACCTTCAAAAACCCGGCGTCATTGGCCGAGGGGCTGGCAGCAAGTGTTGCCGGGCAATTGAATCAAGCCATTGCCCAGCAGGGTGTTGCCACCCTGGTGGTGTCTGGCGGCCGTAGCCCGGTGGCTTTTTTCGAGAGCCTGATCAAGCAGCCGGTCGACTGGTCGAAAGTGGTCGTCAGCCTGGCTGACGAACGCTGGGTGCCGGTGGAGCACGCCGACAGCAATGCTGGCCTGCTCAGAAAGCACCTGCTGCAAGGCCCGGCAGCCAAGGCCCGTTTTGTCGGTTTGTACAATGCGGCAGCCACGGTTGAAAAAGCTGCATTAGAGGCCGACCAGGGCCTGGCCGAGTTGCCACCGATTGACGTGCTGATCCTGGGCATGGGCGATGACGGGCATACCGCGTCGCTGTTCCCCGACAGCCCGAACCTGACCGAAGCGTTGCAGCTGGATAACCCGCGCCGTTGCTGGGCGATGCTGGCGCCGACCGTGCCGCATCAACGCCTGAGCATGAGCCGCAGCCTGCTGGCGAGCGCAAAACACAAGGTGCTGTCGATCCAGGGGCAGGCCAAATTGAACACCCTCAACGAAGCGCTGGGGGGCACTGATGTTGCCGCCTTGCCGGTTCGTGCCTTTCTGCAACCTACGTTAGAGATTTACTGGTGCCCATGAGCCAAGGATCAGCTGCCATGACAACAACAATTGCGAACGTATCGATGGCGGATAAAGTCGCCCTGATCGACAGCCTCTGTGACCGTGCCCGGATTCTGCCGGTGATTACCATCGCTCGCGAACAAGACATTCTGCCGCTGGCCGATGCGCTGGCGGCCGGTGGTCTGACGGCCCTGGAAGTGACCCTGCGTTCGGCGTTCGGCCTCAAGGCGATCCGTATCTTGCGCGATCAACGCCCTGAGCTGGTGACCGGCGCAGGCACTGTGCTGGATCGGCATATGCTGGCAGCGGCAGAAGAGGCGGGTTCGCAATTTATCGTGACGCCGGGCATTACCCGTGACTTGTTGCAGGCCAGTGTAGCCAGCGATATCCCGCTGCTGCCGGGCATCAGCAATGCCTCCGGGATCATGGAAGGCTACGGGTTGGGCTACCGTCGCTTCAAACTGTTCCCGGCTGAAGTCAGTGGCGGTGTGGCCGCGATCAAGGCATTGGGCGGCCCGTTTGGCGAAGTGAAATTCTGCCCGACTGGCGGCGTGAGCCCGGCGAACATTCGCAGCTACATGGCGTTGAAAAACGTGATGTGTGTAGGCGGTAGCTGGATGCTGGACAGCGAATGGATCAAGAACGGCGACTGGGCCCGTATCCAGGAATGCACCGCCGAGGCGCTTGCGCTGCTGGATTGATGTTTTAGTTCCGAATTTGTTGTGTGTTCTACGGTTCTTTGGTGCGCTTGGTCGGCGCACCTTTTTTTTGCCTGCGTATTTGTGTAGCTGCTGGCGCAGATACTTCAGCCGTGGGAGCGAGCCTGCTCGCGAAGATCATTCGCGAGCAGGCTCGCTCCCACGGGGGTAACAGAATTTTTACAGGGTTATGCGTGAGCCTGTGAAAGCTCGCGCAACGCTTTGATTAGCTGATGGATGTCATCCCGCGTGGTGGTAAACCCGACGGTAATCCGGATACAACTGCCGCACGCCGAGCCATTGCGGGCGACGGTGAACAGGTTGTAGTCCTTGAGCAGGCGGTCAACCATCGGCTGTTGATCCTGCAGATGGGTAAAGCGCAGCGACGTAATCGCGCAACGCAGCCGCGGGTCATCTTCAATCAGCACTTCAATGCCCGGCATTTTGCGCGCCTCACTGACCCACAGATCGCGCAGATAGTTCAGGCGTGCCCCCTTGGCCCTGGTGCCACCCATCTCCTCATGCTCCTGCAACACTTTGGGCAGGGTCAGCCACGCCGGGATGTTGACCGTGCCATAGGGCGAGCGGTTGCGGATGTCCGGTTCCGGGTAATGCCGGTCGCCCATGTCGGGGTCTATATCGGCCAGGCGCAGCGGGTCGATATACATAAAGCCCAGAGTCAACGGCGCACCGACCCACTTATGCAGGTTGTATCCGGCAAAGGCAACGCCCAGTGCCTGCAGGTCGAACTCGATCTGGCCCAGTGCGTGGGCACCGTCAAGGATCACATCGACCCCGTGTTCCTTGGCCGCCGCGACAATTTCCTGCACGGGCAGCACCAGCCCGGTGCGGTGGGTCACGTGGGTGAGGGCCATCAGTTTGATGCGCGGATGACGCTCAAAGGCTTCGCGATAGCTGGCCACCAGGCTTTCATGGGTGGCGGGATGCTTGTGGGATATTTCGATGAGTTCCAGCCCGCGCTGACGGGCGACCCAGCGCATCGCATATTCGACGCTGTGGTATTCCAGGTCGCAGATCAGCAATTGATCGCCGGGTTGCAGGCCGTTGTAGTTGCGAATCAACGATTGCAGGGCATCTGAAGCGCGTGCTGTCAGTGCGACGCCTGCCGGGTCCAGGCCTAGCAGGTCAGCCAGCTGGTTGCGCAGTTCGCTGCTCTGGCCCTGATCGAAGTGCTGGCGCACAGGCAGAGAGTTGTTGCGGTTAATAAAGTCGATATTGCGCTGGTAGTCCTGCGCTACGCCGCGGGTCATGCGCCCGAAATAGCCGTTTTCCAGATTGATCGGGCCGGGTGCTACGTCGTAGCGCTCGGCAATGGCGTGCCAGAAGTTTTCGTCGCGGGCGTTATCTTCAATCCTTGGCATGGGGCAACTCTGTCAGTGGCGAGGTTTGGGCTTTGAGTGTTTGGCGCGCAACGGGTCGAGCAGGTCCGACAGGCCGTTGTGATCGATCTCTTGCATCAGGGCCAGCAACCCGCCCAGCTCGCCGTGGGGGAAGCCTTCGCGGGCAAACCAGTTCAGGTACTGGCCTGGCAGGTCAGCGATGATTCGGCCTTTGTATTTGCCGAAGGGCATTTCGCGTGTCACCAGCAGTTCGAGCTTTTCGGGGTTCATGCAGGGGCCTTCAGTGCGTGGAGCCATGGTGTGAAAAATACAGGCAATTTGCATGAAGGCCAATTGACAGGTCATGCAAATAAACCGGATACAGATATTTGTTAATTACTTAAGGCGCTGATTAATAAGGATTTTATTTTGTTAGAAAGCTGGCATGAGGACTGCAAACTCTATTGCACGATCCTCAACCTTGTAAGGAATTGAACAATGACTGACCTTAATAAAGAAGCCATTAGCGTCCTGAACGATTTGATCGAAACCAGCAAAGATGGCCAGGAAGGCTTCAAGACCTGCGCTGAAGATATCAAACACCCGGAACTCAAAGCGCTGTTTGCCAAGCGTTCTGCCGAATGCGCAGCCGCAGCGGCCGAGTTGCAGGCCCAGGTACGTGCCTTGGGCGGCGACCCTGAGACCAGCACCAGCGTGGCCGGCGACTTGCACCGCCGTTGGGTAGACGTCAAATCCGTGTTTACCGGCAAAGGTGAAGAGGCGGTGCTCAACGAAGCCGAGCGCGGCGAAGACCATGCGCTGAAGGCTTATAAAGAAGCGCTGGAGAAAATCAGCAAGCACAACCTGGTAGGTATTCGTGATCTGGTAGAGCGCCAACTGCATGGCGTGCAACGCAATCACGATCAGGTCAAGGCTCTGCGCAACGAGGCTCGCGCTCGCGCCTAGTGCTCCAGCCTGAATAAAAAAACGCCGGTCAGCCGGCGTTTTTTAATGGGTGGGGATTAACCGATGCTGATTGCTGGCAGTACCGGCAGGGTCACGGTTTGTTGTTTGCGCGGTGCAATGATTTCGGCTTCGCCATCGACGACGATTTCATCGTGCTGGTTGAAAACGCGGGTGGCGATGCGCACGCGGAACTTTGGCATCTTTTCCAGGATTTCCAGGCGCACGGTGAGGGTGTCACCGATTTTTACCGGCTTCTGGAAGCTCATTTGCTGGCCGACATAAATAGTGCCCGGCCCAGGCAGTTCGCAGGCGACGGCGGCGCTGATCAATGCGCCACTGAACATGCCGTGGGCAATGCGCTCTTTGAACATGGTCCCCGCGGCGAACACAGGATCGAGGTGCACCGGGTTGTGGTCGCCGGACATGGCCGCAAAAAGTTGAATGTCGCGCTCTCCGACGGTCTTGCTGTAGCTGGCAGTCTGGCCGACTTCGAGGGCTTCGTACGGGGTGTTGGTAACCTGAGTCATCTAGCGCATGTCCTGTGACGAGTGTTTGGTTTTAAAGCTTTGATTTTAAGAGATTTTAAAGTCTTGAAAGGTGAAATCGGTATTAAGTCATTCACTGCGCTGCGGGCGAGTGCGGCTCAACGCTTGATTGAGCCACTCAATCACGTCTGCCATCACTTGGTCGCGATTGGTTTCGTTGAAGAGTTCGTGCCGCGCTTGCGGGTACAGATTGAGCTGCAACTGACGATTGCCGGCATTTCGCAAAGCCGTGGCCAGATCAGTGAGACGCTTGCCTTCACTCACCGGATCACATTCGCCGCCCATTATAAGTAACGGCAGGCCCGGATCGATTTGAGCCAGATTGGACGCTTTGCTGATTTGCTGCAACCCGCCGAGCAGGTCGATCCATAGCTGATTGGTGCAACGAAAGCCGCACAGGGGGTCGCTGGCGTAGGCATCGACCTGGGCCGGATCGCGGCTGAGCCAGTCATACCGCGTGCGATTGGGCTTGAAGGCTTTATTGAACGAGCCGAAAGACAACCACTCGATCAGCGCACTGCGGCCTTTGGGCCCCTGACGCAAACGCTCGAAACGTGCGATCAGGCTGGCGGCGCGATACAGCGCCACTGGCTGGAAATTCGAAGCACTGAGTATGGCGCCTTGCAGGCTGGCACTGTGATGCATCAAGTAGGCCTGGGCGATGTAACTGCCCATGCTGTGGCCGAGCAGAAAAACCGGCACTCCCGGATGGGTCTGGTTGATATGCCGGCTAAGGCTGGCCACATCACTGACCACCGCACACCAGCCATCGTTATCGGCAAAGTAGCCCAGGGTTCCACGTTCGGCTGTTTTGCCGTGGCCACGCTGGTCGTGAGCATATAGCCCATAACCGGCATCACACAGCACTTTGCCCAGGCGGGCATAACGACCACTGTGTTCGGCCATGCCATGATCCAGTAAAACAATGGCTTTGGGGCTGCCTGCCGGCAGCCACTGGTTAACGAAAAGACCGCTGCGGTCATTCGCCTCCAGCCAAAAAGTCGCAGGGGACATGGCAGTTCCTTTATTTGTTGTCGTAGCAGTGTATAGCGCATTTGCGCAGTGGCCACTCAACAGGCGTGGTCGCAGCAATAAGATTCAAGATGTAAATGGCGAAGATCGCCGTATTTGCCTACAACTTGATAACTGTTAACGTCCGCAGGTTCCGCTTTTCACTGAGTGAAAGACGCGGCCAGACACGCTCAGGTACGAGGATAAAAACAATGCAACCTGATTTCTGGAATGATAAACGCCCGGCCGGTGTGCCGCTGGACATCGACATGACGACTTTCAAGTCGGTGGTTGATGTGTTTGAACGCTCCTGCAAGAAGTTCGCAGATCGCCCGGCTTTCAGCAATTTGGGGGTGACCATCACCTATGCCGAGCTGGAGCGCTACAGTGCCGCTTTTGCCGGCTATCTGCAGGAATATACCGATCTCAAACCCGGCGACCGTATCGCCGTGCAAATGCCCAACACCCTGCAATACCCGATTGCCGTTTTCGGTGCCATGCGTGCGGGGCTGGTGGTGGTCAACACCAACCCGCTCTACACCTCGCGCGAGATGCTCCACCAGTTCAAGAGCGCGGGCATTCGCGCGCTGGTGTACCTGAACATGTTCGGCAAACGCGTGCAGGAAGTGCTCAAAGACACCGAAATCGACTACCTGATCGAAGCCAGAATGGGCGACATGATGCCGGCCGCCAAAGGCTGGATCACCAATCTGGTGGTCGACAAGGTCAAAAAGCTGGTACCGGCTTATCAGTTGCCCCAGGCGATTTCCTTCAAAAGCGTTTTGCGCCGGGGCGCCGGGCAAGTTATCCGCCCCCTGACGGTATCGCTGGACGACACCGCGGTTCTGCAATACACCGGCGGCACCACCGGCCTGCCCAAAGGCGCGATGCTGACCCATGGCAATCTGATCGCCAATATGCAGCAGCTTCGCGCTTGCCTGTCCCAGCATGGGGCTGACGGTCAGCCCATTCTCAAGGACGGTCGCGAGATCATGATCGGGCCTTTGCCGCTGTACCATATCTATGCATTCACCGCTAATTGCATGGGCATGATGGTCACCGGCAACCACAACGTCCTGATCACCAACCCGCGTGACATCAAAGGCTTCATCAAGGAACTCAAGAACTGGAAATTCACCGCGTTCCTGGGGCTCAACACCTTGTTTGTGGCGCTGATGGACCACCCGGACTTCAAGACCCTGGATTTCTCAGGGCTTAAAATCACCAACTCGGGCGGCACGGCGCTGGTCAAGGCCACGGCCGAGCGCTGGGAAAAAATCACGGGGTGCCGGATTGTCGAAGGTTACGGCCTGACAGAAACTTCGCCGGTGGCCAGTGCCAACCCCTGTGGTTCTCTGGCAAGGCTGGGGACGGTGGGCATGCCGGTTCCGGGGACGGCCATGAAAGTGATCAGCGACGAGGGTGTAGACCTGGGATTGGGCGAACGGGGCGAGCTCTGTGTCAAAGGCCCGCAAGTGATGAAAGGCTACTGGCAAAACCCCGAAGCCACCGCCGAAGTACTGGACGCCGAAGGGTGGTTCAAGACCGGTGATGTCGCGGTCATAGATCCTGACGGTTTTGTCCGCATCGTCGACCGCAAGAAAGACCTGATTATCGTCTCGGGCTTCAATGTGTACCCCAACGAAATCGAAGACATCGTCATGGCGCACCCCAAAGTGGCGAACTGTGCGGTGATTGGCGTTCCCGACGAACGTACGGGGGAGGCGGTCAAACTGTTTGTAGTGCCCCGCGCAGGCGGAGTAACCGTTGAAGAGCTGAAAGCTTACTGCAAAGACAATTTCACCGGTTACAAGGTGCCCAAGCAGATAGTGCTGCGCGAGTCTTTGCCCATGACGCCGGTGGGCAAAATCCTGCGGCGTGAGTTACGTGATATCGCCTGATTCGTTCAACCTGGCGACAGACGCCCGCTAGCCTCAAGGCAGCGGGCGTTTTTATTTGGCCGCAATAAGAGTGAAGCAGCCTCGGCAGGTGCGCTGTAAAGCCCGACATAGAGCGTTTTTGTTACTAATAGAGTCTTTGTACTAATGATGACTTTGGATTGTCCTACAGTCAGGTTTGTGACTCTAAAGCCCATTTTTGGCTCTAGGCGCCCTTTGGCAAAGCTGCTACTCTCGGCGCGCTTTGTGACTTCCAGGCAAGTAAAAGCCAGAATTGTCCATTATAAAAATCACACAAATAATAACCGCAGCCAATGCGGTGAAGAATTCGCAACGCTTAGGAGTGGGCTTCCATGATTGAAGGCTTTTGGAAGGACAAGTACCCAACAGGGATTGCTGCTGAAATCAACCCGGATGAATACCCAAATATTCAGACGGTACTGCGGGAATCTTGCCAGCGTTTCGCCGATAAACCGGCGTTCAGTAACCTCGGTAAAACCATCACCTACGGCGAGCTCTACGAGCAGTCGGGTGCTTTTGCTGCCTGGTTGCAGCAGCACACCGACCTGCAACCCGGCGATCGTATCGCCGTACAGTTGCCCAACTTGTTGCAATACCCGATCGCTGTGTTCGGAGCCATCCGCGCCGGCTTGATCGTGGTTAATACCAACCCGCTGTACACCGCACGGGAAATGGAACATCAGTTCAAGGACTCCGGCGCCAAGGCGCTGGTCTGTCTGGCGAACATGGCGCATCTGGCCGAGAAGGTTGTGCCGCAGACCTCGGTCAAGTATGTGATCGTCACCGAAGTGGCCGACATGCTGTCGCCCTTCAAGCGTGTGCTGATCAACAGTGTCATCAAGTATGTGAAGAAAATGGTTCCGGCCTATCACTTGCCCCAGGCCATCAAGTTCAACGAAGTGCTGCGCAAAGGGCAGGGCCAGCCGGTCAAGGAAGCCAGCCCGGTCAGCAGTGATGTTGCCGTGCTGCAATACACCGGCGGCACCACGGGCGTGGCCAAGGGCGCGATGCTGAGCCACCGTAACCTGATTGCCAACATGTTGCAGTGCAAGGCGTTGATGGGCTCCAACCTCAATGAGGGGTGTGAAATCCTGATCACGCCATTGCCGCTGTACCACATCTACGCGTTTACCTTTCACTGCATGGCGATGATGTTGCTCGGCAACCATAACGTGCTGATCAGCAACCCGCGTGATTTGCCGGCGATGGTTAAAGAACTGTCCAAGTGGAAGTTCACCGGTTTTGTCGGCCTCAATACCCTGTTTGTGGCGCTGTGCAATAACGAAGCGTTCCGCAAGCTGGACTTTTCAGCCCTCAAGGTGACGTTGTCGGGCGGCATGGCGTTGCAACTGTCAGTGGCCGAACGCTGGAAAACCGTGACCGGTTGCCCGATCTGTGAAGGCTACGGCATGACCGAAACCAGCCCTGTGGCCTCGGTAAACCCGATCCAGAACATCCAGGTGGGCACTATCGGCATTCCGATGCCTTCGACCCTGTGCAAAGTGATCAACGATGCGGGTGAGGAGTTGCCTCTGGGTGAGGTGGGCGAGCTGTGCATCAAGGGTCCGCAGGTCATGAAAGGCTACTGGGAGCGTCCTGACGCGACCGCCGAAATCATGGACAGCGAAGGCTGGTTGAAGTCCGGTGATATCGCGATCATTCAGCCTGATGGCTATATGCGTATCGTCGATCGCAAAAAAGACATGATCCTGGTCTCGGGCTTCAATGTTTACCCCAACGAGCTGGAAGATGTGATGGCCTCGTTGCCGGGCGTCTTGCAGTCAGCGGCCATTGGTATCCCTGATGAAAAAACCGGTGAGCTGATCAAGGTGTTTATCGTGGTCAAGCCGGGCATGACGCTGACCAAGGATCAGGTGATGGCTCATATGCGCGCTAACCTGACGGCCTACAAGGCACCGAAATTCGTCGAGTTCCGCGACAGCTTGCCGACTACCAACGTGGGCAAAATCCTGCGTCGTGAGTTGCGAGATGAAGAGCTGAGGAAGCTGGGCCTTAAAAAGTAACTGGCCCGGATACGACAAAGCCCCGCAATGCGGGGCTTTGTTGTTTTGGCGCGCAGCCTTTGGCCGCGACTACAGTACGAACTGTGCGAAATTGACGCCTGTACCTGTCGGACGTACATCCTGCAGGAATGAGTCCTTGTCTGCGCTCAGTTCAAGGCTCATGGTTGGCGTACGTTTGTGGGTCGCACGTACTACCATGCCTTCGCGTTTTTCGCGCAGGAATGCAGTCGTTACCTTCAAGTGCAGCAATTCGTCGGTGCTCGGGGTGTGCAACAACAGGTGCACCCATTCGTATTGACCGACGGCCAGACGGGCCAACGGGATATCGAACCACCAGATGTTCTTGTTGGTGTTCAGTGCGGCGAAATGGCAGTTGTTGACGCCGAGCACTGCGCCGCCGAGTTCCTGGTTTCTGCGGGCGATGGCCAGCTTTTTATCGAGTTTCATAACCTTCCTACAATTGCGGATCTTCAGCGTCATAGCCTGAGTACGTCGCGTATTCTCGGGGGTTAGGGGGCAAACATAAAGCCCAACCTGCACGGAACGACGAAATGATGGGCAGAAATAAATGAAACTCGATGTGAGGCACGCGGGTCAACTGTGGGGTAGCCTTTTCACTGGTTTGGCGGTTACGCGTTTTCAGCGTCGCCAATTGAACTACTTTTAGGTAAAACCCTTCACTTGGAGGCGTGTTGAACTCAATAACTACGCGGCGAAAGGAGACGCTATGTTTGTTCCAGGCTTGAACGGCCTGCCCTTGGGCAAAGTATTGATCCGCACGGTCAAGGAATTCATCGACGATGAAATGTCGACCTATGCGTCGGCACTGGCCTATCAAATGTTGTTTTCGCTGTTCCCCTTCATTCTGTTTCTGATCGCACTGATCGGCTTTTTGCATCTGCCCGACTTCTTTACCTGGCTGCGCCTGCAGTCCGAATTGGTGCTGCCGCCCCAAGCGCTGGAGCAGGTCAACCCGGTGATCGATCAGTTGCAGCAGTCCAAGGGCGGATTGCTGTCGGTGGGTATCGTGATTGCGCTGTGGACGGCTTCGGCGGGTGTGCGGTTGATGATGAGCGCGATGAATGCCGCGTATGACGTGGTTGAAGGGCGGCCCATCTGGAAGCGCTTTCCGCTGTCGATTTTTTACACCATAGGCATTGCCGGCATGCTCCTGGTTGCCGCTGCGCTGATGGTGCTCGGGCCGCAGGTGATGAGCTGGCTGGCGGGGCAGGTGGGGCTTGAAGATTTTGTGGTCACGCTGTGGACCATACTGCGCTGGCCGGTGGTTATTTTGCTGATGATGATCGCCGTGGCCGTGATGTATTACGTGATGCCCGACGTAGAGCAGAAATTTCGCTTCATTACGCCGGGCTCGGTGCTGGCGGTAGTTGTGTGGATTGTGGCGTCATTGGGTTTTGCTTTTTATGTAAAAACCTTCGCGGACTACAACGCCATGTATGGCAGTATCGGCGCGATTATCGTGCTGTTGCTGTACTTCTACATCTCGTCCGCGGTGCTGCTGCTGGGGGCGGAAATGAATGCCGTGATCGAGCATCTGTCGGCCGAAGGCAAGAATCCGGGTGAGAAAACCTTCAATGAATCTGAAGACTCTGATCCAAAGCACCATGTCTCCGGCCTGGGCCGCGACCATTCCATTAAACCCACTTCTGATGAAAACTGACCATGATTCGTGAAATTCTGAAAATGGGCGACGAGCGTTTATTGCGTGTAGCCAAACCGGTGCCAGAGGAGATGTTCGACACGCCGCAGCTTTGGCAGTTACTGGACGACATGCTGCAAACCATGGAGCACGCGGGTGGCGTAGGTCTGGCAGCGCCTCAGATCGGCGTTGATCTGCAACTGGTGGTCTTTGGTTTTGAGCACAGCGAGCGTTACCCGGATGCCGAGGCCGTGCCGCAGACCATCCTGATCAACCCGCTGATCACGCCGCTGAGCCCGGCTTTAGAAGAAGACTGGGAAGGTTGCCTGTCAGTGCCCGGCCTGCGCGGGATGGTCGAGCGTTTTCACAAGATCCGTTACGAAGGTTTTACCCCTAAAGGTGAGCCGGTCGTACGCGTGGCCGAAGGTTTTCACGCAAGGGTGGTGCAACATGAATGCGACCACCTGATCGGCCGCCTGTACCCGTCACGGATCAAGGATTTCACCAAGTTCGGCTTTATTGAGGTGCTGTTCCCGGATCTGGAGCCCGGCACGAAGGAGTAGTCCCCAGCGCTATCATCGCCTTGTTGCGTTGATAGCGAACCAGCCGCTCGTGCAGGGCGTGGGGCAAGTCCACGTCCAGGCTGAAGCCCAGATGTTCATAGAAGCCTTGCAGTTCAGGGTCGCAGAACAGCCAGACCGGGCCTTCACAGGTTGCGGCTGCGCCCCTGACCAGTTCGCCCGCCACGCCTTGCCCGCGCAGTGCCGGCGCGACAAATAGCCCGGTCAGCCAGTAACCATGTGCCACGGGCCGCAAACACAACCCCGCAATGATCTCCTCCTGGCGGGCGACCCACAGTTGCGCGTCCTTGACCGCTTTCATCGACGACTGGTGAGAGCGATAAAACTTGTTCATCAACGGCCATAAAGGCGCTTCAAGCGGGGCATAAACAATCGCGGTCATGAGTCCACAGGCCAAAAGTGAGGGGGCGCGCATTATATACAAACAAGGGAATGTTTTTTATCGCGCCTTTGCGCCTTGATATTGAGGCTGATTCGGAATTAAAGCCGGTAATAAAGCATTCTTTTTTGAATAACAGGTTTTAAATAAAAGTTACCCCACGATCAGTGTTATACCTGAGCTCACATCCCTGAACACTGGAGCTCATAACATGGCTAAAGGTATGGATTCAAAGAAAGCCGCGAAGAAAAAGCCGGCTAAAACAGCCGATGAAAAACGCGCTGATAAAAAATCCAAAAAGTCCGACGCCGGATTGTTTGGTCATTGATTGATGTGTCGGGGGCTCGGTTCTCGAGCTCCCACTGTTTTTTAGTCTGCATCGTCCATTTGGTAACTTTCTTGCGCGTGAGCGTTCCGTCGCATTCTGATGGCTATTTGCTTGCACGTGTTATTTGACTGGCTATGCTCCACCCTCACGGGGCCTGAGCAGTCAAATGCTTAAACCCTAGAAGTGCGTACAGCTCTAACGTTAAAAGTTAAAAGCGCAGGCGGTTTGTTGTGTCTTGAAACTTTTGAATTATCAATAGACAGCACCTCCAGGGATTGAGCCATGTTTAATTCGCGCCGCAAAGCCGACCTGCTTGAGAATCAACGCCTTAACGGCTCATTGAGTGATATGGCGGCCAAGGTTCAAGCCATCAGCCGATCCATGGCAATTATTGAGTTCACCCCGGATGGCACCATCCTGGAGGTCAATGACAATTTTTCCCGGGTCATGGGTTATTCCAGCGAAGAGGTCCGCGGCAAGCACCACCGCCTCTTCTGTGAACAGGCGTATGCCAAAGGCAGCGAGTACAGCCGTTTTTGGCGCGATCTGGCAACAGGCGAACCTCTGAGTGGCACCTTTCTGCGGCTCGACAAGTCAGGGCGTGAAGTGTGGCTGGAAGCCAGTTACATGCCGATCATCGGTGCAGGCGGTCAGGTCACCAGCGTGATCAAAGTCGCCTCGGACATCACAGACCGAATCAATAAGGAGCACGAAAACCAGAGCATCGTGAATGCCTTGAGCCGCTCCATGGCGGTGATCGAGTTTTCACCTGATGGTCGGGTCATTAATGCCAACCAGAACTTTCTCGACACCATGCACTACGGGCTGAATGAAATTGTCGGTCAGCACCACGGGATGTTCTGTCGCCGCAGTGAGAGCGAGTCGGCCCAATACAAAGCTTTCTGGGCCTCGCTGAATCGCGGTGAATACCACTCCAGGCGTTTTGAGCGGGTCGACAAGTACGGCCATACGGTTTTCCTTGAGGCATCCTATAACCCGATTTTTGATGCCAAGGGCCGACTGTATAAAGTGGTGAAGTTCGCCAGCGATATCACGGCTCAAGTCACCAACCTGCAAACCGCGGCAGAATCGGCCCACACCACCTCAGTGCAAAACGATGCCTGTGCGCAGAAAGGATCGCAGGTGGTTCAGCAGACGGTGCAAATCATCGAAGCCATTTCCAGGGACCTCAACGAAGCGGCGCAAAGCATTGATGCGGTGAGCAAACAGTCGGACATCATCGGCAAAATTGTGCAGACCATTCGCGGAATTGCCGATCAGACCAATTTACTGGCACTCAATGCGGCCATAGAAGCGGCGAGGGCCGGGGAGCATGGTCGCGGTTTTGCCGTCGTGGCGGATGAAGTCAGAAGCCTGGCGGCGCGCACCAGTGCGGCGACGCTGGAGATCGTCGAAGTGGTGCGCAAGAACCATGATCTCTCGCTGAGCGCGGTGACGAGCATGCAGTCGAGCCTGAGTCGTACCGGCCTTGGGGTCGAACTGGCGAACGAGGCGGGGGAGGCCATCCTGGAAATCCAGCAGGGCTCCCGGCACGTGGTCGATGCGATCAGCCAGTTCAACTCGACGTTACAGTTGCATTAATAGCCGCCACTTCCTGTGGTTGCTGACGGGGTACGAGGCTGCGACAAGGGCTGAAGGCCCATCAAGGCCTCGTCAGCTGCTCTCGCGCACCATCAGTTCAAAGCCCATGTCCTGCACCGGGTTGGCCACTTTATTGCCGGCCATCAGTGTGAGCATCTGCTCGGCTGCGCGACGGCCAATAGCTTCACGAGGTGTGCGAATACTGCTCAGGCGCGGCACCATGAACTCGGATGACGGCAGGTCGTTAAATCCCAGTATGGCAATCTGGTCCGGGATTTTAATCCCGAAGCGTGCAGCCTCCAGCAGGGCGCCCTGGGCCAGGTCATCGTTGCCGAAAAAGATCGCATCCACTTGCGGGTGGCTGGCGAGCAATTGCAAAAAAAGCTCGCCGCCCAGGCCCACGGAGGACGGGCGGGGCGTCAGTACCTCAAGGTCGGGGTTGTACAGGCCGGCTTCCTGCAAGGCGCGACGGTAACCTTCGCCGCGCAGGAGCGTGCGCTGGTCGAGTTGGGCTCCGATATAGGCCAGGTGGCGCCGCCCACGGGAGATCAGGTGCCGGGCGGCGGTTTCGCCGGCCTTCAACTGGGAAAAACCTACGCAGTTCAGGCCCTCGGCGGCATCCAGTTCCATCATGTACACACACGGCACATTGCTGGCCTCAATCATGCGGCGTGAACTTTCGGAGCGGTCAAAGCCAGTCAACAACAGGCCGCGAGGGTGGTAGGCCATATAGTTGCGCAGCAGGTTTTCTTCTTCATCACGCGAGTAGTGGAAGTTACCGATTAGCACCTCAAACCCACGGGGGCGCAATACGTCATGGATCGCTTCGAGGGTGTCGATAAACAGCAGGTTGGACAATGAAGGCACCAGCACCACTACGGAGTGGCTCTGCGCCGAGGCCAATGCGCGGGCGGCCGGATTGACCACGTAGTTCAGCTCGTCAGCGGCAATGCGCACCTTTTCTGCAAGCTCGGTGGCGACGCTACTGATACCGCGCAAGGCGCGAGAGGCGGTAATGGGGCTGACCCCCGCAAGGCGGGCAACTTCGTTGAGGGTGGGGCGACCCGTGGTTCGGGTGTTTTTATCGTTTTTAGAGGTGGTCATCAGGGTGGCTTGCCAAACAAAATACAAGTCACTAAGGTAGCGCTGTCCTGGCGTGCCCGCAATTGCCTGATTGTGTGTAAGTCAGTAACCCCAGCTTTGTATGTCGAGAGCGTTACCGCGTTCCCCATAAAAATGAGAAATAGACGTCGGTAGCCTAGGCTTTGTGCTTTGCTTTCAAGTATTGAACGCATGGACAAAGACAGCGCTGTCTACGGACTGAGGTGTTTCATGAGTCAACCTATCACTGCCCTGGTCATTATGGGTGTTGCCGGCTGCGGCAAATCCAGCGTGAGCCAGGCACTGTGCCAGCTCAATGGCGCGACCCCGATTGAAGGCGATGCGTTTCACCCTGCGGCCAATATCGCCAAAATGAGTGCCGGTATTCCCCTGACTGATGATGATCGTGCCGGCTGGCTAGACAGCCTGTGCGATGAACTGCGTCGTGCGGTTGCCAGCGGTCAGCGTCCGGTCCTGACCTGCTCGGCGCTTAAACTGCGCTATCGCGAGCGCTTGCGCAGTGCGGTGGACGGCCTGGGTTTTGTGTTTCTTGAGCTGACCCCGGCGGTTGCGGCCGATCGAGTGGCTCATCGTCCCGGCCACTTTATGCCAAAAACCCTGATCGACAGCCAGTTCGCGACCCTTGAGTCCCCGAGCAATGAGCCTTTGGTGCTTACACTGAACGCGGCCACCCATGACATCAATCAACTGGCGAGTGCTGCCCGTGATTGGTGGCACGACCATTCGTTGCAGACAATCGCATGATGCTTCAGACAGACAGCGCTATCCAGCTCAGCCCCGGCTGCACATTCGTACTTGATAAAAATAAGGCAGGAGACGCCCCATGCTAGGCATGTCCCACAACACCTTCCTACTGCTTGATGCAGTGGTGACCATTATCGGGCTGATCGTGCTGATCACCCGTTTCAAGCTTCACCCGTTCATTGCCCTGATTATCGCGTCTGCATTCCTGGGCCTGACGGCGGGCATGCCGGCCAACCTGATCATCAAATCGTTCCAGGACGGTTTTGGCGGGGTGCTGGGTTTTGTCGGGATTATCCTGGCATTGGGTACCATGCTCGGCAAAATGATGGCCGACTCCGGTGGCGCCGATCAAATTGCGCGCACGCTGATTAGGGCCTTCGGCAAGGAGCGGGTGCAGTGGGCAATGATGTTCGCCGCGTTCCTGGTGGGCATTCCGCTATTTTTCGAGATCGGCTTTGTATTGCTGATCCCGCTGGTATTCATCGTTGCGCGCCGTACGGGCGTATCGATCATCAAGATCGGCATCCCGCTGCTCGCTGGCTTGTCGGCCGTTCACGGGCTGGTGCCGCCGCACCCGGGTCCACTGCTGGCCATTGGCGTGTTTGGCGCTGATATCGGCAAAACCATTTTGTACGGCCTGATCGTCGCATTGCCGACTGCAATCATCGCCGGCCCGATTTACGGCACTTTCATCTCCAAGTACATCCCCGGCCATGCGTCCCAGGAGCTGATGGATCAACTGGCGAGCGAGCCTGAGTCGAGCACGCTGCCGAGCTTCTCCATCACCTTGATCACCGTGCTGTTGCCGGTGTTCCTGATGTTGCTCAAGACGTTCGCGGACGTAGCGCTGCCTGATGGCAACTTCTTCCGTGTCTGGATGGACATGATCGGTCACCCGATCAGTGCCCTGTTGCTGGCGCTGTTGCTGGCGCTGTACACCTTTGGCTACAAGCAGGGTATCGACTCCAAGCGCATCCTCAAGTTGCTCGACGCGAGCCTGGCGCCGACCGCTGCAATCATCCTGATCATTGGTGCCGGCGGTGGCTTCAAGCAAATGCTGGTGGCCAGTGGCGTGGGTGACGTGATCGGCCACATGGCGGTGAACGCACAGATCTCGCCGATTCTGCTGGCCTGGCTGGTGGCTGCGGTGATTCGTATTGCGACCGGTTCTGCGACCGTAGCAACGATTACCGGTGCGGGGATTGTGTTGCCGGTGGTGGACATGATTCCGGGCGTGAACCGCGAACTGCTGGTGCTGGCGACGGGGGCAGGCTCGTTGATTTTGTCTCACGTCAACGATGCGGGTTTCTGGCTGGTGAAGCAGTACTTCAACATGACCGTGGCTGAAACCTTCAAAACCTGGACCGCGATGGAAACCATCCTGTCGATTGTAGGTTTGATCTTTATTCTGCTGTTGTCGCTGGTGGTTTAAGCCATCAACATTCTGTAGTCGCAGCCTGCGGCAGTGGCTACAGGAAAACTGCCAATGTGGGAGCGAGCCTGCTCGCGAAGGTCTTTCGCGAGCAGGCTCGCTCCCACATAGAGTATCTACAGGTTTGGTTTGCGCCGGGCTTTAGCCAGCGCTTAAGCCATCTGCCCGGAACATGGCGCGAATCCCGCGTAGCGCCTGACGAATGCGGTCCTGGTTTTCAATCAGGGCAAAACGCACATGATCGTCACCATATTCACCAAACCCTACGCCTGGCGACACACAGACCTTGGCATCCGCCAGCAGCTTTTTGGCGAATTCCAGTGAGCCCATGTGTGCGTAAGCCTCGGGGATCTTGGCCCAGACATACATCGAAGCCTTGGGGTTCTCGACCATCCATCCCAGTTCGTGCAGCCCCTTGACCAGGACGTTACGGCGTTGACGGTACTGCTCGGCAATATCCTTGACGCACTGCTGGTCGCCTTCAAGGGCGGCAATTGCGGCCACTTGCAGCGGTGTGAAAGTGCCATAGTCGTGGTAGCTCTTGATCCGCGCCAAGGCGTTGACCAATTCCGCATTACCCACCATAAAGCCGATACGCCAGCCTGCCATGTTGTAGCTTTTGGACAGGGTGAAAAACTCCACCGCAATGTCCTTGGCGCCCGGGACCTGCATGATGGAAGGCGCTTTCCAGCCGTCATAGACGATATCGGCGTAGGCCAGATCGTGCACCACCAGCACATCATATTGCTTGGCCAGGGCCACCACGCGCTCGAAGAAATCCAGCTCGACGCATTGCGCCGTCGGATTGGACGGGAAGCCCAGGATCATCATTTTTGGCTTGGGGATCGAGCCGCGAATGGCCTTTTCCAGTTCGGCAAAAAAGTCCACGCCAGGGATCAGTGGCACCGAACGCACCTGGGCGCCGGCAATCACCGCACCATAGATGTGAATCGGGTAGCTGGGGTTAGGCACCAGCACGGTGTCGCCCTGATCCAGTGTGGCGAGCATCAAGTGCGCCAGACCTTCCTTGGAGCCAATGGTGACAATGGCTTCGTGTTCGGGGTCGATCTCGACGTTGTAGCGGTCGGCATACCAGCGGGAAATGGCCCTGCGCAGGCGCGGAATACCACGGGAAGTCGAGTAGCCGTGGGTGTCCTCACGCTGTGCGACGGTGCAGAGTTTTTCGACGATATGAGGCGGGGTCGGGCCGTCAGGGTTACCCATGCTGAAGTCGATGATGTCTTCGCCACGACGTCGCGCGGCCATCTTCAGCTCAGCAGTGATGTTGAAAACGTAAGGGGGGAGTCGATCTATGCGCGCAAAGCGTCGCGGCGAACCTTGGTCTGCCATGTGTGCCTCTGGTACGTAAGCGCCCGGAACCGTCCGAGCGACGTTGACCACTGCGGTGGTCTGAGCGAAACAATACGGGCGGTGATGGCCTTTTGTCTAGAGGCTGCCTGCGGCTATTTTTCCACCGGGATGACCCGGCTGTGTTTTTGTACCTATACTCAAAAGCCGGGTTTCCTACTTACTCCATCGAGCATGCCTTATGGAACAAACAAAAAAGTTCGAACTGTCAGCTCCGCGATTTACCAAAGGCCAATTTCAACTGATCGCGGGTTTGGGTGGCCGTTTCACTCAGGAGACCTGCAGCCAAATTCCGTTGTTGTGGGAGAAGTTCATCCCTGAGATCGGTAAGGTGCCAAGTCAGATTGGCGAAGAAACTTACGGTGTTTGCTGTAATCCGGATGGGCAAGGCGGTTTTGAATACATCGCTGGCGTGGCCATCAGCAAGCTTGACGACCTGCCTGAGCGCTATCGCTGGGTTGAGCTGCAAGAGCAGTCTTACGCGGTCTTCGAGCATCAGGGGTCACTGGACACGCTGTCACAGACCTTTCAGGCGATCTGGAATGACTGGCTGCCTCAGTCGGGCTATGAAGCCGTTGATGCGCCCGAATTTGAGCGTTACAGCGCAGACTTCAACCCCGACACCGGCACGGGGCTGCTGGAGATCTGGCTGCCGGTTAAAAAGCCCGCTTAGCCCGCTTGCAGGTGGGGTAGCGGCGAGGACGTCAGTGTCAGTACCAGTCGCCGTTCGCCCCGATAGGCTTCGCCTTGCTCGACCCAGCCCTGGCCCAGGTAAAACGCCAGGGCACTGGTGTTGAACGGGCTCACTGACAGCATCACCTGACGAATCTCGGGCCAAAACTGCTCAATGGCCCGGGGAAGTTCGCGCAGGCAGGCTTTGCCCAGCCCCTGGCCTTGAACCCGGCTGTCGACCTGCAGTGCATGCAAGGTGGCGCTGTCGGCCGCAGCCCAATGGGCCAGCAGCGGCTGTCGCTTAAGCAGAAGAAAGGCCACTGGCTGTTCATCACTAAGCAGTACCAGCCCTTTTATCCCGGAGTGCGGTTGGGCCGGTAGAGAGTGCAAGGCCGACTCAATGTCGCCGCAAAAAGCAATTTGCTCAGGTCGCACCCGAATCTCACGCAGTTGCTCGCGTTGGCTGGGTGTCAGGTCTTCATACGCGCATAGGCGGGTGTTCATGTCGAGATTCTGTCGGGGCGCAATGGGGAGCCACTGATGGGGTCAGCGGCCGCTTGAGCAGCGCGTCAGTTTCTACCCATCAGGGCCCCAAATACAGACTTATCCGACTCTCAGTCCTGGGAACCCGGGTTGCGGCGCAGAGAAGGCAGCAACATGCCGACGTTTTTTTGATAGTTGCGGTATTTTTCGCCAAAAATCTCGACCAGATCTTTCTCTTCCAGTTGCGTGCCGATCAGGATGTAGATTGTGCTCGTCAGCGCGAACACCAAGTGCCCGACTGTCATCTCAGGGGTCGCCCAGAAGGCCATCAAAAAGCCCATGTACATGGGGTGACGCACGATTTTGTAGAGCAGGGGCGTTCTGAACGATCCATCCACAGGCTTTGCAGGGCGCAGGGCATCAAGGGCCTGTTTGACCCCGAACAGTTCAAAGTGGCTGATCAGGAAGGTCGCCACCAGGATCAAGCCCCATCCTAGCCAGAACAGGGTGGTAAGCACGGCGCTACCGAGTCGTGACTCAACCTGCCAGACGCGCAAATCAATTGGCTGCCACAGCCAGAACATCACTACCAGCACCACGCTGGAAGCCAGCACGTAGGTGGCGCGCTCAATGGGGGCCGGGACGACAGGGCGCCACCATTGCTTGAAGCTTTTGCGGGCCATGACACTGTGCTGTACGGCAAACAGGGTGATCAGCAACACATCCACCAGCAGTGCCAGAGGCCAGGAAGCCCCCGGGCCTGAGTCAATGGTTTTGGGGACGCCGACGTTACCCACGAAACCGATCAGGTACAGCAGGGTCATCAGGAAAAACAGGTAGCTGAGCAGGCTGTACAACAGCCCCGCAAGTTTGGCTGCGCGGCTGGGTGGGCGAACTCTCGGGGCGGTTCGGGTGTGCATGATCGACTCCTTTCGAACATGGCATAACCGCAAGGCACGCGGTTGTAGCGATTACCTTAGCCCTGATATGGCAAATCACCAGCATGCGCAGGCAGCGCAAAACTGAAGGTAAAGACCGTGCCGTGCTGTTCATCCGAAGCCGCTTCGATACGGCCGCCGTGAGACAGGGCGATCTGGTCTGCAATGTACAACCCGAGGCCAAGGCCGGCTTGCGGGGTGTCGTTGGCGGGGCGGGAATAGGGCTTGAACAGGTGCACAAGCTGGTCGGCCGGGATGGGCGTGCCCTGGTTGGTGACGGAGAGGGTAAAGACCTTGTCGCGGATCATGGCGGCGACGTGCACCGCGCCTGTGGCCGAGCCGTGAGTGATTGCATTGGCCAGCAGGTTGGAGAGTAGCTGTGCCAGGCGGCCGCTGTCGCATTGAATGCCGTTGAGTGGCCCGATCCGGGGCAGGATCACACGGTCGGGATGAACGCTTTGTACTTCTGAGATGACGTGCCTGAATACCTGATCGAGGTCGGTGCACGTCTGAAGTGTCAGGGGGATGCCATTGCCAAGCCGGCCGCGGGCAAAGTCCAGAACGTCCTCAACCAGCTGCGAGGCGCGTTGGCCACAACTCAGAATGTGTTGCACCAGCGTGTCGGTTGGCGGATTGGGATGTTTGCGTAACAACCGTTCAGCTGCGGTGTTGATGGCAAATAACGGGTTGCGCAGGTCATGGCCGATCACGGCGATAAATTGTTCGCGCAGCTCCGCATTTTCGCGCTCCTGGACCAGCTCGGATTCTGTGCGCTGCAGGTTTTCTTCCGCCTCGATCTGCAGCGAAAGCAGGCGGGCAAAGGACTCCATGGTGGACTGGATGGTGCTGCCCTTGAGCCTTGCAGGTTCCGGGTCCAAAGCACACAGGGTGCCGAAGAAACTGCCGTCAGTGCGAAACACCGGAATCGTGATGTAGCTCTCGAATCGATACCGTTTTGGCGTGTGATGGTGCTCGTAGAGCGGGTCTGTGCTGGCTTTGTCGATGATGATCGGCAGATGCGAGTTCATGGTTTCAAAGCACAGGGTGCTGACCAGCTCCAGCTCCCCACCTGCTTGCAAACCAAAGCCAAGATTGTCGAGCACCGCGCAGGCGGTCCAGGTTGTCTGGGTAACACGGGCAACGGCGGCAAAGCGCATACCGGTCATTTCAGCGATGACCCGTAAAATGGCGGGCACTGCACTGATCCGGTTAATCGTTGCGATATCGTCAGCCGCGCTATGGCCCATGGGAGGTGCTCTGGTTCAAAAAGCTAATTCTAGCCACAACCATTGCGGGCAGCACGAATTCATATGTCATGTATAAGCTATTCAGGCGAGCGCCCACATGAAAAGGCCGCACCACTCAGGGTGAGTGGTGCGGCCTTTTAATTAAATCTACTTACTTAAGTATCTTGTTTGTCCTGCAGGACTTCGGCAGTTTTAGCGTCGATACCGACATCCCACTTGACGCCTTTGGTGTCACGCAATTCAACTTCATAAACCAGTTTGCCGTAGGAGTGATCAAGCTCGGTGTCGAGAATGGTTGCGCCAGGGTGTTTGGCCAGCGCGGCTTGATTCAACTTTTCAAATGAAGTGATTTCACCTGATTTGAGCAGGTCTGGAATATGGTCAGGGCGAACATCAGCCTGGGCCAGGCCAGCAGTCAGTGTCAGGGCAACAGTGGCGAATACAAGATTAAGTGCTTTCATGTTTAGTCCCTTAGGGTTGATCTGTTTAAGTGGGGCCAGATTAACCGTCGCAACTTAATTCATCCTTAATTTTCGCCCTGTCCCCCGCGCAGTCATTAATAACCGTTGCTCTCCAGCAGTTGGGGGACCGTGTGTGACGCCGGGCGCTGGTAGTACTTGAGCAGTTCGCTGGCGCGGTTAGTGAAAATGCCGTCGACGCCAGCCTCCATTGCCTTCTTGAAGTCCACCGGTTCGTCCAGGGTGTAGACGTGCACCAGCATGCCCTTGTCGTGGGTTGCCTTGTTCATCCATGGCTTGATCAGGTCGAAATAGCTCTGGTCGCCGCCGTCGGCCAAGGCTGCCGAAGGGCCTGTACCCATGGCGCCGTTGGCCTTGGCAAAGTCGATCCATTGCATGAACGCGGCCTGGTCCTTGGGCTGAAGCCTCGCGTAGTAGGCGGCTTTGTCCTTCTCGCCCGAGTCGGCAAAACTGAGTGGGGTATTTGGCGTTATAGCGCCTTCACCGACCCACAACAGCAGGATTTTCGGCGTGTCGGGCATTTCTTTTTGCAGCAGCCCAAGGCTGTTTTTCTCAAAGGTCTGCAAGATGACCCGGCCCTTGCCCTGGCCCACCTGCGGCTGTCCGTTCAGCCCGGCCACAGGCTCAAGCCAGCCGCGCTCGCTCAGTTTGTTTTTCAGGTCGTGTTCGATGCCGGGAAACTGCCCGGGTTCTTTGGTTTCGATATACAGGCCGGGTTTGTGCTGCGGGTTGGCCTGGGCGATGTCGATGATTTCATCCAGGGTCAGAATCGGCAGCCCAACGTAGGACGGCCGTGCACGATCCGGGTACGTCTGGTTGAACCAGCTGCCGGCATCCAGGGTTTTCAGCTCGGCCAGGGTGAAGGCGCTGGCGGGGCTGTTCTTGCGCTCCGGGAATTTTTTGGCCACGTCGGTGGTGCGCAACAGGCTGTTGTCGTGCAGCGCAAACAGAACACCGTCCTTGCTGCGCTGCAGGTCCATTTCCAGATAGTCGGCGCCCAGGTCACGGGCCAGGGTGTAGGCGGCTGCCGTTGACTCCGGGGCGTCGAAGGATGCGCCGCGATGGGCAATGACTGCCGGGTGAGGGATGCCATGGGCATTGGCCAGTTTCGCCTCGCTGGCGGCCTGCGCGCCGCTCATGCCCAGAAGCAGGCTCAATAGCAAAACGCTTTTGCCAAAGGTGTCAGGCATTGGTTGAGTTCCTTTCGGTCATAAAAAGTGGGTGTTTGTTGGCAATCGGCAGCCTCGCAGGCTATCGAAAACCCGGTGTGGGCATACGTCGCACTTTTTTAGCGATCTTTCGTGTAGATGTGCAGTACTCTTGGCGACATCAACGTCCCCGGCAGAGGGACAAGCGTTAATCCTTGCGTGTAAACCATTGTTCCAGAGCCTTTGGGCTCGTCAGTGAGGTTTACCATGCGCATCACTTCGCAACTCATCTGCCAGGCCGCCGACCTACTTAACGGCTTTGTTGGTTTCAATCGTAAGACAGGCCAGCACATTGTTCGTTTTAGTGAAGATTCTTTCGGGATGGATGTTGCTGACGACAACATCACGCCCACCAGCGAGTTTGTCTGGCAGGCCGGTGCCGCAGACACCATGACCCTCAAGCGCGAGTTGATCCAGTTGCTGCTGGATCAAAATATCGATGACCGCCTGAACATTACCGAACCCTTGCGCGTGTACATGCGGCGTCAGGACGTGCCTGAAATTTCGGCTGTGCGTCGCTGCGTCAACTAGGGTCTGTTGCCGTTTGGTTGTGACACGCGACCCGAAGGACCGATAGCCCATGTGGCGCAGGGCGGCGTTGCTCGCAGCTTATTTGGAACAACCCAACAACGCTGCTCGCGCCTTGCCCTGCGCCCCATGGTCTATCGGCGCGGCCACAACCAAACGGCAACGGACCCTAGGGCGCTTTGCGGACAAAATGCTGGTGCATTTCTGTGGTCAGGCTTTCTATCCGCTCGGTTAGTTGCTTGGTCATTTCCGTCAGTCGGGTGTTTTGCTCCAGCAGCGCCATGATTTGCTCTGTGGTTTGAGCCGCGGCGGCTTGCCGTTCTGAGTTGGCCACGGCCAGTGCTTCACGGTGCCGGGCGTCCGCATCGGACTGGGCTTTGTCGCGGGCAGCCTGGCGCGTTTGCGCGAGCAGGATCAGCGGGGCGGCATAGGCCGCTTGCAAGCTGAAGGCGAGGTTAAGCAGGATGAACGGGTAAATATCAAAGTGCGTCACGCCAAACAGGTTCAGGCACACCCAGATCACCACGATCAGGGTTTGTGCGCCGAGAAAGGTCGGCGTGCCAAAAAAGCGGGCAAAGGCTTCTGCCTGCAAGGCGAAACGGTCACTGCCGAAGGTCGGCGCCAAATGTTCGTAGGCCCGATGAAAGCGCAAGTGGTCAACTTTCTGTGAGGGTGCTTTGGCTGTGGTGTGTTTTTTTTCTGGGGCCATGGGGTTTTCTTCTCATCTCGGATGCTTGAGGGGCTACTCCGGGCTGCGGCTCAAAACTGACTCAGGAAGTGTGTCTGCGGCCCCGATGCTGATTTTGTTACGGCCAGTATTTTTTGCGACGTACAGTGCTTTATCGGCTTCGTTCAGCCAGGTAGAGGCGTTTTGGAACTCGGGTCGGCAGGAGGCCAGTCCAATGCTCAGGCTTACGCTTATCTGCAACTGGGGCTCGTCAGCGTGTTGGTAGTTGCAAAATACCTGGCGCAGTTGCTCCATGATCTCCTGGGCCTGATGCAGTGAGCGATTGGGCAGGATGACGCAGAATTCATCGCCGCCATATCGGCCAGCCAGGTCCTGAGCGCGCAAGCTGTCCTTGAGCTCCTTGCTGAGTTGGCGCAATACACAGTCACCGACGATATGCCCATAGGTGTCATTGATCTGCTTGAAATGGTCGATATCAATCAGGGCCAGAGTGGCGGGTGAATGACTCTCGCGGCTCTGCAGGAAGCTCAGTTGCAGCAGGTCTTTCCATGAGCCGTGATTGAGCAGCCCGGTCAGGCTGTCGGTGCGGCTGAGGGTGCTCAGTGCGCGTTTATGCTCGGCCAGTGTTATCGCCAGACGATAGCTGACCATGCCTACAGATAAAGGATAAAGAATCAGCACCGGTAAGCAGGCATAGACTTGCAGGCTGGTGGTGGCGGGCGTGAAGGCTGCCCCAAAAATCAGGAGCGAAATGAAGACCCCCGCCAATTGCGCCAGCACTCCGTACAAGAGAAACCTGGGCCCTGCGGCCGAGACGTTATGCATCATCATCATGGACACAATGATCACGGTTGGCAGTGCGTTGAACTGGATGGTTGCCGCCCAGAACCCCCCACACAGCGAATCGATCAGGATGTTGCGCCGCTCAGTTTGATACGGATAAGCCGCGCGCGAAGACAGCTGAAATGCAAGGTGCGGCCATACAAGCGCATTGAGCAGCAGCAGCCCCCATAGCCACATGGGCCTGTCGAGAGGGTGCAAAGCCGCTATCAAACTCAGACCGCCAAACCCTGAACCTATGGCTCGTGGCGCATAAATGCGCCTGGCAAACGACAGCCCTTTGCCTCTTTTATTGTCCATGGTTATCTGCGCGAGATGTTTAGGCTATGAGCCCGGATACTGCTGGGTACCCGGACTGCCGATTGTTTGCTTGCTGGCCCGCGTTGTCGAGAATACATCGCACATATCCCGCAAAATTCTGTAACGGTTATGGTTCTAGACTAGCTCTATTAAGCCGAGGGCGAATCTGCGTCCGTGACAATGTCTGTTGCCGCTGTTAGTTCTTATAGAATGACGATCAACCTCTAACAGGTATAAAAGCAAGACAATAATCTTTTTTTCACTGGAGCCTTCAAGCCATGGCACTCGATTCACGCAGTGCTGAGCGGCCTAAACCCGCTGAGCGTTATCAAGGTGCATTTAGAAATGATGGCGCCAGGCCGTCTTCCAGTCTTGGCAAGACCTTGGGTATTTTTTGGAAAATGCTTTTTCAAAAGCCGGCGAGCACACGTCCAACAGGCGTGGTTCCGGTCAAGTCGGTCACCCGTGAACAGTTGGATGCAGCACCGGACTTCAGCGTGTATCGATTAGGCCATTCGACCTTGCTGCTCAAGCTCAATGGCAAGTACTGGCTGACCGATCCGGTCTACGCAGAGCGCGCCTCACCGCTGCAGTGGGTTGGCCCCAAGCGTTTTCATGCACCCCCCATCAGCCTTGATGAGCTTCCACCTTTGGAGGCCGTGATTCTTTCCCATAATCACTACGACCACCTGGACCAAAAAACCGTGTTGCAGCTGGCGGCCAAAACACAGCATTTTTTGGCGCCGCTGGGAGTAGGCGACCTGCTTATCAAGTGGGGAGTCGAGGCCGGCAAAGTCCAGCAACTGGAATGGTGGCAAGACACCCATGTTGCAGGCATTCGTTTTATCGCTACCCCGTCCCAGCACTTCTCAGGCCGGGGCCTGTTTGATCACAACCAGACGCTTTGGGCATCCTGGGTGATGATCATTGACGAAGTTCGAATTTTCTTCAGTGGAGACTCGGGGTACTTCGACGGCTTCAAACTGATCGGTGAGCAGTTTGGGCCATTTGACCTGACTCTGATGGAGACGGGAGCCTACAACGTCGATTGGCCGCATGTGCACATGCAGCCCGAGCACAGCCTGCAAGCTCATATCGACCTCAATGGACGCTGGTTAATGCCGATTCACAACGGGACCTTTGATCTGGCTTTCCATGCCTGGTCCGAGCCGTTTGACCGCATTGTGGCGTTGGCAGAGCAACGCAATGTACTCATTACAACGCCACAAATGGGAGAGGCTTTCAACCTGGCGCAGCCTCACAAGGGGCGTGCCTGGTGGCTTGAGGTGCAAGCTTCAGGTCAATAGGTCATTTTTTTACTCGATCAGGGCAAAGTCTTCGCGGCCCATCGGGTCTGGCGTGGTGCCGCGAACATTGCCTCCGCGACCGGGCGAAAACCCGGGAAAGAACACCAGCCCTTGAGCTTCCAGGCTGTACGCAAGGGCCAGACGGGTGACATCGCGCACGGGTTCTTTAGCCTCAAAGCGTTCGATCGCGGGAACTGAAACTCCGGACTGCTCACTCAGGCAATCAAGGCTCCAGCCAAGCATTTCACGGGCTTGCGCGCAGTGCAGCGGGGTAAATTGATTAATGACGATGCGTTCAAACGTACTGCGCATGGCTGAATGAGGCATGGGGGTTCTCCAGGGCTGAGTCAGTGCTTGAAAATATACTGTGTTTTTATACAGTTATTTTTAGCGTGGATCAAACTCGTTTTTTGATGAGTCCCGACCGGAGAACTGGCTCCCGTTACTCACGCCATCCGCGGAGGCTCTCAGGCTTTTGCCTTCAGCTGACTTGTTGTCCCACATGGAAAAAGAAAGGCATCAATGCATGAAGTGCCATGCCACGTAACCCGCGAAACCGCAGTACAGGAGAGCGATTGCCATCAAGCTTTTGGCTTCAACATTGCCGCGTCGAAATAGTAGCCAGAGCATGAGTACAGCAAGTGCCGTTATGGCGCCGGCAATCAGCAGAGGGGTGTCTAACATCCACGGAGTGAAGAACAAACCGAGCGAACTGGGGATGGTCGCCTGGATCATCATCGCTCCAGAAATATTGGCCAAGGCCAGTCTCTCTTTGCCCTGGCGAACCCAGATCAAGGCATTCATGATCTCAGGAAGTTCGGTCGCTACGGGGCTAAGCAGCAGCGCGACCATGTGGGGGGACAGGCCGAAGAGAATGCCTATGCTCTCCAGTTGGGAGACAAATACATGTGACGCTGCGCCAATCACGCAGAGCGCTATAACCGTTTGTAGCCCGGCCCAGCCCATCGATGCATTTTTCGGCCTCAGCTTGAGGGGTTCCAGCTCCTCCTCTTCGGGGGCTGTATCCGCGCTGACGATCTCGCGCCAGACGTAGAGGCCGTAGGTCGCCAGGAACAAGATCCCAAGCCAGGGCTTGATGGCAAAGGCTACGAGACCCAAGCCTACTTTTACGACGAACACAGCCAAAAACGCCAACTGATCTTTCGCCAGGCCTTTGTGATCCACGCGAATGACTGAGTCGCCTCGATTCAGTTTGCGGCGATTCATCCATAGCGCAAAGCCCACGACGCCATAAGCGACTGTCGCGAGAACCAACGGGCCGCCCATGGCAGCGCCTACTCCGATGTCTTTCTGCTCGGGGGTTGATCCAAACACGACGGCTGTAAACGTCACTGCGGTTTCAGGCAGGGCTGTACCAAATGCGGCCAGTACGGTGCCTACAGCTGTGGCGCCGAGATTCATGTGACGGCCACACCATTCAATACCGTTAACGAAATATTCGCATGACAGATAGATGGTAATAGCGGAGAGAAAAAAGAGAACCAAGGTCAGGAGCATGGGAGACACAGACCGGGCAAGCAAAATTCCAATGGCACACGACGTGGCTTACCCGGTCGGTAAACACGCAGTGGCCAAAGGTCTTGCTGGGCAACATCGGCTGGTTCCGAAGGTGCCAATCATGCCATGAAGTAAGAGACTTCAAGTGTGTTGACATGATTTCCTCAGCCGTGTGGCTGAAGATAGCTACTCCCCAATGACGAGGGGCGGCATTATTCCCAAGATGCGAGTGCATTGCAAGGCAGGAAACATTGAAGATTGGAACACAAGTCAAATAATCTTAATGGTTATTACAATCATCTAGATCTGTGTTTTATTTACTTCACTCGCCCGCCGTCCTGTAAAAGCGCTCGGTTGTTAATGACAGATAGATGCCGCTTCAGTACCGCCCTAACTTTCATTTGCGCGGGCTTATACTGTTTTGCACAAAAAAAGGGCCAACAATTGTTGGCCCTTTTTGTTTGCTACGTACGACTTATATCAAGTCCCCGTATCAATCCCAGCTCAACGCACCGCCGGTTTGGTATTCAATAACCCGCGTTTCGAAGAAGTTTTTCTCTTTCTTCAAGTCCATGATTTCGCTCATCCATGGGAACGGGTTAGTGGTGCCCGGGTATTCTTCTTTCAGGCCGATTTGCGACAGGCGACGGTTGGCGATGAACTTGAGGTAGTCCTCCATCATCGCGGCGTTCATGCCCAGTACGCCGCGCGGCATGGTGTCGCGAGCGTATTCGATTTCCAGCTGTGTGCCTTGCAGGATCATCTGCGAAGCTTCTTCCTTCATTTCAGCGTCCCACAGGTGCGGGTTTTCGATTTTGATCTGGTTGATCACGTCGATGCCGAAGTTCAGGTGCATGGATTCGTCGCGCAGGATGTACTGGAACTGCTCGGCGACACCGGTCATTTTGTTGCGACGACCCATCGACAGGATCTGGGTGAAGCCGCAGTAGAAGAAGATGCCTTCCAGAACGCAGTAGTAGGCGATCAGGTTGCGCAGCAGCTCTTTGTCGGTTTCAACCGTGCCGGTTTCGAACTTCGGGTCGGAGATCGAACGGGTGTACTTCAGGCCCCAGGTGGCTTTTTTAGCGACCGACGGGATCTCGTGGTACATGTTGAAGATCTCGCCTTCATCCATGGCCAGCGATTCGATGCAGTACTGGTAGGCGTGGGTGTGGATCGCCTCTTCGAATGCCTGGCGCAGGATGTACTGGCGGCATTCCGGGTTGGTGATCAGGCGGTATACGGCCAGCACCAGGTTGTTGGCAACCAGGGAGTCGGCGGTAGAGAAGAAGCCCAGGTTGCGCATCACGATGCGGCGCTCGTCGTCAGTCAGGCCTTCCGGGTTTTTCCAGAGGGCGATGTCGGCGGTCATGTTGACTTCTTGCGGCATCCAGTGGTTTGCGCAGCCGTCCAGGTACTTCTGCCAGGCCCAGTCGTACTTGAACGGTACGAGCTGGTTGAGGTCGGCACGGCAGTTGATCATCATCTTTTCGTCAACCGCAACTCGGGCGGAAGCGCCTTCGAGTTCGGCCAGACCTTCAGCGACGTCGAGATCGTCCAGAGCAGCCTTGGCGCGAATGATCGCGGCCGAATCTGTAGCCGTAACGGCACGTGCTTCCTGCGCGGCAACACCGCCGGCGGCGTCGAGGCGGTCCATGTTGGCTTCGGTTGCGTGGCCAGCGTTGGCGCCTTTAACAGCGACTTCGCCTTCGTCTTCTTTGTCGAATTCGTCCCAGCTCAGCATGACGTGTCGTCTCCTGCGTGAGGGCCCAGGCCCGTGTGAAAACACTTATGGTTTGGTTTTTACACGGCCATAGGCCACTTGGATCTAAGAAATGTTGCTTGCAGTAGCGTTGTGCTCACGCAAAAACATGAATGTATTCGTGGGCTTGTCCCGCTGTCGCTCAGAGGGGCAGGTTTTACCTGCGCTCGCTCTGGACCTTGAGGTCGTATCAGCGTGGGTTTATAGCCCGCCAAGGGGATATATCAAGCCTTTTTGATGGGCGCAGTATACGGCTTTTGCACAAGGTATTTCAGCCAGTATTTTTTCAGGGCATGCGACGAAACGCCCTAAATTTGTCCTGGACTTACGCAGGGCTGCGGCTGAGCGAGGGTTTGCCGGTGCAGAAGTTTTTTTACCGTGGGCCAGCGACGTCAAATGACCTGTGGCGTGAGCGGGGATGTGGCGGAATTTGGTGCGGGGCAGATCAAGCCCGGCCGAAACCAGGCGTCGAGTTGATGCGGTGTCAGCTGAGTCGATGGCCGTTGGTACGATCGTAACCGTCTTCGGCAAAGGTGGCCGAGCGGGTGCTGTCGTAACCGTCTTCGGCAAAGGTGGCCGAGCGGGTGCTGTCGTAACCGTCTTCGGCAAAGGTGGCCGAGCGGGTGCTGTCGTAACCGTCTTCGGCAAAGGTGGCCGAGCGGGTGCTGTCGTAACCGTCTTCGGCAAAGGTGGCCGAGCGGGTGCTGTCGTAACCGTCTTCGGCAAAGGCGGCCGAGCGGGTGCTGTCGTAGCCGTCTTCGGCAAAACCCGCCGAATGCGTACGGTCATAACCGTCAGCGGCAAAAGCAGCGCTGGCCAGAACGGACAAACTTAAAGCCATTATCAATGAGCGTTTCATTTAATGATTCCCGGGCGATATAAGCGCAGGCGGGCAACTGTTCAACGGTGATCAAGTGACGATGAAAGTTGCAAATAAGCGCCGCGTTGGATCGCTTAAACAAGTGTGAGGATTGAGGGCTGGAATAAACCGCAGAACTTCAATCAGCCGTTGGAGCAGCCGTTGCCCATCACGCGGTATTCAAGGGTGTGCTGCATGCCCTGGGAGTCTTCGTAGACCATTTGAGCCGGCACGACCTCGCAGACGCTGGGGATCTCGCTCATGGAAATCACTTTGGCGATATCCAGTTCAGAAGAATAAGAATACTGTTCAACGGCAGGTTGCTGGCGGGGAACTTGAGTGTTCACTTCATCAGCCAGGGCGGTTAAACACACACTGCTGAGGGCCAGAACTAACAACGCTTTCATTTCAAAATTACCTGTTTTAGGTCGAGTGGGGTCACACAGCCCTTGTGAGGCTGTGTGTGAAACTGAGTAATGAAGAGCGACTAAACTTGCCTTCGTGGGGGCTGTAACTTGGGTTAATCGCGGTGCCTTGGTTGGCGAGATGAATTTTAGGCCTGCGCTGCACCGGCATATAGAGGGACTTTTGATAAAGACTGTTGGCATTTTTTGCAACAATCGACGAAAACCTGGCTCATTTGCAGCGTTTGCACGGCCTGAGCTGTAGGGCGAATCGCTGTAAGCATTGATCTTGAGCCTTGCACAGAAAAACCATGATTTTCTTGCGTGTTTCTTACTACCAACGTCGAATGGATCTAACGGCTTGGCCCGGCTAAAACAGGGTCATAAAACAACAACTACAAGCATTGAGGTATGAAACATGAGTGCCGCTTCCCTGTATCCCGTACGCCCTGAAGTTGCAGCCAATACGCTGACCGATGAGGCGACCTACAAGGCGATGTACCAGCAGTCCGTCGTCAACCCCGATGGCTTCTGGCGCGAGCAAGCAAAGCGTCTCGACTGGATCAAGCCTTTCACCACCGTCAAGCAGACCTCCTTCGACGACCATCATGTCGACATCAAATGGTTCGCGGACGGCACTCTCAACGTTTCCTATAACTGCCTGGACCGCCACCTTGCCGAGCGCGGCGACCAGGTAGCAATTATCTGGGAAGGGGATGACCCTTCCGAGCAGCGCAACATTACCTACCGCGAACTGCACGAAGAAGTGTGCAAGCTGGCCAACGCCTTGCGCGGTCAGGATGTGCACCGTGGTGACGTCGTCACTATCTATATGCCGATGGTGCCTGAGGCCGTGGTTGCCATGCTGGCCTGTACCCGGATCGGCGCGATTCACTCGGTGGTGTTCGGCGGCTTCTCGCCTGAAGCGCTGGCCGGGCGGATCATCGACTGCAAATCCAAGGTGGTGATCACTGCCGACGAAGGCCTGCGTGGCGGCAAACGCACACCGCTCAAGGCCAATGTCGATGTGGCATTGACCAACCCTGACACCTCGAGCGTGCAGAAGATCATTGTGTTCAAGCGCACCGGTGGCGACATCGCCTGGTACAAGCACCGTGATATCTGGTACCACGACTTGATGGCCGTTGCTTCGAAGCACTGCGCTCCGAAAGAGATGGGCGCCGAAGAAGCGCTGTTCATCCTTTATACCTCTGGCTCAACCGGCAAGCCCAAGGGCGTTCAGCACACCACTGGCGGTTATCTGCTGTATGCGGCGCTGACCCACGAACGCGTGTTCGACTACCGTCCGGGCGAGGTTTACTGGTGCACGGCCGATGTGGGCTGGGTGACCGGTCACACCTATATTGTGTACGGGCCGCTGGCCAATGGCGCGACCACCTTGTTGTTTGAAGGCGTGCCGAACTATCCGGACATCACCCGGGTGTCGAAAATCGTCGACAAGCACAAGGTCAACATCCTCTACACCGCGCCTACCGCCATTCGCGCCATGATGGCCGAAGGTCAGGCCGCGGTTAAAGATGCCGATGGCTCCAGCTTGCGCTTGCTGGGTTCGGTGGGTGAGCCGATCAACCCCGAAGCCTGGAACTGGTACTACACAACGGTCGGCAAGGAACGTTGCCCTATCGTGGATACCTGGTGGCAGACCGAGACCGGTGCTTGCATGATGAGCCCGCTGCCGGGCGCGCACGCACTCAAGCCGGGCTCGGCTGCCCGCCCGTTTTTCGGCGTGGTGCCGGGGCTGGTGGATAATTTGGGCAATCTCATAGAGGGCGCTGCCGAAGGCAACCTGGTGATTCTCGATTCGTGGCCGGGGCAGGCGCGTACCTTGTATGGCGATCACGACCGGTTCGTCGACACCTACTTCAAGACTTTCCGTGGCATGTACTTCACCGGTGACGGCGCGCGTCGCGACGAAGACGGTTACTACTGGATCACCGGCCGTGTGGATGACGTGCTTAACGTGTCCGGCCATCGTATGGGTACGGCTGAAATTGAAAGTGCGATGGTTGCGCATCCTAAAGTCGCTGAAGCGGCAGTGGTTGGCGTGCCGCATGACATCAAGGGGCAGGGCATCTATGTCTACGTCACCCTCAATGGTGGCGAAGAGCCGAGTGAGGCGCTGCGCCTTGAGTTGAAAAACTGGGTACGTAAGGAAATCGGCCCGATCGCCTCGCCGGATGTCATCCAGTGGGCACCGGGCCTGCCGAAAACCCGCTCGGGCAAAATCATGCGCCGTATCCTGCGCAAGATTGCCACCGGCGAATACGATGGTCTGGGTGATATCTCAACCCTGGCCGATCCGGGAGTGGTGCAGCATTTGATCGAAACCCACAAGAGCATGCAGGGCGCATAACGCCTCATGAGCGTCATTGAACCCCGCCCGGCATTGCCGGGCGGGGTTTTTTGTGGGCGGGGGGAAGTGTTACCGGGTTTGTAACCGGATGCGCCAAAGTGGGGCTTTGTGACACCAAGAGCGCCGTTTTAGAGCGCTTTTTTAGCCCTGAGAAAATAAGATGAAACGCTACACTTGCCGGAATAGAAGGGTTTGCGAATAATAGGCCCGCTATTTGCAACTCATATAGGTTCTATGTCTTTTGCTATTGCATTAATTTGAAGGGCTGTCAATGCCTAGGGTCGCCTTTTTCGGTGCATCTGTAATTAGTTGTCGCATTGAAGAAATAACGGCTTGAAGCCTGTCGTTAGAATGCCGATCACTCGCTCGTCGTTGTTGTGCTGAACCCAGCGCAACGCCAGTAGGACGTGGCGCCGCATTCCCGGTTTAACCTCCGCATATTGGGCTCAGGCTCACTCTGCATTTATTGCCCTTTACCGATGGAGTCCTAAGATGAAGAAACTCGTGCTTCTTGGCGCCCTGGCACTGTCCGTGCTGTCCGTGCAGGCTTTTGCTGCTGACAAACCTCTGAAGATTGGTATTGAAGCGGCGTACCCTCCGTTCGCTTCCAAGGCCCCGGATGGCAGTATCGTGGGTTTTGACTATGACATCGGTAACGCACTGTGCGAGCAGATGCAGGTCAAGTGTGTGTGGGTCGAGCAAGAGTTCGACGGCCTGATCCCTGCGCTTAAAGTACGCAAGATCGACGCGATCCTGTCCTCGATGTCCATCACCGACGACCGCAAGAAGTCTGTCGACTTCACCAACAAGTACTACCTGACCCCGGCACGCCTGGTGATGAAGGAAGGTACTGTGGTCGGCGACAACCTTGACGAGCTCAAGGGCAAGAAAATCGGCGTACAGCGTGGTTCGATCCACGACCGTTTCGCCAAGGAAGTGCTGGCACCTAAAGGTGCAGTCGTCGTTCCTTACGGTTCGCAGAACGAAATCTACCTGGACGTGGAAGCCGGTCGCCTTGATGGCACCGTTGCTGACGCCACCCTGCTGGAAGATGGCTTCCTGAAAACCCCGGCGGGCAAAGGCTATGCATTTGCAGGCCCTGCATTCACCGACGTCAAATACTTTGGTGATGGCGTAGGCATTGCCGTGCGCAAGGGCGACGCCCTGAAAGACAAGATCAACACTGCTATTACGGCTATCCGTGAAAACGGCAAGTACAAGCAAATCCAGGACAAATACTTCAACTTCGATATTTACGGTCAGTAAGACATCGCAGCAGTACGTCCGAAATGGCGCAAGCGACAGGATCTCTGAAGTTTGCGCCATTTTTTCATCCCCATTTTTGAGGACCTGAATCATGTTGAAAGGCTACGGGGCTGTCATCCTCGATGGCGCTTGGCTGACGCTTCAGCTCGCCTTGTCGTCCATGGCCCTGGCCATTGTTCTAGGTCTGATCGGTGTTTCATTACGCTTGTCGCCGGTGCGCTGGCTGGCCTGGCTGGGTGATCTGTATTCGACGGTAATCCGCGGGATTCCCGACCTGGTGCTGATCTTGCTGATTTTTTACGGTGGCCAGGATTTGCTCAACCGCGTGGCGCCGATGCTGGGTTACGACGACTACATTGACTTGAACCCGCTGGTAGCCGGTATCGGCACCCTGGGCTTTATTTTCGGTGCCTATCTGTCCGAGACCTTTCGTGGCGCCTTTATGGCCATCCCTAAAGGTCAGGCCGAAGCCGGTATGGCGTATGGCATGAGCAGCCGTCAGGTGTTTTTCCGGGTATTGGTGCCGCAGATGATTCGCCTGGCGATTCCGGGCTTTACCAATAACTGGCTGGTGTTGACCAAAGCCACGGCCCTGATTTCGGTGGTCGGCTTGCAAGACATGATGTTCAAGGCCAAGCAGGCGGCAGATGCCACTCGCGAGCCGTTCACCTTCTTCCTGGCCGTTGCGGCGATGTACCTGGTGCTGACCAGTGTTTCGCTGCTGGCGTTGCGACAACTTGAGAAGCGCTACTCGGTAGGCGTAAGGGCGGCTGATCTATGATCTTCGACTACAACGTCATTTGGGACAGCATGCCGCTGTACTTGAGTGGCATGCTGGAAACCGTGAAATTGCTGGGCATCTCGCTGTTTTTCGGCCTGCTGGCGGCAGTGCCGCTGGGGTTGATGCGGGTCTCCAAACAGGCCTGGGTCAACCTGCCGGCCTGGCTGTTTACGTACGTGATTCGCGGCACGCCCATGCTGGTCCAGCTGTTTTTGATCTACTACGGGCTGGCCCAGTTCGAGAGCGTGCGCGACAGCTTCTTGTGGCCACTGTTGTCCAGTGCCACGTTCTGCGCGTGCCTGGCGTTTGCCATCAACACCAGCGCCTACACCGCCGAAATCATTGCCGGTAGCCTGCGGGCCACGCCTAATGGCGAGATTGAAGCGGCCAAGGCCATGGGCATGTCGCGCTCCAAGATGTATCGCCGTATTTTGCTGCCATCGGCCATGCGCCGGGCGCTGCCGCAGTACAGCAACGAAGTGATCATGATGTTGCAGACCACCAGTCTGGCCTCCATCGTGACCCTGATCGACATTACTGGCGCCGCGCGTACCGTGAACGCCCAGTACTACTTGCCGTTCGAGGCTTACATCACGGCCGGTGCTTTCTACCTGTGCCTGACGTTCATTCTGGTGCGCCTGTTCAAACTGGCCGAGCGCCGCTGGCTGGGCTACATGGCCCCGCGAAAGGCCTGACCCATGGAACGCATTGATCACGTACTGCCCTGGAGCAGCCTGGGTTCTGAGCGCCACTTGACGGTGTTTCGTTTTGGCGCAGGTGAGCGCAAGGCCTACATTCAGGCCAGCTTGCATGCCGACGAACTGCCGGGGATGCGCTGTGCCTGGGAGCTGAAAAAGCGCCTGGCCGAGCTTGAGGCGCAGGGTGCCTTGAACGGTGTGATTGAGCTGGTACCCGTGGCCAACCCTCTGGGGCTGGGGCAGTTGCTGCAAGGTGCCCATCAAGGGCGCTTTGAGTTCGGCAGCGGCAAGAACTTCAATCGCGATTTCGTTGAGTTGAGCGAGCCCGTGGCCGCGAAGCTGGAGGGGCGTTTGGGTGATGACCCGCACGCCAATATCCGGTTGGTCCGTCAGGCGATGCTTGATGTGTTGTCGCAATTGCCGCCTGCGACCAGTCAGTTGCAAGGCATGCAACGTGTGTTGCTGAGCCATGCCTGCAACGCCGATATCGTGCTGGACCTGCATTGCGAGACCGACGCGGTACTGCACATGTACGCCTTGCCGCAGCATTGGCCGCAGTGGCGCTCGCTGGCCGCGCAGCTGGATGTGCGGGTTGGTTTGCTGGCCGAAGACTCGGGCGGCAGCTCCTTCGACGAAGCCTGTTCATTACCGTGGTTGCGTCTGCAACGCCAGTTTGCCGATGCGCAGATTCCCCTGGCGTGCATGGCGACCACGCTGGAGCTGGGCGGGCAGTCAGACACCGGGCGCCCACAAGCGCAAATGCATGCCGAAGGCATCCTGGCGTTTCTGGCCGAGCAGGGCCTGATCAGCGGTGACTGGCCTGCAGCGCAGCATGAGCCGTGTGAAGGCATGCCGTTTGAAGGCACCGAATTGTTATTTGCACCGCACGCGGGTGTGGTGAGCTTTTTACGCCCGACGGGCGCCTGGGTTGAAGCCGGCGAGCCGTTGTTTGAAGTAATTGATCCATTATCTGACCGGGTCAGCACGGTATGCGCAGGCACATCCGGCGTGTTGTTTGCCGTTGAGCGGCTGCGCTATGCCCAACCCGGTTTCTGGCTGGCTAAAGTGGCGGGGCGCGAGCCTTTGCGTCACGGGCGCTTGCTTAACGACTGACTGTTTTTGTGAGAACCGACAGCATGTACAAACTTGAAGTCCAAGACCTGCATAAACGCTATGGCAGTCACGAAGTGCTCAAAGGCGTTTCTCTGGCCGCCAAGGCAGGCGATGTCATCAGCATCATCGGTTCCAGTGGTTCCGGTAAAAGTACCTTCTTGCGTTGCATCAACCTGCTTGAGCAGCCGCATGCGGGCAAGATCCTGCTCAATGGCGAAGAGCTCAAGCTGATCGCCAACAAGGATGGCGCGCTCAAGGCCGCTGATCCCAAGCAGTTGCAGCGCATGCGTTCGCGCCTGTCGATGGTGTTCCAGCATTTCAACCTGTGGTCGCACATGACTGCGCTGGAAAACATCATGGAAGCGCCGGTGCATGTGCTGGGGATGACCAAATCCGAAGCCCGCGAAAAAGCCGAGCACTACCTCAATAAGGTAGGCGTGTCCCATCGCAAGGATGCCTACCCGGGGCATATGTCCGGCGGCGAGCAGCAGCGTGTGGCGATTGCCCGTGCGCTGGCGATGGAACCTGAGGTCATGCTGTTTGATGAGCCGACTTCGGCCCTCGACCCCGAGCTGGTGGGCGACGTGCTCAAGGTGATGCAGGACCTGGCACTGGAAGGCCGGACCATGGTGGTGGTGACTCACGAAATGGGCTTTGCCCGTGAAGTGTCGAACCAGCTGGTGTTCCTGCACAAAGGTATCGTTGAGGAAAGTGGCAACCCGCGTGAAGTGCTGGTTAACCCGCAGTGCGAGCGGTTGCAGCAATTTCTGTCTGGCAGCTTGAAGTAACTGCAATTTTAAGACTGCCGCTGTGCACCAAAATAGGTCATGCTCCGCATCCCGCGAAGCTGGCCTAGGCTCAGTGTTCGGCTCCTTCCGTTTTTATTCCCGTTTCGTTCCGGATAGCACGCTATGACCGCCCATCGAATTGGCTTCCTCATTTGGCCCAGCACCAAAGCCCTGACTCTGGCGCTGGCTGAGGAGGCGTTGCGTGTTGCTCAGCGCGTGCACCCTGAAGTCGTTTACGAGTTGTTGTTCCTGCAGGCCGAGCCACAGCCAGAAGGTGCCTGGCAATTGCCCGGCGAACCGTGGAACGGCAAGCTTGAAGGTTGCCAAAAACTGTTTTTGCTGGCGGACGAACCGCCGACAGCGCTGGCGCCGGCCCTGAGCAGTGCGCTCAAGCAACTGGTACGGGCGGGGTGTGTGATTGGCGGGTTGTCGGCCGGTGTTTACCCGCTGGCGCAGTTGGGCTTGCTTGATGGTTATCGTGCGGCGGTGCATTGGCGCTGGCAGGACGATTTTGCCGAGCGTTTCCCCAAGGTGATTGCCACCAGTCACTTGTTTGACTGGGATCGTGATCGCCTGAGCGCCTGCGGCGGGTTGTCGGTGCTCGATTTGTTGCTCGCGGTGCTGGCCCGTGACCACGGCGCCGAGCTGGCGGGTGCAGTGTCCGAAGAGCTGGTGGTGGAGCGTATCCGTGAAGGCGGTGAACGCCAGCGTATTCCGCTGCAAAACCGTTTGGGTTCCAGCCACCCCAAGCTGACCCAGGCCGTGTTGCTGATGGAAGCCAACATTGAAGAGCCACTGACCACCGATGAAATCGCCCAGCATGTGTGCGTGTCCCGTCGGCAGTTGGAGCGAATCTTCAAGCAGTACCTCAATCGGGTGCCCAGCCAGTATTACCTTGAGCTGCGCCTGAACAAGGCCCGGCAGATGCTGATGCAAACCAGCAAGTCGATTATTCAGATCGGCTTGTCGTGCGGTTTCTCGTCCGGGCCGCACTTCTCCAGCGCCTATCGCAACTTCTTCGGCGCTACCCCCCGTGAAGACCGCAACCAGCGCCGCAGCAGCAGCCCGTTTGAGTTGTCCTCGGCGCCTGCCGAGCGTGGCTGAAGGTTATTGCTCGGAATTATCGAGGTCGACGGGTTCAACGTTGTCGAACGGGACGTTCATATCGATACCTGTCTGACTAACGTACTCGCGCAGTCGGTTCAGGCTGTCGGGTGACAGAGGGTTGCCTTCCAGATCAAGGGCATTGGTGATGTAGGCCGGAGCCTCGAACAGTTCGCTGGGCAAGGTACTTATCAGGTTTTCGCTCAAATCGATCACCTCAAGCTCAGACAGACCCAGAAGCGAGACAGGGAACGCTCTCAACCCGGTATTTCTCAGATGTAGCGTGTTCAGATTCGGCATGTTGCTGAAGTCCGGTGTGATATTGAGCGGGTTATCGTCAAGGTCGATGTACTCCAGATACTCAAGCTCGGACAGGTTCGCAGCGCTGGCTGGCGTCAGGGTGATATTGCTGTCTTCAAGGCGCAACTGGGTCAGGTGTTGCATTGAGAAAATGGCGTCCGGCAAGCGGTCAAGGGCAAAGCCTCGAAGGTCCAGAACCCGTAGCTTGGGGAAGCGCAGCAGAAACTTGTTAACCCCTGTCACTGCCTGGGCTCCGTAAAGCGACAAATACGTGACGTGGCTGAAGTCGGCCATGATGGAGGGCATATCCTCCAAGATCGTTCGGGTAAATGTCAGCTCAAAACCAACACGATCAGGGTCGGCGTAATAGTTGTCAAAGGCTGTTTGACGACGCCAGCAACGCTCGAGTTCTTGACTGAAGGCGCGCCTGTCCTGAACACGCGCTACCCGTATACTCGGCCGCAGTAACTCGCCTGTGCTTTGGCTTGCGGCAGGCGCATTGAGAGTCCACACCTCCAGGTCATCGCGCAACCCGAGCAGTTCGTTCTGGCGATCTGCAAGTGCACGCCGAGCCAGTTCGCCGTCCTGGGGCAGGGTTGCAATAACGCGTGCCCTCTCCCGAGTGCTGAGGTCGGGATAGAGCTGGTACACCAGCGTGTCAATGGAAGCGGGGCGTGGCGTTGGTGCATCGGCCCCCAGTAATGGGTAACCGGCCCGGCCATGCACCAACGCCATTGGCGACTTGAAATCCTTCGCGACCGGCGGCTGATCCAGATAAAGGCTCACGGACAAGCGCGGCAATAACGGATGCTGGCGCACCCGGTCTTTGAGCGCGGCACCTTGACCAACGTGAGGGAACCCCAGCGTATTGCGCTCCTGGTCCGGTAGCGCGTGCAGCAATGCGCTGTAAAGATCGTCCGCGCCGTGCAGCTCCTGGCCAAGTGCATCGCGGCTACTGTAGCGGTGTTCTGATTTGATCAGGACCTTGCGCACCGGCGCCGTTTCGCTGCCCAGGCTATTGAGCAAGGTGCCATCAAAGTGGGCTTCGCGGATTTCCAGGCGTACGGCTTTGGGCCAGCCAGGCAGCGTTTCAATGGTTTTGAGGGCCAGCCATTCGCTGTCGGGGTTGTTCACCGAATCCAGGAACAGGCCTTCGTAGGCGCGGTTGACCCTGGTTTCCCGCTCTTGCCAGCGTGCCTCTTCCTGAAGGCGCACAGGGACGGTTTGGTCATTGAGCAATTGCAGCACTTCGTCGCCACTGGCATGCCAGGTCAGCTCTTGCGCGGCTTTGCTCTGCAGCCCGGGGAACTCCCGCTGCAGCAGGGCCACTTGTGGATTGGCGCGCAGTTCGAGGGTGGCGTAGCGTGAATTGAACAGCTCAATACGCTTGCTGCGGGCCATGTGCGCGAGAACCCCGTACAGCGTGTTGATCCTGGCCTGCAGGTTGGGCAGCTCATCGCCAAACGCCGGGCTTTGCCCCAACAGGGTTCGGGTTTGGATATCGTCGAGGTTGTGTAGAACCGCATCCAGTAATTTTCCCTCCTTAATGTGCGAATCAAGTATGTCCAGGCGAGTGATGTTGTCGTCAGCATTGCCGTATTGCGCAATAACCGCGCCCTGTTCGTCCAGCACGCGCAAGCCTTTGGTGGCGGGCCAGCGCTCGCTGCTGGTGAGCAACTGCAATTGGGTTTGCGGGTCGGCCTTGAGGCGCAGGGCGGGGGTTTCCATGCGGGTGATAAAACCCTCGATGTCGTGGTCGATCTTGAAGCGCTGCACGGTGTCGGCCAGTTGGGCCGGGGCAGGCAAGGCGTCGGCGTGAATTCGGCGCAGTACTGCAGGGTCTGTGCGGGTAATGGCCAGAATGCGTGAGGCCTGTTCATCGGTAAACGCGGCGCAGGACGGGCTCAGGCGCCTGAGCAGTTCAACATCGCGCCATTGCAGCGGTGACTCGGTTTCCGCCGTCCAGGCCCCCATTGCGTTGTGCCGCAGGCGCGGAGAATAGCGGTTGGCCCGGGTCGGGTGCTTGATCCGGTACTGATGGCTGCGAGGGTCCTTTTCCACGCGATAGGGTTGGTGTTCGATCAGCAAAAACTCGGCATCGTTATGCTGATGCAACCCCAGGGCATTGGGTTCAAGGGTGTCGGGCAGCGTGTCGCCATGCACATAGGGTTGCAGGTCCGGCTTCCAGAGGCGGGTTTGGCTGTCGGGCAAAGTGACAGGGTGCAAACCGTCAACAAATGAAGTGTTTTGCACTGCGGGAATCACATGGGCCGAAACGCCGATCAAACCCAGATTCAACGCCACCCCCGCCAAATGCCCCCACGTTTGATCTATCTCACCTTGCTCCCAGGCCTCGATACCGCTGAATACTTCATTGAGCATTTGCACGCAGCCCACCAGCATCATGATTTCGCCAATGCCCGGGATCAGCAGTGCGGCGAAATTGAAGGTGTCGATCGATGCCTCAAAAAAACCTTCGAGCCTTGCCAGGCGTGTGTGCTGATCTTCGATGTCGGTGGGAACTGCGGCGGTTTGTGCGTCACTGAGTATCTTGCGAATGTGTACCTCGCAGCGATTGCCCCACAGGTCGCTGATAAATTCGTCCGCAAATTCCAGCCCTTTGGCGGTGCCGGTGTAGTCATCCGAGTATGCAAGCCGGTTGTGCGGGTCAAAGCTGCGCTTGAGTTGATGAAAAAACAGCCCTTGCTGGCTGAGCCCGATAAATTGGGCGAAAAACTGGCGATAGCGGGGACGCTTCAGGCGCTCGAGCAGTTCATCCACACACTGGCGGTAGGAATCGTACTCTTTGAGTGGTTGGGTATCGTCACCCGGAATGTAGAGCAGCACCCGTTCTGTGGTGGAGCTTTCACGGTCAGGGCTGATCAGTAAAACACCGCTGATCACCCGGTTGAGTATTTTCAGGCGGCTGTAGCGCACGGGTTTGCCATACCAGTACACAGCGCCCGGATTGGCGATCACCTGCAACACCATGGCGTGGGTGTCGGGTTTGATGTCGCCTTTGAGTCGTGCGGTATGAGCACTCAGGGTCAGGGCTTGCTGGTCGCTCTGGATCAGGCTTTCGCGTACGTTGGCCCGTTTGACGGCATCGCCGGGGTCAAGAACGCTGTTGAGGTGATCCTGATAGCGTCGCCCCAGGTTCAGAGTGCGGCACAGGTGGGCAAAAGCGTCGGGGGGTATGGGTAAAGCGATTTCAACGGGCCAGATGGCGCCCCTATAAGGCACGATCATGTGGCAGTCCGGGCAGGTGCCGGGTATGGCTTCACTGGCCTCGAAGTTGGCTAGTGCGGCTTGCAGCAAGGTGATTTCGCGATATAGGGGGATCAGGTTGTTTTGGGTGGTATCAAACACTAGAACGCCACCCAGATCGTTGCGCGAAGCATTGGCCAGCTTGCGCGCATAGAAGGTGTTTTTGACATCCAGCTCTAACCCGAAAGTGCTTTTGATCGCTTGCTTGAGCAGCGGTTCGGCGAAGCTTTGCAGATCCTTAATGGGGCTTAATAGCCGATCGGTACGATTAATTGCATTTCGCAGTTGTCGATGACAATGGCGCAGTGTTGTTTGCGCCTCATCGGTGGCGCCGCGCAACCAGGCAGGCAGCGCCGGTTTGAGTCTGAGCAGCGCTGACTGTCTGTGGGGCGCCGCTTCTTTGAACCAGTCGGCGATACGTTGTTGCATGAACTCGGTGTGAAGACCCAAAGCAGGTTCTTGCAGAGTTGGCTCAGGCATTTGAAACCCTCGATTGTCTGTTAATTAACAATCAAGATCGTCCAGCGCCGGGTTTAAAAAAAGTGCAAATACCTGCTTGAAATAAGTGCTTAACAAGCAACAATCCGGACGTTACCCATACATATCTGGCACCCGAGAAACCATCCAGCCCAGTCGCAGCCTCGCTCCTCGTCAGCGGTTTTCAGCGCGTCATTCCTCTGGCGTCGTTTCAGGCAGCGGCTCTACGTCAAGCATGTTTATGCCCAGGTCGATGCCTGTTTGCAGGTAATAGGTTCTGACCCGCTGCAGGCTTTGTTCCGAAAGCGCTGTACCGGAGATAAAAATCAGATGGGTTTGGGCGATGGGCGCTTCGAAAATATCGTCCGGTAGCGTCACAATTTCGTTGTGCGTGAAATCGGCGGTTTGCAAGCGTGGGCGGGACAGTATTGAGACTGGAAATTCGGTGAGGTTGCAGTTCTGCATCGAGACCGACAGCAGGTCAGGCATGTTGCTGAAGTCGGGGGTTATGCCCAGTGGGTTGTTATCCAGTTCGATAATCCCCAGCTGTTCCATGCCTCCCAGTACCTGAGCGCTTTCGGGCGTTAGCGTGATGCCGCAATCGTGCAATTTAAGTTCAAACAGCCCAGGCATGGCGGCCAGCACTTCAGGCAAGCGATCCATTTGAATGCCTTGGAGTCTTAAACGTCGTAAATTGGGGAACTGTTGTAAAAACTCCTCCATGCCCATGATTGGGCCCAGCCCCCTTAACGAGAGGCGGGATACGTGGCTGAAGTCGGCATTGAGCGCGGGCATCGAATCAAAAAGAATGCGCGACGAGATCAGTTCATAGTTGTAGCCAAGCTGGTAGGTGTAAAAGTGGTCAGAACCTGTCTGTCGCCGCCAGCAGCGTTTGAGCAGCTCGCCAAACTCCCGTCGGCTGCGCAGTTGCATCTGCAACATCTGCTGAGAATTGGGCTCACCGGTTATGGGGTGGTTGGCTGGATTGTTCAGCGCCCAAATCTCCAGTTCATCACTGAGCTCGAGGTATTCGGTGCGCAGATGCGCGAGCCGTTGACGGGCGAGTACGGGGTCTGCGGGCAGTGTGGCAAGAAAGCGGGTTTTTTCTATCGGGTTGAAGCCGGGAAACAGGCGCTGCGCCAGTTGCCCCAGCGATGGCAGGGGTTGCCCGGGGGTATCGCCGCCTAGCAAGGGATAACTTTCTCGCCCGCTGGCCAGGCGCATGGGTGATTCGAAGTCGGGCGCCACGGGTGGGTAATCCAGATAAAGCTGCACCGGTAAGCGGGGCAATAGCGGTCGCTGGCGCACGGACTGTTTCAGGTTTTGCCCTTGGCCGACATGGGGCAGGTCCAATGCCTTGCGCTCCCGGTCAGGCAGGGCGTGCAGCACTGCACTGTACAGGTCGTCCGGGCCGTGCAGTTGCAGGTTGTCGGCATCGCGCGCGCTGTAGAGGTTTTGTGACTTGATCAGGACTTTGCGAATCGGTGCGTCCTGGCTGCCGATGCTATTCAGCAGTTTTCCGGAAAAGTGTTCTTCGCGCACTTCCAGGCGAATATCTGCTGACCAGCCGGGCATTGCCTCAATTGTCTTCAGTGCAAGCCACTCGCTGTCGGCGCTGGCCACCGAGTCCAGAAACAACCCCTCATAGGCACGGTTGGCCCGCGTTTGCAGCACGTGCCATCTGGCCTCTTCTTGAAGGCGTGGGGCGAGGGTGTTGTGGTCGAGCAATTGCTGCAGTTCTTCCAGGTCGGCATGCCAGATCAGCTCTTGGGCCGATCGCACAGTAAGCCCGGGAAACGTATCTTGCAGTAACGACACCTGTGGGTTGGCGCTCATTTGTGCGGCGTTGTAGCGTGAGTCGAACATCTCGACTCGTTTGGCCTGCGCCATGCGCACCAACGTGCTGTAGAGCCGGGCTGTCCTCACGGCATGGTTCGATAGCGTATCGCCCAAGGCCGGGCTTTCACCCAGTAGAAGGCGGGTCTCGGTGTCGTCCAGGGTTTGCAGGACGGTGCCCAGCAGGTCGCCATTTTTCAGTTGCGCCTCCAGAATTTGTATCCGCGGCAGATGGCCCCCGGCCTTGGGGTATTGGGCAATGATTTCGCCTTCGTGACCGATCACGCGCAAGACTTTGCTCCTGGGCCACAACTCATCGCTGGTCAGTAGTTGCAATTGACTTTGCGGGTCAGCTTTTTGCCGTTCTGCCGGGTCGGGGCTTTGCATCTGCGTGATGAAATGCTCAATGTCCCGATCGATTTTGAAGCGTTGTACGGTGTCGGCCAGCAGCGCGGGTGTCGGCAAGCCGTCAGCGTGAATGCGGCGCAGCACGCCGGGCTCCGTCCGGGTGATGGCCAGAATGCGCGCGGCGTCTTCATCGCTGAAGCTGGCGTTGACCGGGCTCAGGCGCTTGAACAGCTGGCTGTCGCTCCATTGCAGCGGCTGTTCGGTTTCGATCAGCCATGCGCCCTGTCCGTTGTGTTGCACTCGAGGGGCGTAAGCCTGGGGCCGGTCGGGGTGTTTAATCCGATAACCCGGGCTGCGCGGGCCTTGCTCCACATGGTAGGTTTTGCCTTCGACGCTCAGCCACTCAGCGCCGTTGTGCAGATGCAGCCCTCTGTCGTTGGGCTGTAACGCGGCGGGTACGGGGTCGAATTCATAGGGGCTCAAGTCCGGCTTCCAAAGGCGGGTTTCGCTGCCGGGCAGGGTCACCGGCTGCAAGCCGTCAACCAGCGAGCTGTTCTGAATCGCAGGCAGCACCTGGCTAGAGGCGGCGATAAACCCGACATTCAGGGCAACACTGGCCAGGTGGCCCCAGGCCTGCTCGATCTCTCCCTGCTCCCAGGCTTCGATACCGGTAAACGCGTCGTTGAGCATTTGTGCGCAGCCCACCAGCAGCATGATTTGCCCGACCCCGGGAATGAAAAACGCAGCTACGTTAAAGGTATCGATGGCGGCGTTGAAAAACCCTTCCAGCCGACTGAGCCGCTCGCGTGCGTCTTCTGTATTTGTGGGCACGGCAGCGGTTTGGGCGTCGCTGAACAGTTTTCGAAGGTGCACATCGCAGCGGTTGAGCCACAGGTCACCGATGAATTCGTCCGCAAACTCCAGCCCTTTGGCAGTGCCGGTGTAGTCATCGGTATGGGAAAGCCGGTTGTGCGGGTCAAAACTGTGCTTGAGCCGAGAGAAAAACGCTCCCTGCTGGTTGAGCCCCACAAACCGGGCAAAAAACTGGCGGAACCTGGCGCTTTTCAAGCGGAGCAGCAGATCGTCGATGCACGCCCGATATGACGCATATTCTTTGAGCGGCCGGGTGTCATCCCCCGGAATGTAGATCAGCACCCGCTCCGTTGTGGTGGCTGAGCGGTCGCCGCTGATCAGCAGGATGCCACTGAGCACGCTGCTGAGTATTTTCAGGCGGCTGTAGCGCACAGGTTTGCCATGCCACAGAACATTGGGCCTGTTGGCGATCACCTCTTGCACCAACACATGGGTATCGGCCTGGATATCGCCCTTGAGCAAGGCGATGTTGGCGCACAGGGCCAGGGCTTTCTGATCGCTGGCGATCAGGCTTTCGCGTACCTGTCGGCGTTTGCTGGCCTCTTCGGGCTCTAGTATGGCTTTGAGGTGTTCCTGATAACGCTGCCCCAAATCGAGGGTTCGGCACAAGCGCGCGAAGGCCTCGGGGCGGATTGGCAAAGCGATTTCGAGAGGGTTGATTGAATAGCGATAAGGCACGATGGCCACGCAATCGGTGCAGGGGCCGGGGGAGGTTTCGCTGGCGGTAAAGTTGGCCAGGGCGGCCTCCAGCAAGCTGATCTCGCGATAGTTGGGGATCAGGTTGTTGTGCGTGGTGTCGAGCACCAGCGCTCCGCCCAGATCGCTGCGCGAAGGGCGGGCCAGTTTGTGGGCGAGGTAGGTATTGCGCACATCCAGTTCAAGACCGAAGGTGGTTTTGATCGCCTGTTTGAGCAGTGGCTCGGCGAACAGGTCAAGACCCTGGAGGCGGTTTAGCAGGCGGTCGGTATGGTTGAGTGCCTGTCGGTGCTGCTGATGGTTGTGTTTGAGGGTGTGCCAAGCCTGGGCGGTGGCGTCATGCAGCCATTGGGGGAGAGTGGGTTCAAGTTGTTTGAAGGCCAACTGGCGATGCAGGGCTGCGTCTTTGAACCATTGGGGGATGCGTTGCTTGATGAACTCGGTGTGAAGGCCGATCGCGGGTGACTGAAAGGTAGGTTCGGGCATTTCAAGTACTCGATTGTCTGTTTAATGAACAATCAAGATCGGCTAGCCCGAGGCTGAAAAAAAGCGCAAATACCTGCTGTATGCCTGCCTGCATGGATCAATATTCAGCGCCCTGCCAATACACATTTAACACCCGATCAGCACTGCGTCTCAGGCGTGCGCTGAAACCTGGTTGCTTTGGCAAAATCAAAATGTCATGAAGCTGCCGCAAAGACCTCCCAACGTTTAAACTGCGCCTTTGTGACGGAATATGTCGCATTGCCGAAAGCCCGGGCAAATCATGGTTTAGCGCTGTAAGAAGTTGTCGCTTGGCGGCAAGGCTTGACCCCCATCTGTCCTTACAATCCCCCATCGCTCGCCAGTTTAGGCAGGCGTTCCTCTCCAGGAGACTCCGATGTCCGTTGAGCAAGCCCCGGTGCAACGCGCCGATTTCGACCAGGTCATGGTTCCCAACTACGCACCTGCAGCCTTTATTCCTGTGCGCGGCGCCGGCTCCCGAGTCTGGGACCAGGCGGGTCGTGAACTGATCGACTTCGCAGGTGGCATTGCCGTTAACGTATTGGGTCATGCCCATCCGGCCCTGGTGGGTGCGTTGACTGAACAGGCCAATGCCCTGTGGCACGTGTCCAACGTCTTCACCAACGAGCCGGCGCTGCGCCTGGCCAAGAAGCTGGTGGATTCGACCTTCGCCGAGCGCGTATTTTTCTGCAACTCGGGTGCTGAAGCCAACGAGGCCGCCTTCAAGCTGGCCCGTCGTGTCGCGCACGACCGTTTCGGCGCTGAGAAGTACGAAATCATTGCCGCGCTCAACAGCTTCCACGGCCGTACCCTGTTCACCGTTAACGTGGGCGGGCAGTCGAAGTACTCCGACGGTTTCGGTCCAAAAATCACCGGCATCACCCATGTCCCGTTCAACGATCTTGACGCGCTGAAAGCGGCGATCTCGGACAAGACTTGCGCTGTGGTGCTGGAGCCGATTCAGGGCGAAGGCGGCGTGCTGCCGGCCGAGCAGGCTTACCTTAAAGGCGCCCGCGAACTGTGTGACCAGCACAATGCGCTGCTGGTGTTTGACGAAGTGCAAACCGGCATGGGCCGTACCGGCGAGCTGTTTGCCTACATGCATTACGGCGTGACCCCGGACATCCTGACCAGCGCCAAGAGCCTGGGCGGCGGTTTCCCGATCGCAGCCATGCTGACCACCGAAGCGCTGGCCAAGCATCTGGTTGTCGGCACCCACGGCACCACATACGGCGGCAACCCGCTGGCATGTGCCGTCGGCAATGCCGTGATTGATGTCATCAACACCCCTGAAGTGCTGGAGGGCGTCAAAACCAAGCACGATCAGTTCAAAACCCGCCTTGAGCAAATCGGCCAGCAATACGGCCTGTTTACAGAAGTGCGTGGCATGGGCCTGTTGATCGGTTGTGTGCTGAGCGATGCCTGGAAAGGCCGCGCCAAAGACATTTTCAACGCCGCAGAAAAAGAAAACCTGATGATTCTGCAGGCTGGCCCCGACGTGGTGCGTTTTGCTCCGAGTCTGGTCGTTGAAACAGCCGATATCGAAGAGGGCCTGAACCGCTTCGAGCGCGCCGTTAAAACGCTGACCCAAGCCTGAGTGTGACCTCGACGCCTGAGTTGTCAGGCGTCGAACCGAATTCTATGTGCCGGGCCTGAGCTTTGAATGTGGGAACTGGCACGCCAGCGCCCACAGGTAAAAAGCAGGTCCGGTACGTCCCCTCTATGTAGTTCAAGGATTAAGGAGTGACACCATGCTGGTGATGCGCCCCGCGCAAATGGCTGATCTGGGCGAGGTACAGCGTCTGGCTGCGGACAGCCCGATTGGTGTCACTTCATTGCCGGACGATATCGAACGCCTGCGCGACAAGATCGCCGCGTCCGAAACCTCGTTTGCCGCCGAAGTCAGTTTCAACGGCGAAGAGAGCTACTTCTTCGTCCTTGAAGACACGGCCACCGGCAAGCTGGTGGGCTGCTCGGCGATCGTGGCTTCGGCCGGTTACTCGGAGCCGTTTTACAGCTTCCGTAACGAAACCTTCGTTCATGCCTCCCGCGAGCTGAAGATCCACAACAAGATCCACGTCCTGTCGCAGTGTCATGACCTGACCGGGAACAGCCTGCTGACCAGCTTTTATGTGGTCCCCGAGCTGGTGGGTTCGACCTGGTCGGAACTCAACTCCCGTGGTCGCCTGCTGTTTGTGGCCAACCACCCGGAACGCTTTGCCGACTCGGTAGTGACCGAGATCGTCGGTTACAGCGATGAAAATGGCGACTCTCCGTTCTGGGACGCCATTGGCCGCAACTTCTTCGACTTGAACTACGCCGCCGCCGAGCGTCTGTGCGGGCTCAAAAGCCGCACCTTCCTCGCCGAGCTGATGCCGCATTACCCGATTTACGTGCCGCTGCTGCCCGACACTGCCCAGGAAGCCATGGGGCAGGTCCACCCGCGGGCGCAGATCACCTTCGACATTCTGATGCGCGAAGGCTTCGAGACCGATCATTACATCGATATTTTCGACGGTGGCCCAACCCTGCATGCACGGGTTTCGGGTATTCGCTCAATCGCCCAAAGCCGCGTGGTGCCGGTCAAAATCGGTGAGCTGAGCAAAGGCGGTGGTCGCCAGTACCTGGTGGCCAATGCCCAGTTGCAGGACTACCGCGCCGTATTGCTGGAGCTTGATTGGGCGCCGGGCAAGCCGGTCACGCTGGATCTGGAAGCGGCCGAAGCACTTGGCGTTGGCGAAGGTGCCAGCGTACGAGTGGTGGCGGTTTAACGCGTTTGAGCGAGTTTCGCGGGGTTCGTCAGCGAGCCCTGTCTGAGGAGATAGCATGATCGTTCGTCCTGTACGCAACAGCGATTTACCGGCCCTGATTGAGCTGGCACGTAGCACCGGCACTGGCCTGACCACCTTGCCGGCCAACGAAGAGCGCTTGCTGCATCGTGTCACCTGGGCTGAAAAAACCTTCCGTGGCGAAGCCGAGCGTGGCGATGCGGACTACCTGTTTGTGCTCGAAAACGACGAAGGCAAGGTGGTAGGTATTTCCGCGATTGCCGGCGCCGTAGGCCTGCGTGAGCCTTGGTACAACTTCCGGGTGGGCCTGACCGTCAGCGCCTCCCAGGAGCTGAATATCTATCGCGAAATCCCGACCCTGTTTTTGGCCAACGACCTGACCGGCAACTCGGAGCTGTGCTCCCTGTTCCTCAGCGCCGACTCCCGCACCGGCCTCAACGGCCGCATGCTGGCCAAGGCGCGGATGCTGTTTATCGCGGAATTCCCGGAGCTGTTCGGCAACAAGATCATTGCCGAAATGCGCGGCATGTCCGATGAAGCCGGGCGCTCGCCATTCTGGGAAAGCCTGGGCCGGCACTTCTTCAAAATGGAATTCAGCCAGGCGGACTACCTGACCGGCGTGGGCAACAAGGCCTTTATTGCCGAGTTGATGCCCAAGTTTCCGGTGTACACCTGCTTCTTGTCCGAAGACGCCCGCGCGGTGATCGGCAAGGTGCATACCCACACCGAACCGGCCTTGAACATGCTTAAAAGCGAAGGCTTCAGCTACCAGGGTTATGTCGATATTTTTGACGCAGGCCCGGCAGTGGAATGCGAAACCAGCAAAATCCGCGCGGTACGCGAAAGCGAGCCGCTGGTGCTGGCCATCGGCACCCCGGGTGACGATGCCACGCCTTACCTGATCCACAACCGTAAACGCGAAGATTGCCGCATCACCGCCGCACCTGCGCGCCTGGCAGCCGGCACCCTGGTGGTCGACCCGCTGACCGCCAAACGCCTGCAATTGACCGCAGGTGATCAAGTGCGCGCGGTGACGTTGTCTGCCCAGCCAGTAGCCCCACGGGAGTCGAAATAATGAGCACGTTGTACATCGCAGGCGCCTGGCAGAACGGGCAGGGCGAAGCCTTTGAATCGCTGAACCCGGTAACCCAGCAAGTGCTGTGGGCAGGTAATGGCGCCAATGCCGAGCAGGCTGATGCCGCCGTCAAGGCTGCACGTCTGGCTTTCCCGGCCTGGGCCAAGCGTTCTTTTGAAGAGCGCCTGAGCGTGCTTGAAGCGTTCGCCGCCAGCCTTAAAAGCCACGCTGACGAACTGTCGCGCTGCATCGGTGAAGAAACCGGCAAGCCCCTGTGGGAGTCGGCCACCGAAGTCACCAGCATGATCAACAAAGTGGCGATCTCGGTACAAAGCTACCGCGAGCGCACGGGTGAAAAAAGCGGCCCGCTGGGTGATGCCACGGCCGTTTTGCGCCACAAGCCACACGGTGTAGTGGCCGTATTCGGCCCGTACAACTTTCCGGGCCATTTGCCCAACGGGCATATCGTTCCGGCCTTGCTGGCCGGTAACGCCGTGGTGTTCAAGCCGAGTGAACTGACCCCCAAAGTCGCCGAGCTGACGGTCAAGTGCTGGATCGAAGCCGGCCTGCCTGCGGGCGTGCTGAACCTGCTGCAAGGCGCGCGAGAAACCGGCATTGCGCTGGCGGCACACACCGGCATCGACGGTTTGTTCTTCACCGGATCGAGCCGTACCGGCAATGCCCTGCATCAGCAGTTCGCCGGGCGCCCAGACAAGATCCTGGCCCTGGAAATGGGTGGCAATAACCCGCTGGTGGTTGACCAGGTGGCCGATCTTGACGCTGCGGTCTACACCATTATCCAGTCGGCGTTTATCTCTGCCGGCCAACGCTGCACCTGCGCCCGTCGCCTGCTGGTACCACAAGGGGCATGGGGCGACAGCCTGTTGAACCGTCTGGTTGAAGTCAGCGAGAACATCGAAGTTGGCGCCTTTGACCGCCAGCCTGCACCCTTCATGGGCTCGGTAATTTCCCTTGGCGCTGCACAGGCCCTGATGGATGCCCAGGAAGTGCTGCTGGGTTCGGGCGCTGTTGCCTTGCTGGAAATGACCCAGCCGGACAGCAATGCAGCCTTGCTGACACCAGGCATTATCGATGTGACTGAGGTCAGTGACCGTTCGGACGAAGAGCTGTTCGGGCCGTTGCTGCAAGTGATTCGCTACGCCGATTTCGACGCGGCGATTGCCGAGGCCAACAACACGGCGTTCGGTCTGGCAGCAGGTTTGTTGTCAGACTCCGAAGCACGTTACCAGCAGTTCTGGCTTGAAAGCCGTGCCGGGATCGTGAACTGGAACAAGCAGTTGACGGGCGCGGCGAGCAGCGCCCCGTTTGGCGGTGTCGGAGCGTCGGGCAACCATCGCGCCAGTGCCTATTACGCGGCGGATTATTGCGCGTACCCGGTGGCTTCCCTGGAAACGCCGACCCTGTCGTTGCCTGCGGCGCTGACCCCGGGCGTGCGTTTGTCGTAACGCGTATCTCATCCTTGTGGGAGCGAGCCCGCTCGCGAAGGTCGCTAAGGTTGACGCCTTCGCGAGCGGGCTCGCTCCCACAAGGGATGTATGACTTATAACCGTTTGCCGGAGCCTCACCGATGAAGTCCTTTGAAGTCAATTTTGACGGTTTAGTGGGGCCGACCCATAACTACGGCGGTTTGTCGTTTGGCAACGTCGCTTCCCAGAGCAACAGCCAGCAGGCTTCCAACCCCAAGGAAGCCGCGCTGCAAGGCCTGGAAAAAATGAAAGCGCTGATGGACATGGGCTTTGTCCAGGGCGTGCTGGCCCCGCAAGAGCGCCCGGACGTTGCCGCTTTGCGCAGCCTGGGTTTTGCCGGCACAGACGCTCAGGTCATTGAGCGCGCCGCCAAAGAAGCCATGCCATTGCTGGTTGCCAGCTGCTCGGCATCGAGCATGTGGGTGGCCAACGCGGCCACGGTCAGCCCGAGCGCGGATACCGCAGACGGGCGCGTGCATTTCACGGCGGCCAATCTCAACTGCAAATTCCACCGCAGCATCGAGCACCCGACCACCAGCCGTGTGCTGGGCGCGATGTTTGCCGATCAGCAGCACTTTGCGCACCACGCGGCGTTGCCGGCTGTGGCGCAATTTGGCGATGAAGGCGCGGCGAACCACACGCGTTTTTGCCGTGAGTATGGCGAGGCGGGTGTGGAGTTCTTTGTGTTCGGGCGCAGCGCGTTCGACAGCCGCTACCCGGCACCGCAAAAATATCCTGCCCGCCAGACACTCGAGGCCTCCCAGGCTGTGGCCCGTTTGCACGGTTTGAGCGAAGAAGGCGTGGTGTTTGCCCAGCAAAACCCGTCCGTTATCGACCAGGGTGTGTTCCACAACGATGTGATCGCAGTGGGCAATGGCGAGCTGCTGTTCCATCACCAGGATGCGTTCCTCAATACCGAGCAGATGCTGGCCGAACTGCACGGCAAGCTGGCTGCGCGCGGTGGCAACTTCCAGTCGATCAGCGTGCCGCGCGATCAGGTGGCCGTGGAAGACGCGGTGCGTTCGTACCTGTTCAACAGCCAGTTGCTCAGCCGTGCAGACGGTTCGATGCTGCTGATCGTGCCCGAAGAGTGCCGCGCCAACCCGCGTGTCTGGCAGTACCTGCAAGGGCTGACGGCGGCTGGCGGACCGATTCGAGAGGTCAAGGTGTTCGACCTCAAGCAGAGCATGCAGAACGGCGGTGGTCCGGCATGCCTGCGGTTACGGGTCGCACTCAATGAAACCGAGCTGGCGGCAGTCAACCCGGGGGTTATCATGACCGCGCCGTTGTATGACACGCTGACCCGGTGGGTAAACAAGCACTACCGTGATGCCCTGCGCGAAAGCGACCTGGCCGACCCGCAATTGTTGCTTGAATGCCGTACGGCATTGGATGAACTGACGCAAATCCTTAAGCTGGGCGCGGTTTACCCCTTCCAGATCAATTGAACAGTTGCGTGCCTGAGCGATTATTAGCGCCGGGCACGCACCTTACCTCCCAATGAGAGCGAAATAATGACCGATACCCTGAAGCTGATCCTTGAAGATACCGACGGCACCCAGCTGGAAACCAGCTGCACCCGCGTCGCCGTCATGTGGCAGGGCAAAGAGTTGTGGATCCAGCAAGACGGCCGTGGCCAGTTGCTGATCGGTGTTGACGTTGAAGAAGGCGATGCCGAATACGCCAACCTGCTGCTGCGTCCATTAGCGACTAACCTTGTCAGCTTGCAACTGGAAATGGAACCGGCTGATCTGAGCGATGACGAAGATGGTGAAGAAGGTCATGTGCACGGCCCAGACTGCAACCACTGATTAAGGATGCACTATGCTCGCTCTCGGCAAACTGCTTGAACTGACCTTGGCCGGACGTGAACCGGCCGAGAAAACTCAACTGACTGTCGACGGCGTGCGGATGCGCTGGCTGACCGAAGGCGCGCTTGAAGTGCGCCCACCCGAAGTTCGCGACAACGGCCTGGATCTGTTGTTGTCAGCCGGCATCCACGGCAACGAAACAGCGCCGATCGAGTTGCTTGATCGCCTGTTGCAGGCCATTGCGCGGGGCGAAATCAAACCCCGTGCACGCATTCTGTTCCTGTTCGGCAACCCGGGTGCCATGCGCACCGGGGCACGATTTGTCGAAGAGGATCTCAACCGGCTGTTCAACGGTCGCCACGAAACCAGCAGTGGCCCTGAAGCCTTGCGCGCGTGCGAGCTTGAACATCTGGCCGAAACATTTTTCAGCCCGCCTGAACGCACCCGTCTTCACTACGATTTGCACACGGCAATTCGCGGTTCGAAGATCGAGCAGTTCGCGCTGTACCCTTATAAAGAAGGGCGGGCCCATTCCCGCAACGAACTGGCCCGTCTGCGCGCTGCCGGAATGGAAGCGGTGCTGTTGCAAAACAAGCCGTCGATCGTTTTCAGTGCCTATACCTACGACAAGCTGGGTGCCGAGGCATTCACCCTGGAGCTGGGCAAGGCCAGGCCTTTTGGGCAGAACGGCGGAGTCAATGTCGAACGCCTTGAGCTGCGCTTGCAGCAGATCATTGAAGGTACCGAGTCGCCACTGGCCGAAGCATCACTGGACGGTTTGCAGCTGTTCAGCGTGGCCCGCGAAGTGATCAAGCACAGCGATGCATTTATCCTGCACTTGCCGGCGGATGTCGAAAACTTCTGTGAGTTGCCCAAGGGCTATTTGCTGGCGCAGGACACGGGCAAGACCCGCTGGATTATCGAAGAAGAAGGTGCCCGGATTATCTTCCCCAACCCGAAGGTGAAGAATGGCCTGCGTGCCGGGATGATTATCGAGCCGGCTCGGGCTTTGGCGTTAGCTTAGGCGGCAACAAAAAAAGGCCCTGATAGGGCCTTTTTTTATGCGTCGGGTATTACACCGCGCGTTTTTGCTGGCTGTCCATGCGCTTGATGTTGCGGATCTTGTGCAGGGTATCGGCGCAGGTTTTTGCAGCTTCTTCGCCTTTGTGTACGAAGTGGTCAAAGAAGAACTTCTGGTGTTCTTCGCCGGCATGGAAGTGGTGCGGGGTCAGGCTGACCGAGAACACCGGCACTTCAGTTTCCAGCTGGACTTGCATCAGGGCGCTGACCACGGTCTGGGCCACGAAGTCGTGACGATAGATACCGCCGTCTACGACCAGTGCTGCACCGACGATGCCGGCATAACGGCCGGTCTTGGCCAGCAGCTTGGCATGCAGCGGGATTTCAAAGGCGCCGCCGACTTCAAAGAAATCGATGTCGCTTTCCTGGTAGCCCTGCACCAGCATTTCGGCCAGGAAGCCTTTGCGGCTTTGGTCGACAATCTCTTTGTGCCAGCAAGCCTGGATAAACGCTACACGCTCGTTGTGGTGGTTTTTGCTTTTGCTATCGATTGCGGTGGGTTGCATGTTCAGACTCCTGTTTGTGTGAAAAACAGGGCATATGAATCGAATGGGATTTAAGGGTGCGCTCAGACGGGTAGCGCACGGCCCTTGAGCCTCGACACATACCCGTCTGGTTGACGGCCCTTTGGCGCCAATCCCGTTCTCTCTTCATCCGGACTATGACCGTCGGCCCCGGGATCACACCGGGTCTGCTGACCTTGACCTGTCCTCAGCCGAAGCCGATGGATCTGCCAAGCGCTCGCGGGCTATGCGCATTGCGCGCAATTACCGCCGGTGGGGAGTTACACCCCGCCCTGAGAACGTTGCCGCCAGCCTTTCTGGCGGCGGACATTTTGTATCACAAATGTTTCAAGGATGCATTGATGCTTTTTGCTAATAGCCATCAATTTTTCTGATTGCTTTGTTCACGGATTCTCACGTAAACCCTTGAATATGAGCAATCTTGCCCACCGTGCTCTTGTTCGAAAGGGAATACCCCGATTAGCATCCAGTGCTGATTACTTAATTGCCGAGGCTTCTCCAATGACTGTTATCGATCTTCGTAGTGACACCGTGACGCAACCCAGCATCGGCATGCGCGAGGCCATGGCGAATGCGCCAATGGGCGACGATGTTTATGGCGAAGATCCTTCGGTCAACAAGCTGGAGACCGAACTGGCCTTGCGTCTTGGTTTTGCCAGGGCGCTGTTTGTGCCAACCGGCACCATGAGCAACCTGCTGGCGCTGATGGCGCATTGCGGCCGCGGTGATGAATATATCGTCGGCCAGCAGGCCCATACCTATAAGTATGAAGGCGGCGGGGCGGCGGTATTGGGCTCCATTCAGCCGCAGCCGCTGGAGGTTCAGGCGGATGGTTCGCTGGACCTGGGGCAGGTCGCTGCCGCGATCAAGCCTGACGATTTCCACTTTGCCCGCACACGTCTGCTCGCGCTGGAAAACACCATGCAGGGCAAGGTGTTGCCGGTCGAGTATCTGGCCGCCGCCAGTCGCCTGACCCGCGAGCATGGCCTGGGGCTGCATCTTGATGGCGCGCGCCTGTACAACGCGGCCGTCAAGTTGGGGGTCGACGCTGGAGAAATTACGCGCCACTTCGATTCGGTATCGGTGTGCCTGTCCAAGGGCTTGGGTGCGCCCGTGGGCTCTGTGTTGTGCGGCACCGCAGACCTGATCGGCAAAGCCCGGCGCTTGCGCAAAATGGTCGGCGGCGGCATGCGCCAGGCCGGTCAGTTGGCGGCGGCGGGGTTGTATGCGCTGGATCATCAGGTTGAACGTCTGGCCGATGACCATGCCAATGCCCAGTTACTGGCCGAAGGGCTGCGCGCAGCCGGTTATGAAGTTGAGCCGGTGCAGACCAATATGGTGTACGTTCAGATCGATGAGCGTGCCGAAGCCCTCAAGGCCTTTGCGGCCGAGGAGGGAATCAGGCTCAGCGCCTCGCCGCGCTTGCGAATGGTGACGCACATGGATGTCAGTCGCAGCCAGATTGAACACGTAATAGCCGTTTTTGCCGAGTTTTCCCGCCAATAAGCTTGCGATCCGTCCAATTGCTTGTCGCTATCGTATAAACACGCTGTACCCGGGGCGAAGGGCCGATATAATGCGGCCCTTTGCGAGTCGCACTGTCGATTGACGTGATTTACTTGCCCCTGGCCTCAGCCTCCGTGGAAGAACCTATGAAAAGCGCAGAAATCCGTGAAGCCTTCCTTCGCTTCTTCGAGGAGCAAGGTCACACCCGTGTCCCTTCCAGCTCCTTGGTCCCTAATAACGATCCAACCCTGCTGTTCACCAACGCGGGGATGAACCAGTTCAAGGACTGTTTCCTGGGTCAGGAAAAACGTGCCTACACCCGAGCGACCAGCAGCCAGAAGTGCGTGCGCGCCGGCGGCAAGAACAGCGACCTGGAAAACGTCGGTTACACCGCACGTCACCACACTTTTTTTGAAATGCTGGGCAACTTCAGCTTTGGCGATTACTTCAAGAAAGATGCGATCAACTTTGCCTGGACCTTCCTGACCGGCGTATTGAAGCTGCCTAAAGACAAGCTCTGGGTAACGGTCTACGCCAGCGATGACGAAGCCTATGACATCTGGACCAAAGACGTCGGCGTACCTGCCGAGCGCATGATCCGTATCGGCGACAACAAAGGCGCGCCCTACGCGTCGGACAACTTCTGGACCATGGGCGATACTGGCCCGTGCGGTCCTTGCACCGAGATTTTCTACGATCACGGCCCTGAAATCTGGGGCGGCCCACCGGGCTCGCCAGACGAAGACGGTGACCGTTACATCGAAATCTGGAACAACGTGTTCATGCAGTTCAACCGCACCGCCGATGGCGTGTTGCATCCGTTGCCAGCGCCGTCGGTCGATACCGGCATGGGCCTGGAGCGGATCAGTGCGGTGATGCAGCACGTCAACTCCAACTACGACATCGACCTGTTCCAGAGCCTGCTCAATGGCGCGGCGCAAGCCATCGGCTGTGCCAACGAAGGCCAGGCATCGCTCAAGGTTGTCGCCGACCACATCCGTTCGTGCAGCTTCCTGATCGCTGACGGTGTATTGCCATCGAACGAAGGCCGCGGCTATGTGCTGCGCCGCATCATTCGTCGCGCCTGCCGTCATGGCAACAAGCTGGGCGCTACCGGCAACTTCTTCTACAAGATCGTCGCGGCCCTGGTGGCCGAGATGGGCGAGAGCTTCCCGGAGCTGGTGCGCGAGCAGGCCAACATCGAGCGCGTGCTCAAGGCTGAAGAAGAGCAGTTCTCCAAGACCCTGGAGCAGGGCCTGAAAATCCTCGAGCAGGACTTGGCTGACCTCAAGGGCACCGTGGTTCCTGGCGACGTGGTGTTCAAGCTTTACGACACCTATGGCTTCCCGATGGACCTGACGGCCGACATCGCCCGTGAGCGCAACCTGACCGTGGACGAAGAAGGCTTCGAGCGCGAGATGGAAGCCCAGCGTGTGCGTGCACGTTCGGCCAGCTCTTTCGGTCTGGACTACAACACTCTGGTTAAAGTCGACGTGCCGACCGAGTTCATCGGTTACACCGCCACCCAGGCTCCGGCCAAGGTTGTTGCGCTCTATAAAGACGGCCAGTCGGTTGCCAGCTTGAGCGAAGGCGACGAGGGCGTTGTGATCCTCGATCAGACTCCGTTCTACGCTGAGTCGGGCGGTCAGGTCGGCGACTGCGGTTACCTGCAAGCGGGCGCAGCGCGTTTTGACGTGCGCGACACCACTAAAACCGGCGGCGCGTTCCTGCACCACGGCGTGGTTGCAGCGGGTGGCCTGGAAGTTGGTCAGGCCGTTGACGCCAAGGTTGACGCTGATGTGCGTCACGCCACGGCGCTGAACCACTCGGCAACGCACTTGCTGCACGCGGCCTTGCGCCAGGTGCTGGGTGAGCACGTTCAACAGAAAGGTTCATTGGTAGACAGCCAGCGCATGCGATTTGACTTCAGTCACTTTGAAGCGATCAAGCCTGAGCAGATCAAGGCCCTTGAAGATATCGTCAACACGCAGATTCGTAACAACACGCCTGTTGAAACTGAAGAAACCGACATCGAAACCGCCAAGCAAAAAGGCGCCATGGCGCTGTTTGGCGAGAAGTACGGCGACAACGTGCGCGTACTGAGCATGGGCGGTGATTTCTCGGTTGAGCTGTGCGGTGGTATTCACGCCAAGCGCACCGGTGATATCGGTTTGATGAAAATCACCAGCGAAGGTGGTGTAGCCTCCGGTATCCGTCGTATTGAAGCGGTGACGGGCGCGGCAGCACTGGCTTACCTGAACGCTGCCGAAGAGCAGCTCAAGGAAGCCGCCAGCCTGGTCAAAGGCTCGCGTGAGAACCTGGTCGACAAACTGTCGGCGGTTCTTGAGCGCAATCGCCAGCTGGAAAAACAACTCGAGCAATTGCAGGCCAAGGCCGCAAGCGCTGCCGGTGATGATCTGTCATCGTCGGCGGTAGACGTAAAAGGCGTGAAAGTGCTGACCGCTCGCCTGGACGGTCAGGATGGCAAGGCGCTACTGGCGCTGGTAGATCAGCTGAAGAACAAGCTCGGCCGTGCAGTGATCCTGCTCGGCAGTGTCCATGAAGACAAGGTTGTACTGGTTGCAGGCGTAACCAAAGACCTGACTGGCCAACTCAAAGCCGGTGATTTGATGAAGCAGGCCGCTGCGGCAGTGGGCGGGAAGGGCGGTGGTCGTCCGGACATGGCGCAAGGCGGCGGTGTTGATGCTGCAGCCCTGGACGCCGCGCTGGCCCTGACTGTGCCATTTGTCGAGCAAGGTATCTGAGGTCCAGTACGCGCCATCGTCTAGTGATGGCGCGTCGTTTGAATGATAAATGGGCGCCCTTTATGGGCTGAGGCTGCTTTGAAATGGCTTTGATCGTACAAAAATTCGGAGGCACCTCGGTCGGCACTGTCGAGAGAATCGAGCAGGTCGCCGATAAAGTTAAGAAGTTCCGCGAAGCCGGCAATGATCTGGTGATCGTGCTGTCTGCCATGAGCGGCGAAACCAACCGCCTGATCGACCTGGCCAAGCAAATCAGTGATCAGCCGTTACCCCGTGAGCTGGATGTGATTTTGTCCACGGGCGAGCAGGTGACGATTGGTCTGCTGGCAATGGCGCTGAACAAGCGCGGTGTGCCAGCGGTGTCCTACACCGGCAGCCAGGTACGTATCCTGACGGACAGTTCGCACACCAAAGCCCGCATCCTGAAAATTGACGACCAGAAGATTCGCGCAGACCTCAAGGCCGGGCGTGTGGTTGTGGTTGCAGGTTTCCAGGGTGTGGATGAGCACGGCAACATCACCACCCTGGGCCGTGGCGGCTCTGACACCACCGGTGTGGCGCTGGCGGCGGCCCTTAAGGCTGATGAGTGCCAGATCTACACGGATGTCGACGGTGTTTACACCACTGACCCACGGGTTGTGGCAAAAGCTCAGCGTCTGGAAAAGATCACCTTCGAAGAAATGCTGGAAATGGCCAGCCTGGGCTCCAAGGTGTTGCAGATCCGGGCTGTCGAGTTCGCAGGCAAGTACAACGTACCGCTGCGCGTTTTGCACAGCTTCAAGGAGGGTCCAGGCACCCTTATTACTATTGATGAAGAGGAATCCATGGAACAGCCGATCATTTCTGGTATTGCGTTCAATCGCGATGAAGCCAAGCTGACCATCCGTGGCGTGCCAGACACCCCGGGTGTGGCATTCAAGATTCTGGGCCCGATCAGCGCGGCCAACATCGAAGTCGACATGATCGTGCAGAACGTTGCGCACGATAACACCACCGACTTCACCTTCACCGTACACCGCAATGACTACAGCGCTGCCCAAAGCGTGCTGGAAAACACGGCGCGTGAGATCGGTGCCCGCGAGGTGGTGGGTGACACCAATATTGCCAAGGTTTCGATCGTTGGCGTGGGCATGCGCTCGCATGCGGGTGTTGCCAGCCGCATGTTTGAATCGCTGGCCAAAGAGAACATCAACATCCTGATGATCTCGACCTCCGAGATCAAAGTGTCGGTGGTGATCGAAGAGAAGTACCTGGAGCTGGCCGTGCGTTCCCTGCATACCGCTTTTGATCTGGACGCGCCTACCCGACAGGGTGAGTAACGCGTTGCCAGAAGGGCGCGGTTGATCCGCGCCCTTTGTTTTTTGAGCAGCGTGACCGAAGACCTCCAGTTTCGTCATGCTGGTCGATACTTAAGGAGCACAGGGCGCTATAGCTATTTAGCTAGTAGGCCTGGGCTCTTTTTTTTTGCAGACTGTTGTTCCTGAAATGAAAGCGTGAGGAGAGACGTATGCTGATTCTGACTCGCCGGTGTGCAGAGAGCCTGATCATAGGCGATGGCGAAATTACTGTGACCGTGCTCGGCGTCAAAGGAAACCAAGTACGAATTGGTGTGAACGCCCCAAAAGAAGTGGCGGTGCACCGTGAGGAGATCTACCTGCGGATCAAGAAGGAAAAGGACGAAGAACCAAGTCTTTAATTTTATTTAAGTTTTTAGTTGCATGCGGGGAAAAGGCTGGTTATTATACGCCCCGTGTTGCGGAGAGGTGGCCGAGTGGCCGAAGGCGCTCCCCTGCTAAGGGAGTACATCTCAAAAGGGTGTCGGGGGTTCGAATCCCCCCTTCTCCGCCATTATTCAAGTAGCACGTTTGATCTAGCCGGTTTCAGTAAGTTGTTGAAATTATTGAAAAAAAAGCTTGGCAGAGAGATTAAACGGTCTATAATACGCAGCTTCAAATGCACTCGTAGCTCAGCTGGATAGAGTACTCGGCTACGAACCGAGCGGTCACAGGTTCGAATCCTGTCGAGTGCACCATTTCAAAGGTTAGTTGCTTCGGCGGCTAACTTGCTTCAACCAGCGGTGGTCTGGTCTATCAAACACAACTTGCACTCGTAGCTCAGCTGGATAGAGTACTCGGCTACGAACCGAGCGGTCACAGGTTCGAATCCTGTCGAGTGCACCATTTAAGAGTTAGTTGCTTCGGCGGTTAACTTGGCTTCAACCAGGGTGGTCTGGTCTATCAAACACAACTTGCACTCGTAGCTCAGCTGGATAGAGTACTCGGCTACGAACCGAGCGGTCACAGGTTCGAATCCTGTCGAGTGCACCAAACACCAAAAAGCCTGCATCTGATGCGGGCTTTTTGCTGTCTGGGATTTGAGTAATCCCAGGCATGTCGTCGCACCGTGCACTGCTGTCATTCGGCAGACTTCTCGCCTGTTTACTCTTGCAGTGGCTACCGGAACCCACCGGCGATGGTTTTTTCCGGGGTGTGTGCCCTGGGCGAATCATTTTGCGTCGCACAGGCATCGCGCAAACAAAGTCTGGCGGCGTCCCGCAAGCTTTTGTTATCCCCGAGATTTTTGCGTCATAAATTTTTAAGCCGTGTATGATTGCGCCCGTCAGCCCCGCCGGGGCTTGTGGAACACCTCCATGGACTTACCCAGTAGTAACTCAGCATCCCGTTTTTCCAATCATGAATTGACTGATTGATCCTTCCGGCGTGCCCTGCTGCTGGGAGTGGAGTTCGCCTATGACCGAAGTTGAAGTAAAGAAAACGCAAGACAGCCTGCAAAGCCGCCTCGCTCAAGTTATTGAGCTGCTTAATCGCCAGCGTGTGGTCGAAGACCTGACTCATCGTCAGGAAGGCCATCACCATGATCGGGTCGAGAACCTGGTCCACCGGCAAAACCTTGTCGAGCTCCAGCGTAAACTGGAAGACCTGCACTCCGCAGACGTTGCCTATATCCTCGAAGCATTGCCGCTGAACGACCGTCTGACGGTCTGGCAGTTGGTCAAGGCTGATCGCGATGGCGACATCCTGCTCGAGGTTTCCGACTCGGTACGTGAAACCCTGATCGCCGATATGGACGATCACGAGCTCCTGGCTGCGGCCAAGGAGATGGACGCCGACGAACTCGCTGACCTGGCCCCCGAGCTGCCGCGAGACGTCGTCCATGAGCTGATGGAGACCCTTGATGGCCAGCAGCGTGAGCGTGTTCGCTCCGCACTGTCCTACAACGAGGATCAGGTCGGCGCCCTGATGGACTTTGAGATGGTAACGATCCGTGAGGACGTCAGTCTTGAAGTCGTACTGCGTTACCTGCGTCGTCTAAAAGAGTTGCCGGGCCATACCGACAAACTGTTTGTGGTCGACTACGACGGCGCACTCAAGGGTGTGTTGCCGATCAAGCGCTTGCTGGTCAATGACCCTGAAAAACAAGTGTCCGAAGTGATGGCCAGCGATCCGGTGAGTTTTCACCCGGACGAAGACGCCTACGATGCCGCACAGGCGTTTGAGCGTTATGACTTGATTTCGGCGCCTGTGGTCGACAAGAACGGCAAGCTGATCGGCCGTTTGACCATCGATGAAATGGTCGACTTGATCCGTGAGGAAAGCGAAAACGAAGTCCTCAACATGGCGGGTTTGCGTGAAGAGGAAGATATTTTCGCGTCAGTCTGGAAATCCCTGCGTAACCGCTGGGCCTGGCTGGCAGTCAACCTGGTTACGGCGTTCATTGCTTCGCGGGTGATCGGCCTGTTCGAAGGCTCGATTGAAAAGCTGGTGGCGCTTGCCGCACTGATGCCGATCGTGGCCGGTATTGGCGGTAACTCCGGCAACCAGACCATCACCATGATCGTACGGGCGATGGCCCTCGATCAGGTCAACACCGGCAGCACCTCGCGCCTGATGCGCAAGGAGCTGGCTGTAGGCCTGATCAACGGCCTGGTGTGGGGTGGGGTGATCGGTATTGTCGCGTACCTGCTGTACGGCAGCTGGTCACTGGGCGTGGTGATGACCGCAGCGATGACTCTGAACCTGCTGCTGGCAGCGCTGATGGGTGTGTTGATCCCCATGACGCTTGCCAGGATGGGGCGTGATCCGGCCATGGGGGCAAGTGTGATGATCACTGCCATGACCGACAGCGGCGGGTTCTTTATCTTCCTGGGGCTGGCAACTATTTTCCTGCTCTGATGGCTCACGGCCTGATCCGACAACCGTCGGGTCAGGCCGTTTTTGTCTGCGGCGTGTGCAGCGCCCATAAAAAAAGCCAGCGCAATGCTGGCTTTTTTGTACCCGGGTTAAATCAGGAGGCTTCGGATGCGGCTTCGGCATCGTGGGCAATCAGTGAAACCAGGGCGTTTTGTTGGCGGTGCGACAGTTGGCGGAAGCGTTGCAGCAGCTCACGCTCATGCAGGGAAAGTTCAGGGCTGTCCAGGCGCATGCTGGGTTCTTCGCCCAATGCACCTTCCTGGATAAGGCTTTGCTCCAGGCGGGCAATGATTTCTGAGTTCATGCTGCGGTGATGATTGCGAGCCACCTCGGCGATGCGCTCGCGCATTCCGTCTGGCAGGCGCACGACGAACTTGTCAGCCGTACGGCTGGAGTAAATTGCCTGTTTCAATGGGCGCATTATAGTTAACCGGTTAGTTCAGGGGAGCGGTTCTCGGAAATTGGCCGCAGGATGTGATTTAAGACCGTCCTTATGGCCAAATGTTCAACCTGAATTGCTAAGAGGCGCGCATCATGCCTCAAATCTGCCACTTCCCTAGCGTCAATTCTGTGACAAATATTGAACCGGATAAAGGCGTTATGCCAGTAGTGATTATCAAAAATATGCACTGGTTTTGATAGCGTACTGGTTTACCGCTGATCTAAAAAGACACGGGGCCTTGTCAGATGGTTGTTTCAACGTAACTGCGGGTCAAACTTGATTCTGCGCCCGATAACCAGGGCCACCAGCCAGCAACCGAAAAAAACAGCCGAAGCGATCAGCGGCAGATTACCGAATTCATTACGATCCAATACATCAAGGGCGAGGCTCGCTAACGCCATCATCAACAACGCCAAAGCAATTTTGGGCATGTTTTTCCATCACTCTTCTCAATGTGCCAGTCAAAAGACCCAGCCCTTTCCCACGGTAGTTTCCCTTGTGACGGGATGCTCGGTGGTCACCTGAGGTGACACCTTGCTTGCGCCGGTCATCACCGCGATTTGTGCCTGCGGCTTGGGGGGCTTGCTGTAGGTAGTTGCCAGCTCAACCTGTTGCTCAGCCACAGCGGGTGCAGATTGAAAGTGGAAGACCACCAGTACGGCCAGTGCAAGGGCGTTTAACAGTAAAAGCGTGCTGTTCATGGCGCTCATCTCTGAATGCATGGGCGGGATACTGTTAATAGAGCAGTCTTCGTGCCAACTGTAACTGGTTATAAAACCCTTATAAAACAGTGGTTTGGGCGGTCATTCTGGAGGGGTTTGATTGCAATTTGCAATGATGGCTTTTTGATGCAGTGCAAATTGCACGATGTGCGTCGGACGGCTTGAGAAGGGCGAACTGGATCCGGGCATCTGGCTTGCCCGGTGCGGTCTGGGCGAGCCAGACCGCAATGCATCAATGGCTGGCGTTATCGACCGCGATGGATTCCCCGCTGACCTGGGCGTAGTGAGGTTGGCGTTTGGCGATGATCAGGTAGAGCATCGCTGCGATACCGGCACCAATCAGCCATGAGAATGGCGATACGGTATGGAAACCCGGAACGAGCGCCAGAACGATTGCGATCAGCGCGGCCGGAATAAATGCCGCAACAGCACGTAAATTGACGCCGCGGGAGTAGTAGTAAACCCCGGTCGGGTCCTCGCTGTACAACGCCGGTACATCCACCTGACCTTTTCGTACCAGCCAGTAGTCGACCATGATCACGCCATACAGCGGGCCGAGCAGGGCGCCCAGGCCGGACAGGAAGTAAACAATCACCAACGGGCTGTTAAAGAGGTTCCATGGCAGGATCACCACCGCGATGGTTGCGCTGATCAGCCCGGCCCGGCGGAACGTCAGGTACTTGGGGGCCAGGTTGCTCAGTACGAACGCCGGTGCGACGAAGTTGGCCATGATATTCACCGCCACCGTCACAATCAGAAACGCCAGGCAGCCCAGCACCAGGAAAAAGGTGTTCGGGATAGAGGCAATAATTTGTGTCGGGTTCTCGATTATCTTGCCGTTGATTTGAAACTGGGCGCCGCACAGCAAGACGGTAATACCCGCGAATACCAGAATATTGACCGGTAGCCCCCAGAAATTACCGACCTTGATGGTTTTGCAGCAGGGGGCCGAGCGTGAGAAGTCACTGAAGTTCAGGATCATCGTGCCGTAAATGGCCAGCCACAGCGCCCCGCCTGCAAACACGTTGCGCCATACCTCGCTGCTGCTCAACGGCTCGCGATTCGACCACGCGATGGTGCCGTTGGCCTGAAAGCACATCCAGGTGGCGAGGCAGATCACTGTCAGCAAAATCACCGGCCCGGCAAAGGCTTCATAGCGGCGAACCATTTCCATGCCGTAGGCGAGGATCGCCAGCTGCACCAGCCAGATCGCCACAAAGCAGACCCAGCCCAGGCTCGACAGCCCAAGGATCGAGTCGTGGTCATAGGCGGCAAAGCCGGGGTGGATGGCGGTGAGCAACACTCGCAAGACCACTGAAGCCAAATACGTCTGAATCCCGAACCAGGCGATGGCGATAACAGCGCGTATCAGCGCCGGAATCTGTGCGCCATGAATGCCGAAGCTGATACGGCTGATCACTGGAAACGGCACGCCCGTCCTCTGGCCCATATAGCCCGAAAGGTTCATGAAGTTGAACACCAGTGCTGCGCCGATCCCCAGTGAAAGCAGGATTTGCCAACCGTTCAGCCCCAGCGCGTACAGCCCGATGGCGAATGAGTAGTTGGCAATGTTGTGCACATCGTTGGTCCACAGCGCAAAAATACTGTATCGGCCCCAGCGTCGACCTTCGGCTTTGGTCGGTGCCAGGTCGTTGTTGTGCAAGCGCGGGCTGAGTGCCAGCGTTGGCGAAACGAAGCCCGAAACGGGGAGGGGGGTTGAAACCGGGGAAGGTAAATCCAGTGCGAGGGTATTGGAGAGTCTTGAACGCATTCTGGCAAGCTCCTGATGCCCGCTGGCGTGATGACTGTTCATGAGCGTTGGCTCGACAAATCTTCGTCACGGCAGCGGTAATCACTGGTTGAGAGAGTCCGCGGTATGCCTGCTTTATGCTGCAGGCTACGAAACAATGTGTACTTAGTTTTTGTTTGTTTTGTATACAAGTGCCGTGTGGGTGTAAGCGATATTCATGCCAGCGCAAAGGCAGGGAGCAGTCGCGGGGCTCGCAGGTCGCTTTGTTATTTTTCAACTCGCTGAAAACAAAAGAATTTCTGTTTTTTATTTGAGTGCTGAAAAATCAGCAGAGGGAAAGGCGGTGCATCGATGATCGATTTTAATCAAGGAGATAGTTGTTACTTTTTGATGCAAAAAGAATGTTTGGTGATCTCTGGTGCACCATTACGTGACGTTTTGTATACGATTTTCGCGTGGTGACTGAATTCAGGGCGTTGTAGTCGGCGTCTGACAGTTAAAAAGGCCACACACGACATGACAAACAAAGGCCCGGCCGTTACCATGCTCGCCGGCATTTGTCTCAGTAGCTCAATTGGATAGAGCATCCCCCTCCTAAGGGGAAGGTTGCAGGTTCGAACCCCGCCTGGGACACCACACATACAAGGCCTTGCAAGCCGATCACCGGGCATCTCACTTTATGGGTGCCAGCAGGGTGACAGCAGCAGGCCAACAAAAAAGCCCCGCCGGGCATGAACCGGCGGGGCTTTTTTGTTTGGGCGCAGCGCTCGCCATATTTCAACCCGGAAACAAAGCAGACATCTTCAAGCAAGGTCTGAATGTCAGCATCCGGCTCCTCTTCGGCAAGACCCTTTTTCATGCCTGTCCCGGGCACGTCTTCGCTGTGCTGGCATCTCGTTAAACGCAAAAGTGAGAAACACATGAACATGGTTCACAAGCTCTTATCCGGTGTCGTGTTGAGCAGCCTGCTGCTCAGTGGCTGCACGTCCAGGATTACCGACAAAGAGCAGTACTCCAACTTTCTGTTCGACTACAACGACCTGCAGGAAGTGACCACCACCAGCGGCGAGAAGTCGATGCGTTGGGTCAGCCCTTCGTGGAACCCGAGTGCTTATGACACGGTTGCGTTCAAGCAACTGGAGTTCTTCCCGGAGCCTCGGCCCGATGACAGGACCAACCTCAAGACCCTCGAAGAGCTGCAGGCGTACATGACCCTCAGCACTAAAAACATTCTCAGCGAGAAGTACCGGGTGGTGATGAATACCCATCTGGCGCCTGCCGGTTCGCGCACGCTGATCATGCGTGCGGCCATTACCGGTGTTTCGGCGTCGAACGAAGGCATGCACTGGTATGAAGTGGTCCCTGTCGCCGCCTTGGTCGGCAGCGTGACGGCGGTGACCGGTCACCGCGACCAGGACTCCGAACTTTACGTTGAAGCCGAATTTATCGACGCGGGCACCGGCGAGACGGTGGCCAAAGTGGTTCGCAAAGTCTTCGGTGAAACACTGGAAAACGCCAGCCAGCCCGTCACCGCCAATGATTTCAAAGTAGCGATCAAGAAAGTAGGCGGTGATTTGCGGGCGTTTATCCGCTAACGACCAATACCCCGCCCGGCCTTGGTGGCCGGGCGGGGTGCAAAGGTCTGATTGACAGCGCTTACCCCAGCAGCCCCCGCTGCGCCAGGTTCTTCATTAATGCCCCGACCCCAAACGCCCATTGCGGGGCCTGGTCGCTGCCGGTGACGCGGTTGTGCAACGCACCCAGCGTTGGTGATGAAATGCTCACCACGTCGTCCGCTTTGTGGGTGAAGCCTTGACCCGGTTGGTCGCGGTCTTCTGTCGGTGCGAACAGGGTGCCCAGGAACAGCACAAAGCCGTCCGGGTACTGGTGGTTGGCGTTGAGCGTTTGTTCGGCCAGGTCTGCCGGGTCGCGGCTGATCTGGTTCATTGAGCTTTTGCCGTCCAGTACGTAGCCGTCCATGCCTTCAACCCGCAGGGTCACCTCGCACTGGCGCACGTCGTCGAGGCTGAAGTGTTCGTCGAACAGGCGAATAAACGGCCCCAGTGCACAGGACGCGTTGTTGTCCTTGGCCTTGCTCAGCAGCAGCGCGCTGCGGCCTTCGAAGTCGCGCAGGTTGACGTCGTTGCCCAGGGTGGCGCCGTGAATCCGGCCCTGGCTGTCCACCGCCAGCACCACTTCCGGTTCCGGGTTGTTCCAGCTCGAACCCGGGTGGATGCCGATGGCGTTACCGCTGCCCACGGCCGCCAGGATCGGCGCCTTGGTGAAGATTTCGGCGTCCGGACCAATGCCGACTTCCAGGTACTGCGACCACATGTTTTGCTCGATCAGCACCTGCTTGAGGCGCATGGCTTCGGGCGAACCGGGGCGCAGGTCGCGCAGGTTGTTGCCAATCACTTCATGCACCAGGCCCCGGACTTCTTCGGCACGCAGGGCGTCGCCACCGGCTTTCTCCTCGATCACCCGTTCAATCATGCTGGCGGCGAAGGTCACGCCCGCCGCCTTGATCACTTGCAGGTCCACAGGGGCCAGCAGGGTGGGCTTGGCCATGTCGCGCTGCTCGCCACTGTTGGCCAGCAGGGCCTGGATCGTGCCCAGTGAGGTACCGCTGAGCTCGCGCACGTTTTGCAGCGGGTTGTCGCTGTCCAGCAGCAGGCTCAAGGTGGGGAAGTGTGCGGTGCAGTCGATCACTTGGCCGTCACGAATCACCACCACGGCCGGGCCGCCATGGTCGCCGGGCAGCCAGACGCGACCGACCAGCGTTGCGCGTTGCCAGTCATTGGGCAGGGAGTTTTCTACGGTCAATTGCAGCGTTTGCATAGGCCTGATCCTTGAAAAATAGGCAGTGTGGGAGCTAGCCTGCTCGCGATCGAGTCACCGCGTTTTGCCTGACCATCCGCAGCGTCTGCTGCGCGAGCAGGCTAGCTCCCACAAGTCATGTGTCTGTGGTTTCTAGTGAGAGTGGCGGGGCGGGCCGTTTTCCGGGATCACGCGCCAGTACAGCGTTGCCGGTTCCAGGCAGCCGCCCGTGGACAGCTGGCCGACCAGCTGGCGGTACAGTTCCTGCCAAGGGGTTTGTGACGGGGCCAGCGGTGGCAGCGGTTCCTGGCGACGTTCGTCGAGGACGCTTTCGTCCACCAGCAGGTTGACGCTGCGGGCATTGAGGTCGACGCGCAGGCGGTCACCGGTGCGCAGTAACGACAGGCCACCGCCCACGGCGGATTCCGGGGACATGTTGAGGATCGACGGGCTGGCCGACGTTCCGCTCTGGCGGCCATCACCCATGCACGGCAGGGAGTCGATCCCGGTCTTGATCAGGTTGGAAGGCGGCGCCATGTTCACCACCTCGCCGCTGCCGGGGAAGCCCACGGTGCCGCAACCGCGAATCACCAGAATGCAGCGCTCGTCGATGTCCAGGGACGGGTCGTTGATGCGTGCCGTGTAGTCTTCCGGACCTTCGAACACAATGGCCCGCGCTTCGAAGCTGTTGGGTTGCAGCGGGTCGCTGAGGTAGGTCTTGCGGAAGGCTTCACCCACCACCGACATTTTCATGATGGCGCTGTCGAAGAAGTTGCCGCTGAGCACGATAAAGCCTGCGCGGTGCATCAGCGGGTCTTCATACGAGCGGATCACATCACGGTCGCCGGTCACGGTGTCGGCAACAATTTCCCCCATGTTGCGGCCGCTGACGGTGAGGCAGTCGCGGTGCAGGCGCCCCACCTTGTCCAGCTCGTGCATCACGGCCGGTACGCCGCCGGCACGGTGGAAACTTTCGCCCAGGTATTCGCCGGCCGGCATGCAGTTGACCAGCAAGGGTACGTCTTCACCCACGCGCTGCCAGTCTTCGAGCGACAGGTCGATGCCGCTGTGGCGGGCAATGGCGATCAAGTGCGGCGGGCAGTTGGTGGACGCGCCGAGCGCCGAGGCCACGGCAATGGCGTTTTCGAATGCCGCGTGGGTCATGATCTGCGAGGGGCGTACGTCTTCGCGCACCAGGTCGACAATCCGCATGCCGGTGGCATAGGCCATCTGCCCGCGTTCGCGGTAAGGCGCCGGGATACTGGCGCAGCCGGGCAGCGACATGCCCAGTGCTTCGGCCAGGGCGTTCATCGACAGGGCGGTGCCCATGGTGTTGCAGTGGCCTACAGAAGGCGATGACGCGGTGGTGAGGGTCATGAACCCTTCGTAATCAATCTCGCCGGCGCTGAGCAGGTTGCGCGCATGCCACAGCACCGTGCCCGAACCGATGCGCTGGCCCTTGTGCCAGCCATCGAGCATCGGCCCGCCGGACAGCACAATGGAGGGCAGGTCGGTGGTGGCGGCGGCCATCAGGCAGGCCGGGGTGGTTTTGTCGCAGCCGGTGGTCAGCACCACGCCGTCCAGCGGGTAACCGTGCAGCACTTCCACCAGGCCCAGGTAGGCGAGGTTGCGGTCGAGGGCCGCGGTTGGGCGACGTGATTGCTCGGCGATCGGGTGCACCGGGAATTCCATCGGAATGCCCCCCGCGTCGCGGATGCCGTCCTTGACCCGCTTGGCCAGTTCGATGTGGTGACGGTTGCAGGGCGTCAGGTCGCTGCCGGTCTGGGCGATCCCGATGATGGGCCGCCCCGATTGCAGTTCAGCCCGGGTCAGGCCCTGGTTCATGTAGCGCTCCACATACAGCGCAGTAAGGTCGGCGTGGCTTGGATCGTCGAACCACAGCTGGCTGCGCAGGCGGCGTGGGGTTGAATCGGTCATGGCAGGCTCCAGCAAGTTATTCGGGCAATGGGTTGTTGCGGCGCAGCTGACGGATCAGCCCGGCGTGGTCGAGCTCGCCGTCACCGGCCTCGACCATGGCGGCAAACAGACTGTCCACCAGGCTGCCCACGGGCAGGTTCAGGCCCAGCTTTTGCGCCTGGGCCAGGGCGGTGCGGGTGTCCTTGAGCTGCCATTTGGCAGGGCCACCGGGGGTGAAATCGTTGTTGAGCATGCGTTGGCCGTGTTGACGCCAGATCGGCGAATCGACAAAGCCGCCCATCAACGCTTCGTGGACTTTTGACGGGTCTGCGCCGCCGCGCTCGGCCAGCAGCAGGCCTTCGGCGACGGTGGCGATGGTGCTGGCGACGATCAACTGGTTGACCAGCTTGGACAGCTCGCCCGTGCCGGCCGGGCCGACGTGTACCGGACGGCCCATGGCCGCCAGCACCTGGCGGCCCTGCTCGAAGGCGGCTGCGTCGCCACCGACCATGATCGCGAGGCTGGCTTCCCGTGCTCCGCGCTCACCCCCCGACACTGGAGCATCGAGGTAGCGCAGGCCCAGTTCGGTACAGCGGCGTGCCTGGTCGGCGGCGGTGTCGACCGGGATCGAACTCATCACAATCACCAGCGCACCCGGCGCCAAGGCCAGGGCGGCGCCGTTTTCGCCAAACAGCACCTCGTCGCAGGTCGGACCATCGCTGAGCATGCAGATCAGCACTTGGGCGCCGTTTGCGGCTTGAGCCGGGGTCTGGAAAACCTCAGCGCCTTGTGCAGAGAGTTCCTGCACCTTGGCCGGCGAACGGTTCCACGCCCGCACCGGGAAGCCGGCGTGCAGCAGGTTGCGGGCCATGGGCTGGCCCATGATCCCGGTTCCGATAAAGGCTACGGTTGGCAGGTTCATGCTTTGCCTCCAACCGCCGGGGCCATTTCTGCGCCAATCTGCGACACCTTGTTGCGCGGCATCAGCACCATGCCCAGACCACCCAGGCCGACCAGTGCAGCAATCACCATAAAGCCCGGGGTGTAGCTGCCGGTGACGGTGAACAGGTAGCCAGTCAGGTAAGGGCCGATAAAGCCGCTGAGGTTACCGATGGAGTTGATCAGGCCAATCCCCACGGCCGCGCCAACGCCGGTCAGCACCTGCCCCGGTACGGCCCAGAACACGTTGATTGCGCTGTATACGCCCATGGCCAGCAGGATAAAACCGACGACGATGATCCATGGCTGGTTGAGCCACAGCGCCACGGCGATCGAGACGGCGGCCAGCATGGCGGCACCGCCCGCATGCCAGTGACGTTCTTGCAGACGGTCAGAGCGACGGCTCCACCAGATCATCGCCACTGCGGCGACGGCGTACGGGATGGCGGTGATCAGACCGTTCTGCATCAGGCCGATTTCCAGCCCGAACGAGCCGCGGAACGATGCCAGTACCGTTGGCATAAAGAAGTTCATCGCGTTGGAGCCCGAGGTGATGCCGAAATACACCAGCGCCAGCAGCCATACCTGACGGTTGCACAGAGCCTTGCGGATCATCTGGCCTTTGGTCGGTTGAACACCCACCACCAGCGGTTTGTTGCGCTCCTCCTGGGACAGGGTGTTGATCAGCCAGTTGCGCTGTTTGTCGGTCAGCCAGTGGGCATCGGCCGGGTGGTCAGTGAGGTAGAAGTAGCACACCACACCGAGGATCACGGCAGGTACGGCTTCGACGATGTACATCAGGCGCCAGCCGACGAAGCCCCAGGCATCGCCCAGTTCCATCAGGCCCACCGACAGCGGTGCACCGATGATTTGTGCGATGGGTACGCCCAGGTAAAAGGTGGCGATCATGCGGGCGCGGTAACGGCTCGGGAACCACAGCGACAGCAGATAAATGACCCCGGGGAAGAACCCGGCTTCGGCGATACCCAGCAGTACGCGCAGTGAGATGAAGTGCATGGGCGTCTGCAAAAAGCCCATGGCGCCGGCGATGATGCCCCAGGTCACCATGATCCGCGCAATCCAGACCCGCGCGCCGTAGCGGTGCAGCAGAATGTTGCTTGGCACTTCGAACATGAAGTAGCCGAGGAAGAAAATACCTGCGCCCAGGCCATAAATGGTCTGGCTGATGCCGATGTCTTCGTTCATCCGCAGTGCGGCGAACCCGACGTTGTTACGGTCCAGAAAGGCGACCACAAACAGCAGGATGAGAAAGGGGATCATGCGCTGGGTAACGCGCTTGATCGTCTGTTGTTCTATGTCCGAGATGTCGGGGAGCGGTGTGGTGGTCATATCGCACGGCCTCAGTTTTTATTGTTGTGTGTAGCGTGAGTCTTGAGTAACGAATCCTTCGTAGCCGGACGCAGTCTCGCTCCGCTCGTCAGCGGCTACGGAGCGCTTTGTGTCAGCCGGCTGTGTCCTCAATGTGGGCGCGCACGATGGCGTCGAAGTCCGGGTCGGCGGTAAAGCCCAATGCACGGGCGCGTGGCGCTTCGACCTTGCTCGGCCAGCTTTCGACAATGCGCTGGATGGTGGCGTCCGGCTCCCAGCGAATCAGTTTGACCACGTCGTCACCGGCCACCCGTTGCAGGGCACTGACCATGTCGGCCACGGTGGTGGTGACGCCCGGCAGCGGGATGATCCGCTGGTTGCCCAGGGTTTGCGGCGACAGGGTCATGCCCAGCAGCATCGATTCAATGATGCGTCGCGGAGAGGTGAGGTACACCTGGGTATCCGGGCGTACCGGGCAGACGGCCGGCAGGCCCACCAGCGGTTCGCGGATGATCGAGCTGAAGAAGGTCGAGGCAGCCTTGTTCGGTTTGCCGGGGCGCACCGCTACCGTGGGCAGACGCAGCACGCGGCCATCCACAAACCCTTTGCGCGCATAGTCGGCCACCAGCAACTCGCCTACGGCTTTTTGCATGCCATAGGAGGACTGCGGCGTGAGCACGGTGTTGTCATCGACCACGGCCGGCAACTCACCACCAAACACCGCGAAACCGCTGGCGTAGACGAAGCGCGGGGCGTTGCCCTGTTTGCGCAGGGTTTCGAGCAGCAGCATCAGGCCGTGCAAGTTGACCTGCATGCCGAGGTCAAAATCGGCTTCGGCAGCCGAGCTGACCACCGCTGCCAGGTGCCACACCAGATCCACTCCATCGGTGACGCGGGCGATGACTTCAGGGTCGGCCACATCGCCGGTGACCAGCTCGATACGTGGATCGACGGGCAGGTCTTCGCCGGCAAAGGCGTCGAACAGCACGATACGCTCAATGGCTCGGGGCGCCTGGCCTTCGAGGGTCAGGGTGTTCAGGTCAAGCAGGCGCTGAGCCAGTTGTTTGCCGATGAAGCCGGTGCCGCCAGTGATCAGAATTCGCATGGGTTGTTCCTGTTTCTTATGATTATTTTCAAAGTGTGCGGTGTGTCAGTCGGCCTGCACGGTGCGCTGGCGCTGTTCGCCAAGGCCGCTGATGCCCAGGCGCATTTCCTGGCCGGCGCGCAGGTACACCGGCGACGGTTTGATGCCCAGGCCCACACCCGGCGGTGTGCCGGTGGAAATCACATCCCCCGGTTGCAGCGACATACAGCGGCTCAGGTAAGCAATCAGGGCCGGGATCTGGAACACCATGGTGCGGGTATTGCCGTTCTGGTAGCGCTGTCCGTCGACCTCAAGCCAAAGGTCGAGCTGGTGCGGGTCGGCGATTTCGTCGCGGGTCACCAGCCATGGGCCGAGGGGACCGAAGGTGTCAAAACCCTTGCCCTTGTCCCAGGTGCCACCACGTTCCAGCTGCCACTCACGCTCGGACACGTCGTTGATCACGCAATACCCGGCCACGTGGTCCATGGCGTTGCTTTCGTCGATATAGCGACCGCCCTTGCCGATGACCACGCCCAGCTCGACTTCCCAGTCGGTCTTGGTCGAACCGCGGGGGATCTCGACGTTGTCGTTGGGGCCGCAAATGGCGCTGGTCCACTTATTGAACAGCACGGGTTCGGAGGGCACCGCCAGGCCCGACTCGGCGGCATGGTCTGCATAGTTGAGGCCGATGCAGATGAACTTGCCGACCTGGCCCACACAGGCGCCGATGCGGGGCGAACCGCTGACCAGGGGCAGGGTGGCGGGGTCGATCTTGCTCAGGGCGGCCAGGCTTTCAGGGTTGAGCGCGGAGCCTGCGACATCGGCGATATGGGCCGACACATCACGAATATTGCCTTGGGCATCCAGCAGACCCGGTTTTTCCTGACCTTTATCGCCGTAGCGCAGCAGTTTCATAAGCACTCCTATATTTAAATATGTTCTGTGGGAGCGAGCCTGCTCGCGAAACAGGCGGTGATGCCTTCGCGAGCAGGCTCGCTCCCACAGTCAGGTTTCAGTTACTCATCCCGCCATCAATCACTTGGGTGGTGCCGGTGGTGTAGCTGCTGGCGTCGCTCGCCAGGTACAGGGCCAATCGGGCGATTTCTTCAGCGGTGCCGATGCGGCCCATGGGCTGGCGGTCGACAAAGGCCTGGTACACCTCGGATTCCGTGCGGCCCTGTTCGCGGGCCTGCTCGGCAATCCGTTGGCGCAAGGAAGGCGAATCCACCGTGCCAGGGCAAATGGCATTGCAGCGAATACCCTGGCGCACGTAGTCGGTGGCCACCGATTTGGTCAGGCCAATCACGGCAGCCTTGCTGGCGGTGTAGGCAAAACGGTTGGGCACGCCTTTAACGCTGGAAGCCACCGACGCCATATTGATAATGCTGCCACCGCCCGCTGCCAGCATGCCCGGCAGGAATGCGCGGATCATGCGGTACATGGCCGTTACATTGAGGTCGAAGGAGAACTGCCACGCCTGTTCGTCACACTCCAGCAGCGCGCCGCTGTGCACGTAGCCTGCGCAGTTGAACAGCACGTCTACCGTGCCGATCTTCTGGCTGATCGCTGCGATGGCCGCAGGCCGGGTCACGTCAAGCTGCAAGGTGGTGATGCCGGGGATGTCCTGCAGCGCTTCGATATGCAGGTCGGTCGCGAAGACCCGGGCGCCCGCATCGCGGAACGCCAGTACCGATGCCCGGCCGATACCCTGTGCCGCAGCGGTGATCAAAACGCGTTTGTTGGCGAGGTTCATGGGAGGCTTCCATTGTTATTATTTGGCGCAACCACTGCACACTAATGTTGCCCTGCGATAATCGCCAATGAGATATTCTCAAGCCTCAATAACCGGAGGTTATCGGATGGCGGATGTCGGATTTAATCAACTGTGTAACTGGCTGCGCTTTCGCCATTTGGTGCTGATAGGCACCCTGGCGCGTACCCAAAACATGCATGCCACCGCGCAGGAAATGAGCATCAGCCAGCCGGCGGTGAGCAAGATGCTGCGTGAGATCGAGCACCAATTGGGCTTTGAGGTCTTTGCCAGATTGCCGCGCAGCATGACCCTCACCGATCTGGGCAGCCATGTGGCCCGGTTTGCCCAGATTGCATTGAATGACACCCAGCAATTTGTGGGGCAGATCAACCATCTGCGCCAGGGCGGTCACGGCTTGCTGAAGGTCGGCACCATCTATGCGGCGACGGCCATGGCAGTGCCCGCCGCCATTGTGCGGGTCAAGCAGGACTGGCCATTGCTCACCGTGCAAGTGCTGGAAGGCACCAGCGCCAATATGCTGACCCTGCTCGAACACAAGGAGCTGGACCTGGTGGTCGCGCGATTCACCCTCGACCGTCACCGTGAGCTTTTTGATTTCCAGGCGCTGGCGCCGGAGCCGCTGTGCCTGGTCACGGGCAGCCAGCACCCGCTGGCCGGTGCCAGTGAAGTACCGCTGGCCGATCTGGGCAGTTGGCCGTGGGTGATTTACCCCACGGGCACCCCGATGCGGGCGCGGGTGGAAAAAGCCTTTGTGGAGGCGGGCATGCAGACCCCGGAAAACACCGTAGAAACCGTGTCCCTGCAAACCACCATGCAACTGCTGCAAACCACACCGGCGGTGGCGATGCTGGCTGAGTCGATGGTCGAGCCGGAAATCCAGGCCGGGCGCTTGACCCGGCTGGCGTTGCCGTTTCCGCTGGTACTGGCGGATTACGGCGTCATCACCCGGCGCAATGAAGTCCCGCAGTGGTCTGCAAAAGCCTTTATCGATGCGCTACTGAGCGGCCCCGATGCGCTGCGCGGCGCTCGCCAGACGCCTTGATAACCCGCAGTTATTAACTGATCCAATCTTGTGATTGGGCAGCGCGCAAAGCGCCTACTAGAGTGAGCGTCGCCCCACCTGTCGGGTAGGGGCGCAACCGCTCATGAGAGGCGCGTATGAGAACAATAAAAAGCTACAAGACGCTGACGATTTTCTTCCTGTTCCTGATTGGCGTGGTCAACTACCTCGACCGCAGCGCCTTATCCATTGCCAATACGACGATCCAGAAAGACCTGGCCATCAGCCCGATGCAAATGGGTGTGATGCTCTCGGCCTTTTCCGTTGCCTACGCCTTCTCGCAACTCCCCCTCGGTGCCTTGATCGACAAGCTGGGCAGCAAGCTGGCGCTGGGCGGTTCGTTGGTGGTGTGGTCGGTGGCGCAGGCGGCGTTCGGGCTGTTCAGCAGCTACGGCCATCTGGTCGGGCTGAGGGTGTTGCTGGGCATTGGCGAGGCGCCGGTATTTCCATCGGCGGCCAAGGCATTGTCCGAGTGGTTTGACACCCAGGAGCGGGGCACTGCCACCGGTTGGGTCTGGTCCTCGACCTGCATTGGCCCGTGCCTGGCACCGCCGTTGCTGACCGTGTTCATGGTGCATCTGGGCTGGCGCGGGATGTTTATCCTGACGGGCATCATGGGCCTGTTGCTGGCGGTGTGCTGGTTCAAGTTCTACAAAAGCAAGGCCGAGTACATGGCTGAAACGGGTCGGGCAGAGCCGGTGGCCGTGCAGCAACAAAAGGCGCCGAAAGTGCGCTGGACCTCACTGTTCAAGGACCGTAACACCTGGGGTGCGTTTCTCGGGTTTATGGGCGTGATCTACATGATCTGGCTCAACCTTACCTGGCTGCCCGGTTACTTCGAGCGCGAGCACGGTCTGGACCTGTACCGCACGGCCTGGGTGGTATCGCTGGCTTATCTGTTCGGCGCACTTGGCACCATCGTTGCCGGTAAATGCTGCGACCGGCTGGTGGCACGGGGCATGCGGGTTCTGGCCAGTCGCAAACTGATGGTGATTCTGGGCCTGCTGGGCGGGGCGCTGTTTACCTTGATCGTGGCTTTCACCACCAACGTCGTGGCGTGCGTGATCCTGCTGTGCCTGACCATGTTCTTTATCAACATCAGCAGCGCCACGGCCTGGATGATCGTCAACACCATCGTGCCCTCGGAGCGAGTGGCCTCGTTTGGTTCGATCCAGAATTTTGGCGGCTACCTGGCGGGCTCCATCGCACCGATCCTCACCGGATTCAGCGTGCAGCAGAGCGGTTCGTTCTCCACCGCGTTTGTGATCAGTGCGGTGGTCGCGGTGTGTTCGGCGTTTGCCTACTTTGCGCTGCTCAAAGAGCCCTCTGAACCGCTGACGCGTCTGGATGGGGCGCCTGTGGCGGCCTGACAAGTCACTGGGCGCTGATTTGCCGACGATGCAGGCGACGCGGTGTAACAGTAAAACCGCGTCGTCTTCATCGTTCCCTCGCTTTTAACCGGGGGACTGGACCGTTTGAACCGCATCAGCCTGCTTGCCGGCCCTCGCCGAGCGGATCAACATCAACGAACCCACCAGTGCAGTCGCGGCCAGGAAGTACATGCCCGCATGGGCGTTATTGAAGTACCCCTCGGCCCAGGTTTTGACCGTGGGTGCGAGGAACCCACCCAGGTTGCCCAGCGCGCCGATCACGGCGATCCCGCTGGCCGCTGCCGCACCCCCCAGGAAGCGCGTAGGCAAGGTCCAGAACAAGGGTTGCACGGTGATAAACCCGGCCGCCGCGACGCAAAACGCCAGAATCACCAGCGGCAAGCTGCCGCTCAAGGTCGAGCCGACCATGCCCACCGCCGCCAGTGCCAGCATCAGCGCGGCGAAGCGGGTTTGCTGGCCCTTGCGGTCGGCGTAGCGGGTCACGGCGTATAGCATGATCACAGTGGCAATCCACGGGATCGATGTCAGCAAGCCCACCTTCAAACCAATACCGGTGCCCAGCAGTTCGGCAATCCGCGTCGGCAGGTAGAACAATACGCCATACACGCTGACCTGAATCGTGAAGTAGATCAGGGTGAAGTACAGCACCTTCGGGTTGATCAGCGCCGCGCGCCACGATGACGGGCCTTTGTTGGCCTTGAGCAGTTGCTCCTTTTCCAGTTCGTGCTCGATAGCGGCCTTTTCTTCGGTGCTCAGCCACTTGGCATTCCGGGGCTTGTCGGTCAGGTAAAAGAACGCGAATACGCCGATGATCGACGCCGCCAGACCTTCAGTCACAAACATCCATTGCCAGCCGGCAAGGCCAAACTGGGCGGTTTCCAGCAGCCAGCCCGACACCGGCCCGCCGACCATCAGCGACACCGGCACCCCAAAGTAGTAAATGCCATAGGCCGAGCCGCGCTGGTTCTGCGGGAACCAGTAGGTCAGGTACAGCACCACCCCCGGCGACAGCCCGGCTTCGGCCACACCCAGCAGAAAACGCAGGATGTAGAAGCTGGTTTCGTCGTGGGCGAACATCATCGCTGCCGACACCAGCCCCCAGGTGACCATGATCCGGCTCAGCCAGATACGGGCGCCGATTTTGTGCAGCATCAGGTTGCTCGGGACTTCAAACACCGCATAGCCGATAAAGAAAATACCGGCGCCCAACGCAAACGCCGCGTTGCTCAGGCCGGTGTCCGCCTGGAAGGCATGCTTGGCAAAACCAATGTTGGAACGGTCGATGATCGCCATCGCGAACATCAGCGCGACAAAGGGCAAGATACGCCAGCGGATTTTGCTCAGCGCCTGTTTCAAAGCGGGGTTGGACATGAGGTGCTCCCATTGTTTTTTTTGTGGAGTACAACGACATCGGTACAGCGATTAACGGTTTTTCAAGGCAGCACGGGCATAGCCCGCCACGATCACAAAGCAGCCCATCGGCAACAGGTACGCCACGGCGGTGGAGGAGTGGTCGGCCACCAGGCCCATCACGTAGGGCAGCAGTGCGCCGCCGACAATGGCCATGATCATGAACGAGCTGCCGCGCTTGGTATGCGGGCCGAGGTTTTTCACGCCCATGGCAAACAGGGTCGGGAACATGATCGACATAAAGAAGAACATCGCCACCAGTGCCACCACCGAAACACCTTCAAGCCCCAGCACCACCACGGCGCTGAGCCCTACGTTGATCACGGCGTAAATCAGCAGCAGGCGCTGGGCATTCACGCGGCCCATCAGCCAGGTGCTGAAGAAGCGACCAAACATAAAGCTGAGCATCGCCACGGACAGCAAATAGGCCGCTTGCTGGCTGCTCATCTGCGCCCAGTGCTCGGTGACGTAGTTGATGAAAAACGCGCCGACACCCACCTGTGCGCCCACATAGAAGAACTGGGTGATGACCCCGGTGACGAACTCGCGGTGTTGCCACAGGGTTTTGTGGTTGTGCTGCTGGGCTTGAACTTCTTGCTCGCGCAGGTCGGGCAACGGGGTACGGGCGATCAGAATCGCTACCAGCAGCACCAGCGCGGCAATCACCAGGTAGGTCATTTGCAGGGACTGGGTGGTGTCGGTGCTGTTGGCACCGCTGAAGAACAGTGCGCCGCCAATCAATGGGCCAAAAAACTGCCCCAGGCCGTTGAACGACTGGGCCAGGTTCAAGCGTCGTTCAGCCCCTTCGGGCGTGCCCAATACCGTGGCATAGGGGTTGGCGGCGGTTTCGAGGCAGCCCAGACCGCAGGCGATCACAAACAGGGCGAACAGAAAGAACTGAAAACTCTGTGCAGCGGCTGCGGGCATGAACAGCAGGGCGCCGGTGGCGTAGAGGCACAGACCGAGCAAAATGCCGGCCTTGTAGCCGTACTTGTCCATCAGGAAACCGGCGGGCAGGGCGATCAGAAAGTACGCGCCGAAGTACGCACTTTGCAGCAAGCCCGACTGTGCTTTGCTGACGTGCAGGGTTTCTTGAAAGTGCTTGTTCAGCACATCAAGCAAGCCATAGGACAGGCCCCACAGAAAGAACAGACAGGTCACCAGAATCAGTGCCCAGCGATAGGACGTAACCGCCCGGGTGAAGGACGGCTCTGCGACGTTCGAGTGCTTGAGTGACATGACGCATCTCCTTTTTATTGTTGTTGGCGACTTGCGTGGATCTGGATCGATTTGTGGGGGCGAGCCTGCTCGCGAAGGCATCAAAGCCTGCTTCGCGAGCAGGCTCGCTCCCACAGGGTTACGGCAACAGGCTGAATATCTGGCTCATCGACGCCCATTTTTCGCCGGGATGGGTCCAGGGCGTGGGCTGCTGAAAACGCCACATCAGCGTTTCCCATTCCTGCACCTTGGGGTCGCTGGCGCTGGCCCGCTCAAAGGCCTCGGCGCTGAAACCGGGGCCGGTGTCCATGACCATGAACAGCCGCGTACCCAGGCGCCAGATCTGCATGTCGAGCACGCCGTGCCCGCGCAGGTGTGCGCTGATCTGCGGCCAGATCTGTTGATGCAAACGCTCGTATTCGGCAATCAGCGCCGGGTCGTCTTTCAGGTCCAGGGCCAGGCACTGGCGGCTCATGTCAGTGCCCGGTCCAGGTGGGTGTAGCCGCCATCCACCACCAGCCATTGCCCGGTGGTGTGGGAGGCCCGCGACGACAACAGGAACAGCACGCTGTCGGCTATTTCTTCAGCCGTGGTCATGCGTTGGCCGAAGGGGATTTTTTCGACGATGCTCGCCAACTTGGCCTTGGGGTCGGCAAACGTGTCGATCCAGCGCTCGTACAGCGGGGTCATGACTTCTGCCGGGATCACCGCGTTAACCCGAATCCCGTCGCCCAGCAATGAGGTGGCCCATTCCCGGGTCAGCGACAGTTGCGCACCCTTGGCGGCGGTGTAGCCACTGGTGCCACCCTGGCCGGTGAGGGCGGTCTTGGAGCTGATATTGACGATGGAACCGCGCGTAGCCTTGAGCGCGTCCACGCACAAATGGGTCATCAGGTAGTAGTGGATCAGGTTCTTTTCCAGCGATTCGACAAAGGCCGAGCGCCCGGCCTCTAGCCCGACGCCATCGTTGACCCCGGCGTTATTGACCAGCCCGTCTATGCGCCCGAAACGTTGCACTACCTGGGCGACGGCGGCGCGGCAGGCGTCTTCGTCGCGCAGTTCAACCTGGATAAACAGGCTTTGCGAGCCGCGCTGATCCAGCTGCCGCGCCAGTTCATCCGACAGCGGGCTGTGACCGAAGATCACCGGGATCGCGCCTTCGTCGGCCAAGCCCAGGGAGATGGCCGCCCCGATGCCCGAGCCGCCGCCGGTGACGATAAAGACCTTGTCTTGCAGATACAGATTCATGGCATCACTCCCTCTATGTTGTAGACGCGGCACGCCGTACCCCCCCAAATGGCCGCGCTTTGCGACACGCTGTCGACCAGGGCGCAGGTGTGGGCGTATTCACCGGCCAGCAGGCACACCGGCCAGTCGGAGCCGAACATCAGGCGTTCAGGGCCAAACAGCTCCAGAGCGGTGTGCAGATAAGGCGTCAGTTGCGCACGGCTCCAGTTTTGCCAATGGGCCTCGGTCATCAGCCCTGACAGTTTGCAACTGACATGGGGCAGGGCGGCCAACGGCGCGAGCAGTTTGGCCCAGGCCTTTAAATCGTTGGCCTGTACATCGGGTTTGCCCAGGTGATCGAGCACCAGATGATGCTGATCGTGTTGTTGGCACAATGCCGTTGCCGCCCCCAGATCCGGGGCTTTGATCAGCACTTCATAGACCAGCCCCCGGCGCTGCAAGGTGGTTAGCCCCCGGTTGAATGCGGGGTTTTGCATAAACGCGGCAGGTGAGTTTTCGTCTTGCAGTTGATGCCGAAAACCACGCAATACCGGCGCTTGCGCCCAGCGCTCCAGCGACTGTTCAAGGTCGGCAGAACACAGGTCAACCCAGCCCACCACGGCACGAATCCACGGGTAGCGTTCAGCCAGTTGCAGCAGCTGATCGGTTTCGCTTTCACAGGCGCGGGCCTGCACGGCAATGCAGCCGTCCAGCCCGGCCGCATCCAGCAACGGCCGCAGATCATCAGGCTGAAAGTCCCGGCGCAAACCGTCCATGTTGCGAGCTATCCAGGGATAGCTCGCGGGGTCGTAGCGCCAGAAGTGCTGGTGTGCATCCAGCCGCATTGAGGGCGACATGGCATTCAGCCCCGATACCGGTATTGTTCGCGGGAGGCGGCTTTCATCTGGATCGAGAACCCCGGTGCCTGCGGTGGCATGTAGGCCGCATTGCGAATCACGCACGGGTCTTCAAAGTGCTCGTGCAGGTGGTCGACAAACTCCACCACCCGGCCTTCGTGAGTCCCGGCGATGCACAGATAGTCGATCATCGACAGGTGCTGCACGTACTCGCACAAGCCTACGCCACCCGCATGCGGGCACACCGGCAGGTTGTATTTGGCGGCCATCAGCATCACGGCCAGCACTTCATTGACCCCGCCCAGACGGCAGGCATCGATCTGCACCACATCAATGGCTTCACGCATGATCAGTTGCTTGAACACGATGCGGTTCTGGCACATCTCGCCTGTGGCGACTTTGACCGGAGCAACACCGAGGCGGATTTTACGATGGCCTTCGACGTCATCCGGGCTGGTGGGTTCTTCGATAAACCACGGGTTGGCGAACGACAGTTCACGCACCCAGTCGATGGCCGCGTCGACTTCCCAGACCTGGTTGGCGTCGATCATCAACTGGCGATCCGGGCCCAGCACTTCGCGGGCGATGCGCACACGGCGGATGTCGTCCTGCAGGTCGTGGCCGACTTTCAATTTAACGTGGGAGAAGCCCGCGTCGACCGCTTCCTGGCACAGCCGGCGCAGCTTTTCATCGGCATAGCCCAGCCACCCGGCGGAGGTGGTGTAGCAGGGGTAGCCGTCGGCTTCGAGCAGCGCCAGGCGCTCGGCCTTGCCGTGGGCGCGTTCGCGCAGCAGGGTCAGGGCTTGTGCCGGGGTGATGCAGTCAGTGATGTAGCGAAAATCAATGCAGCGCACCAGTTCTTCGGGGCTCATGTCGGCCACCAGGCGCCACACCGGCTTGCCTTCTGCCTTGGCCCACAGGTCCCAGGCGGCGTTGACCACCGCGCCGGTCGCCAAGTGAATCGCGCCCTTGTCCGGGCCGATCCAGCGCAGCTGGCTGTCGCTGGTCACGTGGCGCCAGAAGCGGCCCATGTCTTCGGCGATCCACTCCAGCTTCAAGCCCACCAGCAGGCTGGCCAGGGCCTTGATCGAGGCGCAACAAATCTCGTTGCCGCGACCGATGGTGAAGGTCAGACCGTGGCCTTCCAGGCCCGGTGTGTCGGTTTCGAGAATGACGTAGGCCGCGGAGTAGTCAGGGTCCGGGTTCATCGCATCCGAGCCATCGAGGGACTGCGAGGTGGGGAAGCGAATGTCTTCAACGCGCACGGCGGTAATGGTGGTCATGGTTCAGCTCCCTGTCAGTCGGCATTCACAGTGCGTTGGTTTTGTTCGCCCAGCCCGCTGATACCCAGGCGGATATGCTGGCCGGCACGCAGGTACACGGGTTCGGGCTTGATGCCCAGACCGACGCCGGGCGGGGTGCCGGTGGAGATCACATCCCCCGATTGCAGGCTCATGAACTGGCTGAGGTAGCTGATGATTTTCGGGATCTGGAAAATCATCGTTCGCGTGTTGCCGTTCTGGTAGCGGTGGCCGTCCACTTCCAGCCACAGGTCGAGCTGGTGCGGGTCGGCGATTTCATCCCGGGTTACCAGCCACGGGCCAAGGGGGCCGAAGGTGTCGCAGCCTTTGCCCTTGTCCCAGGTACCGCCCAGTTCCAGCTGGAACTCGCGCTCGGACACGTCGTTGATCACGCAATAACCGGCCACGTGCTCCAGGGCATCGCTTTCGCTGATGTAGCGCCCGCCCTTGCCGATGACCACGCCCAGTTCAACTTCCCAGTCGGTTTTGCGCGAGTTGCGCGGGATCTCGATAGTGTCGTCGGGGCCGACAATGGCGCTGGTCCACTTGCTGAACACCACCGGCTCTGCCGGGATCGCGGCGCCGGTTTCGGCGGCGTGGTCGGCGTAGTTCAGGCCGATGCAGATAAATTTGCCCACCTGGCCGACACAGGCGCCGATGCGTGGCGAGCCTTCAACCTTCGGCAGGGTGCTGGGGTCGATAGCTTGCAGGCGGGCAATGCCTTGCGGGCTCAAGGTTTCGCCTGCGATATCAGCCACCACTGCGGACAAGTCGCGCAGTTGACCGTTGTTATCGAGCAGGGCGGGACGTTCCTGGCCTTTGTCGCCGTAGCGCAGCAGTTTCATATGACTTCCTTGGTTAATAGGTCATTCAGGTGATCTTTGTAGCCGCTGCCGAAGGCTGCGATAAGGTCCGCAGGACCTTCGCGTTCTATTCAAAAGCAGCGCTGCTGCGTCGAGTGGCGCACCAAACCCATCGCAGCCTGCAGCAGCGGCTACACAGGCATGAGGGCTAGTTGCTCCAGCCGCCATCAATGATTTGCGCGGTGCCAGTGGTAAAGCCGCTGGCACTCGACCCCAGGTACAGCGCCAGCTGGGCGATCTCTTCGGCGGTACCGATGCGGCCCATGGGCTGGCGCGCGGCAAAGGCGGCGTACACCTCGTCCGTACTGCGGCCTTCGCGCAGGGCTTGTTCGCTGATGCGCTGGCGCAGGGAAGGGGAGTCGACGGTGCCGGGGCAGATGGCGTTGCAGCGGATGTTCTGGCTGACGAAATCAGCCGCCACGGAACGGGTCAGGCCAATCACCGCGCCTTTGCTGGCGCAGTAGGCAAAGCGGTTGGGCACGCCTTTGACGCTGGAGGCCACCGACGCCATGTTGATGATCGAACCGCCGCCGTTGCTCAGCATGGCGGGCAAGAAAGCGCGGATCATGCGGTACATGGCCGTTACGTTGAGGTCCAGGGCGAAGCTGAAATCCTGTTCGCTGCACTCCAGGATGTTGCCGCTGTGCACCACGCCGGCGCAGTTAAACAACACATCGAGCGGGCCAAGTTCATTGGCCAGGCGCTCAATGGCAGCGGCGTCGGTGACGTCTAGAAGAATTTTTTGCGCACCTTCGAGGGTCTCGAGGGCGGCGGCATTGATGTCGGCGGCGAATACTTCTGCGCCAGCGGCGAGGTAGGCCTGGACACTGGCCAAGCCAATGCCCTGTGCGGCTGCAGTGATCAGCACGCGTTTGCCGGAAAGATCCATGGGTGCTCCGTGACGCTGTCGATTGTTTTTATTGTTTGACCTGCTTTACTTCGGCCTAATGGTCAGGCCATTGCAGGCGTAGCAAATGGCAAAACGACGCAAGTGTCGGGATAAGGTTTGCTATGATCGCTTTACGTTATCCGTCCAATGGTCAGGCCATTGGGCCTTTTGTAGCATGCACCTCAAGCATCAACAAGCGTCTTTTTTCCGCAAACGTGCTTGTCGACAGCTGTCCACACCAGAGCCAATTTCACAATGCCATTTCAAGTTATTGATAACCAAAGGCTTTATCGGCAGATCGCCGATCAGCTACGCGCGTTGATCGACAGCGGTGAATTCCCGCCGGGCAGCCGTTTACCCGCCGAACGCGAACTGGCCAAGTTGCTGGGCGTGAGTCGTGCCTCGGTGCGCGAGGCGATGATTGCGCTGGAGGTCATAGGTTTGGTGGATGTGCGCGTCGGTAACGGGGTGTTGGTCTGTGAGCCGCCGGTGCAAGCGGTGTCGGATGAGCCGGTGATGGCTCAGGTCACGCGCAATCAGTGGAAAGAGCTGGACCCGGAGCTGGGGATCGAGGTGGATTTCAGCGCTGAAATCCCGCCGTTCGCGTTACTCCAGGCCCGGCGCCTCATCGAGCCCGAGGCCGCAGCGTTGGCGGCAGTGAATGCCAGCGACGAAGAACTGGCGGGCATCCGCGAAGCGTTCGAGCGTAACGTGCAGGACAACCGCGACGACTCACACACTCATCCCGGTGACCGTCTGTTCCATATCCGCATCGCCCAGGCCTCGGACAATCCGGCCTACGCGCTGATGATTCAGCATCTGTTGGGCCATCGTTACGGCAGCATGTTCCAGCGCCTGCAAAGCCATTACGGCTCGGGCGACATGCCCCATCGCTCGGAAGACGAACACCGGCGTGTGCTGCACGCGCTGGAGCAACACGACCCCGACGCTGCGCGTCAGGCGATGGCCGAGCATCTGGATGAAGTGATCCGTATTTTCAGCCGCAGCGCCCAGTAAGCAGCGGCGATTACAGCCACGATTCGGTAATGCGCCGGTCCAGCTCTTCCAGGTCCGCCATGCCCAGCACGCGGGTGGTGTTCAGCCCGCGCAGGTAGCCGCGCAGCTGTTGCGCGGTGGCGTGCTGTGTGGCCAGCGGTTGTTGCCCGTCGTGCAGCACATCGGCATAGAGGGGCAGGTAGTCGGCTACCCGGTCGCGGTACTCGGGCAAGACGGCATCGAGAATCAGGTCGAACGTTCGCAGTTTTTGATTGGTATTCAAGAGGCACCCTTTGTGAGATGACGGGCTGTTGTTTTGGTTACCAGCCGTTTCAATGTATCTCACGCAGGAGCTGGCAGGCCAGCTCCTTCAGGGGTGGGCGGGTTACTGGAAGGTGTAAGGCGTCAGCGCCGTCGGGTCGATATTCTGATCGACTTTGACCATCGCTTCCTTGAGCGGGCAGAGCAGACCTACGCTGGTTTTACGGCAGTTCTTGGCGCTTTCGAAATCACCCTTGAGCGGTTTTTGTGTGTCGTCCAGTGGGGTCAGGTTGCGGATCTGGTCCATCGACTGCGCTTCAAAGGCGATGCGCAAAAAGTAATCGCCGGTTTTGACTTCCTTGTAGCGCTCAAACTGCAACGTCCCGACTGGCGGGATGTTGTTTTCCAGATAGTCCCCCAGTTTCCAGCCGAAACCGAGCATGGTGCGCAGGTAAGAAATGTTGGTGTCGTGGGCCACCAGCAGCATTAACGGCACATCGGGCGGTGTGTTTTCGGCCGTGGTGCTGGCCAGTGAAGTGCCTTGCTTGAGTTCCAGCGAGATCTGGTTCATCAATTCGGAGGCGCCACGGCTGGCGATATAGGGGATGTCGTTGAGGAAATCGTATTTGGCCTTGGTCAGCAGCATCAGGCTCGATACCTGGCTGGCGGTGCGGGCGTGGCCGAACGCGACTTTATCGAGTGGCAACCCCTGGCTGTATTCCAGACGGAACACCTCACCCATATTGGCGCCTGCGCTCAGGCCCTTGATGGAGAAGCGGCCCTTGGCGTTTTGCTCCAGTTTCCACTCCTGTTTGCCATACGGGCAATCGGCGGCGGGCAGGCAGGCGACCTCCCGCAGTCTTTCTTCATAGGGTGCGTAGCGCGCCTGTGCAGCTTCGACGCTGCCGCCCAGGGCCTTGAGAATCTGGGCCTTGGCTTTTACCGGGTCCAGGGCGGCAAAGGGCATTTCATTGGCCTGGAACAGGGCGTCCTGCTTGCCGGCGACATAGGTCGGCTGCAAGCCACAGCCCGGGAACATGCCGTCGAGCAAGGCCTGGGCAGTGGCTTTGGTGCGTTGCAGGGGGCTGGCATGGACCAGCAGCTTTTCAGCGTCCGGGCAGCCCTGGGGGATCAGCCCGGCGGTGCGTAACACCTGGCCACGGTAGCGGCCCATTTCGACGGCGCCGGTGTAGCCGTGGCCGGTCAGATTGCCCAAGGGCACCAGCCAGGTCGGCCATTGACGCTGGGTCACGGAGGTCAGCAGTTTTTCGTTGGACTCGGTGGGCGGGCGCACCCCGTGACGGCTGACTTGCACAACTTTATCCAGCACGTAGCCATCGCTGCCGGGTGTCTGGGCAAAGACGGTGGGGCTGATCATGCTGGCCAGCAGCAGACCGGCGTACAGAGGGGGCGACGTCTTCATCGGTTTTCCTTTTGGTCTTCCTGACACGGTGGGGCGCAGTGTAGTCGCTGAGGAGCGTAGCGAGACTGCGACAAGGGCCCCGGGACCTTCGGTTTTGCGGTCGCTGCGCAGCCCGTCGCAGACTCTCGGCGCTCTTCAGCGGCTACAGGTTGTGGTTTTTTGTGAAGTACACCGCTTGAAATCCCGAACAGGTGATGCGTACTTTGTACACTTTGCCGCTCGCGGCCTGCATCACAACAAGGAAAGCGTCATGACGACCGATGGCCAGGGCTCACTCGTACAGCGATTGATAGGCATTGATGAGATTGAGTGCGTGACCCCCGATTTGAATGGCGTGCCCCGTGGCAAGGTGATGACCGCTGAGGGGTTTCTCGAAGGGCGACGCTTGCAGATGGCCCGTGGCGTGCTGCTGCAATGCATCATGGGCGGTTACCCTGAAGCGCGTTTTTACGGCAGCGATGACGGCGACCTGGCACTGGTGCCAGACCCTGCGCAGATCCATCGTCTGCCCTGGAGCCCGCAGCCCCGGGCATTGGCCATTTGCGATGCGGATGAACTGACCGGCGAAAGCTCGCGCCTGTCGACCCGCGGCCAGTTGAAGGCCGTGATCGCCCGCTATGCGGCACGCGGCCTTGCGCCGGTGGTGGCCACCGAGCTTGAGTTCTTTGTGTTTGCGCCCAACACCGACCCGACTCAGCCATTCCGCCCGCCGGTGGGCCTGGACGGTCGTCGTGAAGACGGTTTTTCGGCGTTCAGTATCAGTTCCAATAACGGTCTGCGGCCGTTCTTCAGTGAAGTCTACGAGTGCATGGCCGCGCTGGGCCTGCCACGCGACACCTTTATGCACGAGATGGGCGTCAGCCAGTTCGAGATCAACCTGCTGCACGGTGATCCGCTGCTGCTCGCCGACCAGACGTTTTTGTTTAAGCATCTGCTCAAGGAAGTCGCCCTCAAACATGGACTGACTGTGGTGTGCATGGCCAAGCCGTTGGCGCACACTGCTGGCAGCTCGATGCATATTCACCAGAGCGTGGTCGAGCTGGGCAGCGGGCGTAACGTGTTCAGCGATGAGGCGGGGCAGCCGACGGCAATTTTTCGCCACTTTATCGGCGGGCAGCAGGCAGGCATGGCTGACTTCACCGCGCTGTTTGCGCCGAACGTCAACTCCTACCAGCGGCTGTGCCACCCGTACGCGTCGCCTAACAATGCGTGCTGGTCCCATGACAACCGTGCCGCCGGCCTGCGGATTCCGGCCAGTTCGCCGGTGGCGCGACGGGTCGAAAACCGCTTGCCGGGGGCTGACGCCAACCCGTATCTGGCGATTGCCGCCAGCCTTGCAGCCGGGTTGCATGGTATCGAGCATGAGCTGGAACCGACTGCCGCCATCCAGGGCGAGTTTGAAGTGCCCAAGGCATTGTCATTGCCTTGTACCTTGCATGCCGCCCTTGAGCGTCTCAAGCACAGTCAGTTGGCGATTGAACTGTTCGGCAAGGAGTTCATCGAAGGTTACGTTGCGTCCAAGACCCTGGAGCTGACCAGTTTTCTTGATGAAATCACTCCCTGGGAGCGTCGTGTATTGGCGTCTCAGGCTTAACTGTATAAATCTGTGGTGCCGGGCCTATTCCCGGTTGCAGACACAAGGAGCCGCACGGGAAGCCAATGCACCAAATCTGGAAGTCTTTTCGAGCGTTGTACTTTGCCTCGCTGATGATGTTGATCGGCTCCGGCCTCTTGAGTACTTATCTGGCGCTGCGCCTGGCGGCCGACAATGTCGACGGCTTGTGGATCGGCGCCTTGATGGCGGCCAACTACTTTGGCCTGGTGCTGGGCGGCAAGATCGGCCACCGGCTGATTGCCCGGGTCGGGCATATCCGTGCGTACGCTACCTGTGCGGGCATCGTCGGTGCGGCGGTGCTGTGTCACGGCCTGACCGACTGGCTGCCCATGTGGCTGCTGCTGCGGGTGATTGTCGGCCTGGGCATGATGTGCCAGTACATGGTCATCGAAAGCTGGCTCAACGAGCAGGCGGATGCCAAGCAGCGTGGCGTGGTGTTCAGCCTGTACATGATTGCGTCCTACTTGGGGCTGGTGCTCGGGCAATTGATCCTGGCGATCCATCCCGCCCTGGGGCTCGAGTTGCTGATGGTCGTGGCGTTGTGTTTTGCCCTGTGCCTGGTCCCCGTGGCCATGACCCGGCGTATTCACCCGGCGCCCCTTCATCCCGCGCCGATGGACCCCAAATTCTTCATCAAGCGGGTGCCGCAGTCGTTGATCGCGGTGATGGGGGCGGGCTTGCTGGTGGGTTCGTTCTACGGTCTGGCGCCGCTCTATGCGTCGCAACAAGGCCTGTCGACCGAACTGGTCGGTCTGTACATGGGTAGCTGTATTTTTGCCGGTCTGGTGGCGCAATGGCCGCTGGGCTGGTTGTCCGACCGTTATGATCGGCCGCTACTGATCAGGATCTTCGCCTTTATTCTGGCGGTGGTTTCCTTGCCGCTGGCGATCTTGCCCTCGGTACCGATGGAGGTGCTGTTTGCCGCAGGCTGCCTCAGCGCGCTGGTTCAATTTTGCATCTACCCGCTGGCCGTGGCGTTTGCCAATGACCATATCGAGGGTGAGCGCCGGGTGTCGCTGACCGCCATGTTGCTGGTGACCTATGGCATTGGCGCCAGCATCGGGCCGCTAGTGACCGGGGTGTTGATGAAATTCTTCGGGAGCCAGATGCTCTACGCGTTTTTCAGCGTGGCCGGTTTGATCCTGGTCTGGCGGATTCGCCCGAATGCGGTGACCAATCTGCACCAGGTCGACGATGCGCCGCTGCATCACGTGGCCATGCCTGACAGCATGTCCAGCTCACCGCTGGTGGCCGCCCTTGACCCAAGGGTGGATGAGCAGGTGGTGCAGGATCAGATGGTGGATAACATTGAACCTGCGCCTGAAACCGAGCCGCAAGACCCACCCCAGCCCGCGCCCTGAGGGAGATGCTTTTACTTTTAGTCCCTTCTCCCCCCGGGAGAAGGGACTTTTGACTTTCAGTAATCGTCGTCCTTGTCGAACTGGCGCGCCTCGCGCTGCAGTTGATACACAAAGCGTTCGACCTGGCGCTGCACGCTACCGCTGATGTTGTGAAAGCGCAGACCGGCGAAGGTGATGTTGAGGCGCTCTTCAAAATGCAGATAACGCAATTCGACGGGGGTGGTCATCTGGCCGAAGGGCAGGGCGGCGCTGAAGCGCTCATACACCTGGCCCAGTTGCAGGTTTTCGCCGATATCCCCTTCAAAACGCAACTTGCAGCCAGTGGCGGACACGTCCAGCAACTTGCCCTTGACCGGCGTCTTGAGCTTTTCTCCGGCCACTTGCACATCAATCAGATGCGACAGTTTCAGGGCCGCGCGAAACGCGCTCCGGCGCTGGTGATAAACCACTTCGCGGGGTAACGCGCCGCGATAGCAGCGATGGTCATGGGTGTCGTCGATGCTCAATTGCGTGGTGCATTCCCAGGCGATGCGCACGCCTTCGTGGAAACCCTCAACCCGAAACGGTATTCCGGCCTCCAGAAAACGCTCACCTCCACGGGGGATCATTTCGTCCAGGGCCAGGGTGTTGTTCTCACGGTTCACATCAACCACATAGCTCTGGAAGCGCTGGGTGCGGTCCTGGAAAGTGATGATCAGCGGGTCATGGCTCTCTTGCAGCATCCGCAAGTTGGAGGCAATTTCCATTGGCGTGGTAAGTACCTTTGGCGGCTGCGGAGCATCTGGGGCGTCGAACACGTTTGATCAATCTCCGGACAAAATACTGCAACACGCAAAAGAGGCATTCTGCCATCATGTTGTGTGTATCGCTAGACAGTGTGATCTCTCAGGGTCAGGCCTGGCTGTAAGCGCGGTGCCTGTTGAGCATCGAGGTGGTACCGCGTGCGTCATACAGCGACGGGGCTTCGCCGCCGTGAAGAATACGCAGCTGGTTGGCCGTGATCGACTGTTGGGTCTGGATCGATTGGCCGTTGAGCAGGTTGGCGGCCTGGCACCGGGCCAGCAACTGGTTCAGCACATCGCTTTGGCTGAGCAGCTGAGCGCCCACGCTTGAATGGCTGGCAAGGCTTTCTAGGCCGCTGCGGTTGGTGGTCAGGCCGAGGCCTGCCAGAATCTCGCTGCGTTTGCGGCCATGTTGCTCAAGCAGAATGATCAACGAATGCTTGCGTGCCAGGATGTTCTCCAGCACTTGCATGTCGCGGCCTTTAAGGGCGATGGACTCGTCCTGCAACAGGCCGAGCAGTTGCTCGGCGGGGGCGAGGTCATCATTGATCAGTTGCAGTAAATTTTCGTCGTGCATAGTCGGCTCTGGGAGTTAAGCGTCCATAAGCCTGCACCGGCCGTGGGGCCTAGCGCTGGGCTTCCATGTTAAGCAGTTTGCCGGCGACCCGGTTGCTGTCGACTTTGTAGCTGCCATCGGCAATGGCCTGTTTGAGCTCGGCCACACGGTTTTTGTCGACCGCGGGTTGGTCACGCAACGAGTCGCTGATTTTCTGCAACTGCTGAGCCTCTTGGCTGAGGTGTACAGATTCCCCGCTCGGAGCGCTGGCGACGGTTTGCTCAGGGGTTTTTGCAGGGGCCGCTTGCGTGGCGCTGCCTGCTTCCTGACTGCGCGTACTGCCGGTCAAGGGCGGTGCGCTGTTGAGACGACTGAAGTCGATGACCATTACGGAAAACCTCGGGGTATTTGGACGCTTGCCATGTTTTCGGCCATACCCGGAAAAACTTTAGGCTCGATTAATCATAGCTTCACACAGAACTGTACTGATCTGCGTCAAACCACAGTGTAGGAAAGTCGTGAGACTGATGCCAACTTTCCTACAGTGCCACTTCAACTTGCCCGGGTGCAGTCACTCGCGCACGGATCACGCGCTTGGAATTCAGGTTTTTCACCCGGATCTGCTCGCTAAGGCCGCCGTCTGACAGCGCTTCGCCGGGCATTTTGACACTTAATGTGCCGCTGCGGGCGCTGATAACCACATGGTCGCCCTTGCGCACGGCAGCCGCCTGCTCCAGATGTGTGAGTGTCAGCACTTGATCGGTCACCATGGGGCGCAGCAGTTTTTGCCCGACGGCCAGTTCGGTCGCGGTCAAGTACCCCTGGTTGATCAGGCTGATATCCCGCTCGCGCAGGCTGACATCGGGGTAGTCGATCACCATGCCGCGCTTGAGCGGATGGGTCACGGTGACGACATTGCGGAACAGTTTGACCTGGGCCGGAACGAAGATGGTCCACGGTGAGAGCCCTTCGCAACGGATGCGAACGATGACCCGGCCCATGGGTTGTGCCGGGCTTTCGAGGGTGGCTGTCAATTCCTTGTCGCAATGGGCCAGGCGCAGGCGCGGGTCCAGATTGTTGACCTGGATCTGATATCGCCCCTCGGTCTGGCTGGTGGCCAGGTAGTCTTCGACGGTGAATTCAAGAAAGCCCTGGGTCACGCCGATAAGCTGGTCAGGCGATGTAAACGCGTCAGCATGGCTATAGGTGCTCAGGCCCGTCAGGCCGCCGACCGCCAGGATGCTCAGGCAGCAGCGGCGCAAGGTCTGGCGAAAAAGCCGGTGGCAGGAATTTGTCGTTTTTGCATTCATGGCCGATAAAAAAGCAAGCCCCGTGCCGTTTACCGGGTAATGCGTGTCGAAACTTAAAGTTTTAAGAGGAGCTGAGTATGGCTGGGGTGATGGATGCGGTTAACCAGCGCACTCAACTGGTCGGGCAAAACCGCCTGGAGCTGTTGTTGTTTCGCCTGGATGGGCCACAGCTTTACGGGATCAATGTGTTCAAGGTCAGGGAAGTGCTGCAATGCCCGAAACTGACCATGATCCCCAAGTCCCATCCTGTGGTGTGCGGTGTGGCGAGCATTCGCGGCGCGACCATCCCGATTCTTGACCTGGCGATGGCCACGGGGGCGGGGGCCTTGAAAGATCAGAGCAACCCGTTTGTGATCATCACGGAGTACAACACCAAGACCCAGGGCTTTCTGGTGCGCTCGGTCGAACGTATCGTCAACATGAACTGGGAAGATATTCATCCGCCACCCAAGGGGACCGGCCACGACCATTACCTGACGGCCGTGACCCGGATGGACGACCAACTGGTCGAAATCATCGATGTTGAAAAGGTGCTGGCGGAAGTGTCGCCATCACCTGAAACCATCAGCCATGGCGTGGTGGATGTCGAAACCCGAAGCAAGGCACTGTCATTGCGGGTGCTGACCGTCGACGATTCGTCGGTGGCGCGCAAACAGGTTGCCCGTTGCCTGCAAAGCGTGGGCGTTGAAGTGGTGTCGTTGAACGACGGCCGTCAGGCGCTGGATTACCTGCGCAAGCTGGTGGAGGAGGGCAAGAACCCGTCTGAAGAGTTTCTGATGATGATCTCGGACATCGAGATGCCGGAAATGGACGGCTACACCCTGACCGCTGAAATCCGTAACGACCCACGGATGCAAAATCTGCACATCATTCTGCATACTTCGTTGTCCGGGGTATTCAACCAGGCGATGGTCAAAAAGGTCGGTGCCGATGACTTTTTGGCCAAATTCCGGCCTGATGACCTGGCATCCCGGGTAGTTGACCGGATCAAAGCAGCAGACCACAGTCAGGGCCAACCCCTGGCGGTCAAAACGATTTAAGAGGCAGGACATTTGTCGACGGCTAATTTGGATTTTGAACAGTTCCGGGTTTTCCTGGAAAAAGCCTGTGGCATTTTGCTGGGTGAAAACAAGCAGTACCTCGTCTCCAGCCGGCTCAACAAGCTGATGGAGCAGCAAGGGATCAAGTCCTTGGGCGAGCTGATTCAGCGTATCCAGAGCCAGCCGCGCAGCGGGCTGCGCGAACTGGTGGTCGATGCCATGACCACCAACGAAACCCTGTGGTTTCGCGACACCTACCCCTTTGAAGTATTGAAGAACAAGGTGCTGCCCGAGCAAATCAAGGCCAGTGCGGGTCAGCGTTTGCGCATCTGGTCGGCGGCCTGTTCTTCGGGGCAGGAGCCGTACTCGTTGTCGATGGCCATTGACGAGTTTGAGCGCAGCAACCTTGGGCAGTTGAAAGCGGGGGTGCAGATTTTTGCCACCGACCTGTCGGCCCAGATGCTCAATACCTGCAAAACCGGCGAGTACGACAACCTTGCGATTGGCCGGGGCCTTTCGCCAGAACGCTTGCAGCGCTATTTCGACCCCAAGGGGCCGGGGCGCTGGGTGCTCAAGACGCCGATCAAAAATCGGGTCGAGTTCCGCTCCTTCAATCTGCTGGACAGTTACGCAGGGTTTGGCAAATTCGACATCGTGTTCTGCCGCAACGTGTTGATCTACTTCTCGGCAGAAGTGAAGAAAGACATTTTGCTGCGTATCCACAGCACCTTGAAACCGGGCGGGTATTTGTTTTTGGGTGCCTCCGAGGCGCTCAACGGCTTGCCGGATCACTACCAGATGGTCCAGTGCAGCCCGGGCATCATCTACCAGGCCAAGTAACCTTCGTGGGAGCGAGCCTGTTCGCGAACGACCTTCTCGAGCAGGCTCGCTCCCGCCGGTTTTGCGTTGTCCGATAAAAAGCGGCAGAAAAGCGGCAGTCAGCGGTCAACCGTTGCCGCTTTTCTGGCATTGCCGCCTCCCATGCCCTTCCCAAAGCCTTGAAATACGGCTCTGTGCCAACTGGCACGGGGTTTGCTCTGTTCATGTCATGTAAAACCTGAATCACGTCCTCAGGTCAGCCCACAAAGGTTTTTCGACATGAGCATCAGCTTCGATAAAGCGCTTGGTATCCATGAACAGGCACTGGGCTTTCGCGCCCAGCGCGCTGAAGTACTGGCCAACAACATCGCCAACGCCGATACCCCGAACTACAAGGCCCGGGATCTGGATTTTGCTTCTGTGCTCGCTGCGCAGAACGACAAAAATCAGAACGGCACGTTTGCGCTGAACAAGACCAACACCCGCCATATCGAAGCCCAGGGCCAGAGCAGTGGCGACGAGTCGCTGCTGTACCGCACGCCGATGCAGCCGTCGATCGACCAGAACACCGTGGACGCCCAGCTGGAACAATCGAACTACGCAGAGAATGCGGTCAACTTCCAGGCCAGCTTCACCCTGCTCAACAGCAAATTCAAAGGGCTGATGTCGGCCCTGCGCGGGGAGTAATTCATGTCTCTATCCAGTGTTTTCAATATTGCCGGTAGTGGCATGAGCGCTCAGACCACGCGCCTGAACACCGTCGCCAGCAACATCGCCAACGCCGACACCGTGTCGTCGAGCATCGACCAGACCTACCGCGCCCGTCACCCGGTGTTTGCCACCATGTTTCAGGGTGCGCAAAGCAGCACCGGCGATTCGCTGTTCCAGGACCAGGACGGCGCCGGTCAAGGCGTGCAGGTGCTGGGCGTGGTCGAAGACCAAAGCGAGCTCCAGGCCCGTTACGAGCCAAACCATCCTTCTGCCGACGCCAAGGGGTATGTGTACTACCCCAACGTCAACGTGGTCGAAGAAATGGCCGATATGATTTCCGCCAGTCGTTCGTTCCAGACCAACGCCGAGCTGATGAACACCGCCAAAACCATGATGCAGAAGGTTCTGACCCTCGGTCAGTGATAAGGGGCGACACAAATGAGTGTGACCGATACCACCAGCGGCTTGACCCTCAACCAGGTGCTTGCCAACTCCGCCCAGGTCAAGACCACCGACACCAGCGTGGGTGCGGCAACCAAGGGCGTGACCGGCAGCTCGGCGCTGGGCAAGGATTCATTCCTGCAACTGCTGGTCACCCAGCTGAAAAACCAGAACCCGCTGGACCCGCAAGACAACACCGCATTCGTCGCCCAGCTGGCGCAGTTCAGCAGCCTGGAAGGCATCACCACCCTCAACGATACGGTCAACTCACTGTCGGGTGGCCTTCAGTCCTCGCAGGCGTTGCAGGCGTCGTCGCTGGTGGGTCGTTCGGTAATCGTGCAAACCAATGAAGCCTATGTGGACCCCGCCAGCGGCAAGCCATTCAACGGCACCGTGGTGGTAAAGGACGCCGACTCCAAGCCCGTCATCACCATCACCGATGCGGACGGTGAAGTGGTCCGCACCCTCGAGATGGGCAGCCAGAAAGCCGGTAACGCGGACTTTACCTGGGACGGTAAAGACGACGACGGCGTGCTGCTGGACAAGGGCTCGTACACCTTCACCGCGTCGAGCAAAAACGACACTGGCACCACAGCGCTCACCACCTATCTGCCCGCCACGGTCAACAGCGTGACGCTGAGCAAGACCGGTGGCGAGATCATGCTCAACCTCGCAGGCCTGGGCAGCATTGGTATGTCCAAAGTCCAGACCATTGGCCTCTAAGCCGACTCATACGCCTCAAGGAGAGAAACATGTCATTCAATATCGGCCTTAGCGGCCTCTATGCGGCGAACAAGCAGCTCGATGTGACCGGCAACAACATCGCCAACGCTGCGACCACAGGCTTTAAAGCCTCGCGCGCAGAGTTTGCGGATATCTATTCGGCGAGCAAGCTGGGCACCGGCAGCAAGACCATCGGCAGCGGCGTCAACCTGGCAGCGGTCTCGCAAAACTTTGGTCAAGGGGCAGTCAACAACACCGGCAACCTGCTGGACATGGGGATTCAGGGCAGCGGCTTCTTCGTGCTGAGCGACAACGGCTCCCTGAGCTACACCCGTGCCGGCACGTTCAAGTCCGACAAGGACGGTTACGTGACCAGTTCTGATGGCACTGCGCGTTTGCAGGGCTACGGTGTGGATGCCAACGGTAATATCGTCAACGGTGTGTTGACCGATCTGCGTATCGACACCTCGAACCTGGCGCCCAAGGCGACGGGCTCGGTAACGTCTGAGATCAACCTGAACTCCAGCTCCGATACGATTGATCAGAGCAAGATCCCGTTCGATCCGAACGAATCCACCAGCTACACCAAAAAATTCAGCACCATGGTCTATGACACCCAGGGCAATGCGCACCCGATGGATCAGTACATGGTGAAGACCGGTGCCAATACCTGGAGCGCCTACACCCTGATCGACGGTCGCAACCCGGATGGCACGCCAGTGTCGGGTGATGGCGCCAAAGCGCCAGTGCCTTCAACCATGGCGTTTGATTCGGCCGGTGCGCTGACCAATGTCACGCAGCCCGATCCGGTTAAAGATCAACTGGAAAACACACTGGTCGTCAGTGGCTGGAAGCCGGGTGCCATGATCAATGGCAAGTGGGACACCAACGGCGCCGACGCCAAGCCGGGGGGCATCGTCATCAACATGGCCAAAACCACCCAGTACAACACCGACTCTTCGCGCAACCCGCCGACCCAGGACGGTTACGCCACCGGCCAGATCAACAACCTGACCATCGACGGTTCGGGCGTGATGTTCGCCAACTTCAGCAACAACCAGAGCCGTGCCATCGGCCAGATTTCCCTGGCCAGCTTTACCAACGAGCAAGGCCTGCAGCCGGTAGGTGGCACGGCCTGGAAAGAAACCTACTCCTCGGGTATGGCCGGTTACGACGCACCGAAAATCGGCAGCCTGGGCGCCATCCAGTCCAACTCGCTGGAAGACTCCAACGTCAACCTGACCAGCGAACTGGTTGACCTGATCAAGGCGCAGAGCAACTACCAGGCCAACGCCAAAACCATCTCGACCCAAAGCACCATCATGCAGACCATTATTCAGATGACGTAATGGGTGTTATCGGTCATCCAGGCCTGATGTAGATACTCTGTTGTCGATCAAGCCCTCCTGTGGGAGCGAGCCTGCTCGCGAATGACCTTCGCGAGCAGGCTCGCTCCCACGATTGTTTTAGTCGCAGCCTCGCTCTGGCCCCCGTGTCATCAATACCTTGCCCGCGCGGATCGATACCCGCGCCTTGGCCTGACTGGCTTTCCTGCGCTCCTGTGGCGCCAAGCAGGTACTTGTTGTATCTGTTTTTTGAATCATGGGGTTGCGAGGTACTTTGTTCGGAGTAGTTGATGTTGTTATACCCGCCGGCAAGTATGGCGCTGCCCAGTGTCCAGCGATGGTAGTGGGGGCTCTCTTCACCGCCCAGGCCATTGCCTCGCACGCTGTAGTTATGCAGTCGCAAGTTCCAGTGAGTACCCCCTGCTTCCTTGTTACCGGACATCAAGTAGATCTTGTCGAGGATGCGTGACTGTGCAGAGCTTTTCTGGCTCTCTTGCTGTGCACTCTTGTTCTCTTTCAGGTGTTGCAGTATGCCAATCAAATCTTTTTTGCTAATAAAGTCGATATTGCCGGTCACCCCGGGTTTGCCGTTAAACCCCAGTTCTTTTCTTTGATCGAACGACTGGTAGCGCTTGGAAATTTCCTGGTGGACGCGCTCGTAGGTTTCTTTCGCTGTACTGGACGGTGGGGTATGGCAGCGCAGGTAACTTGAGAGGCTGCCCGCGAAATACTGTCTGTGGGGGTGAATCTGATAGGCGAAATCGAGTTGAAGTCTTTCATATGCTTTCTTTTGATCGATGGGTGTTCATCCTTCGTTGCAAACAACATGCGAGCGGTCTGGCAATGGAGCCCCTATCAAAAGGGCTGTCGTTAACCGTGCTGTCCATTACATGTCGTGCGATCTGTGGTCCTGGTGGTTGATCAGGTTCCACAAAGCCAAACCTGCGTCAAACACAAGTGTTACCTGGGGTTAACGGGAGCGGGAAAGAGGCGCGGCTCGGCCAGCTCCCGCACGAGACGCTCGCACCCTCATGTAGATGATCATCGGGTGATGGCTGGATCATTTTCATTGCCTGTTATGAGCACAGCCAGGAACACAGGCAAACCATCCCCCGGGACTCGGCATAACGGCCAAAACCACGGCAATAAAATCTAGCCCATTGTAAGTCCGTTTTTTTCGGCCTATCTTGTACAAAACCTATACAAGGCTGCGAAAATGTATAGCAAAGAGGATTGGCCGCTGACGCTGTACTTTGACGGTGAATGCCCACTCTGCGCGCGGGAAATCAAGTTCCTGCGCCGACACGCCGCAGAGAGTCGACTGCTGTTTGTTGACATCAGCAGCAGCGTGTTCGACGCCAGGGCACTCGGGTTCACCTTCGAGCAAATGCAGTCCTCGTTGCATGCCCGTTTCGCTGATGGTCGCTGGGTAACCGCCCTGGACGCCACCCTCTGGAGCTGGCGAGCCGCCGGTCTCGGGTTTTGGGCAGCGCCACTGACGTGGCGTGCCATCCGACCGCTGCTTGGCGCAGGTTATCGCCTCTTTTGCCGCTTACGCCCCCATTTGGCGTGGTTTCCTCACCCTGATGGCCGTCGGCGCTGTGTCGATAACCGTTGCGCGGTACCGGGGTCAAAACCCGCATCAGATGAGAAGCCCGCGTCGAAAACCAAGCAAACCTAGAAAGCTTTGCTTTGCCATCGGCCCAACGAAGAACTTGGGGCACAGCAGATTTGTAGAGCCCCGCGCTACCTGCATCCGATCGTGTGCAGCGCACATTCTCCTACCGCCAAGGATTGCAGTGACATTAAGCGCAGCATGGCTGCGAGGAATCAAAATGAACCCATCAATAGCCGAGCATTACCGTGAAATTCTCGTCGGCTTAGGCGAGAACCCGGAGCGTGAAGGGCTGCGGGACACGCCCACGCGCGCCGCTAAAGCGATGCAGTACTTGTGCTGTGGCTACGCGATGAGCCTGAAGGAAGTGATCAATGGCGCATTGTTCGAATCGCAAAGCGATGAAATGGTCATCGTGCGCGACATCGAACTGTATTCAATGTGTGAGCATCACATGCTGCCCTTTATCGGTAAGGCTCATGTTGCGTACATCCCGACTGGAAGAGTGCTGGGCCTGTCGAAGATTGCACGAGTTGTCGATATGTTCGCCCGCCGCTTACAGATTCAGGAAAACCTTACAAAACAAATTGCCGACGCCATTCAGCACAGTACCGATGCGGCTGGCGTGGCAGTCGTCATTGAGGCAAAGCACATGTGCATGATGATGCGGGGCGTGGAGAAGCAAAACTCGGTGATGACCACGTCTGTGATGCTGGGCGCCTTTCGTGAGTCCTCCGCCACGCGTCTCGAGTTTTTGCAACTCATAGGGCGAATCGGTTAACGCCCAAAAACGCGTCTGCGAGCGGGAGAAGCTAAATGAACAGTTCCTTCGGGATGAACTCCCTTGGCGATGGTTATCGCGCCTTGGTGATAGGTGCCAATGGAGCGCTGGGCTCGGCTTTTTGTGAGTTGCTCAATGAAGATCCTCGCTGTGCGGGTGTTCGCGAACTGGGGCGCAATAGTGATCCAGGACTGGATCTGGAAAAGCCTGACAGTATCGCCAGGGCAGCAGCCCAATTGACTGAAGAAGCACCGTATCAGTTGATCGTACATGCCGCAGGTCTGCTCCACCGCGGCGACATCAAGCCTGAAAAAAGTTACAGCGCAATTGAAGCGGATGCGCTCCAGGCGATATTTCAAGTCAACACGCTCGGGCCTGCTCTGGTTTTGCGTCACTTTCTGCCATTGCTTGGCCCCAGTGGCGCGATGGCAGTGCTCAGCGCCAAGGTGGGCAGTATCGGCGATAACCGTTTGGGCGGTTGGTATGCCTATCGAGCCTCCAAGGCCGCGTTGAACATGCTGATTAAAACGGCTGCCATCGAATTGGCACGAACCCGTCCTCAGACCCGCTTGTTGAGTCTTCATCCCGGTACCGTCATTTCGGCTCTGTCGCAGCCCTTTCGCGGGGCCTCTGCCGCCAGGCCCGCAAGCCTCGCTGCGCGCGAATTGTTATCACTGATTGACCGCTTGACGCCTGCTGATAGCGGCAATTTCTTTGCATATAACGGAGATCGCCTACCTTGGTAGGCAGGGAGTGGACCTTGAATCTGCAAGCGTTGATCGAACGGGCCGAAAGTGGCGAAGTGCGAGAGTTGGAGCTGCTGTCGCTCAATGGCGGTTTTTATCTGGCGCGAGTCAGGCTGGATAACGGCCAGTTCGCGTTGCTGAACGACACAACGAAGCCTGTGCGCCTTCGTTCCATCAATCACCTGCGTGAGATGTTGCGGCATGCCCCGCCATTTCCCTGCGCGCTCGTACATCAGTGCACCCATGACGAGATGTGCGGCTCACGTGAAGGGCCTATTGGGTCATTGCGCATTCCTTTCTCGCTGGCGGAGCCCTGGTAAGTCGTCACCGTGCGCCCGGCATCCGCTCCCCGTCAACACTCGCCAGGGCGGAGTAGTTCGCACGTTTACGTTTAATTCCCCCACAAAAAAAACCCCGTTAAACCCAACTGTTGCCAGGGTTTAACGGGGGTTTTTCAGTCAGGCGGTTTGACCCGCCTGCCAGCTCAGCTTATTGGCAAGCTTCGCAATCCGGCTCGTCAATCGCGCAGGCCTTTGGTACCGGTGCTGGACCGGCCGGGGCTGCGACGACGTCTTCACTGTTGTTGCCGTTGGAAACGGCGTTCAGCTTGCCAGTGTTGACGGTGGACTTCTCGGTGCTGGTCGCGGCCAGGGCACGGAGGTAGTAAGTGGTTTTCAGGCCACGGTACCAAGCCATGCGGTAGGTCACGTCCAGTTTCTTGCCCGAAGCGCCAGCGATGTACAGGTTCAGCGACTGAGCCTGGTCGATCCACTTCTGACGGCGGCTGGCGGCGTCAACGATCCACTTGGTGTCGACTTCAAACGCGGTGGCATACAGCTCTTTGAGCTCTTGCGGGATGCGTTCGATCTGCTGCACGGAACCGTCGTAGTACTTCAGGTCGTTGATCATGACCGAGTCCCACAGATCGCGAGCCTTGAGGTCGCGAACCAGGTACGGGTTGATCACGGTGAATTCGCCCGAGAGGTTCGATTTCACGTAGAGGTTCTGGTAGGTCGGTTCGATCGACTGCGATACGCCGGTGATGTTGGCGATGGTCGCGGTCGGTGCGATGGCCATGATGTTGGAGTTACGAATGCCTTTCTGTACACGGGCACGAACCGGTGCCCAGTCCAGGGATTCGTTCAGGTCAACGTCGATGTACTTCTGGCCGCGCTGCTCGATCAGGATCTGTTGCGAATCCAGCGGCAGAATGCCTTTGGACCACAGCGAACCCGGGAACGTCTCGTAAGCGCCACGCTCGTCAGCCAGGTCGCAAGAAGCCTGGATCGCGTAGTAGCTGACCGCTTCCATCGACTTGTCGGCAAACTCGACGGCAGCCTGGGAGGCGTAAGGAATGTGCTGCAGGTACAGAGCGTCCTGGAAGCCCATGATCCCCAGACCCACTGGACGGTGCTTGAAGTTCGAGTTGCGGGCTTGCGGCACCGAGTAGTAGTTGATGTCGATAACGTTATCGAGCATGCGAACGGCTACGTCGATGGTGCGCTTGAGCTTGTCGGTGTCCAGCTTGCCGTTGACGATGTGGTTCGGCAGGTTGATCGAGCCCAGGTTGCAAACAGCGATCTCGTCCTTGTTGGTGTTCAAGGTGATTTCGGTGCACAGGTTCGAGCTGTGAACCACGCCCACGTGCTGCTGCGGGCTGCGCAGGTTGCACGGGTCTTTGAAGGTCAGCCATGGGTGGCCGGTTTCAAACAGCATGGACAGCATTTTGCGCCACAGGTCTTTGGCCTGAATGGTCTTGAACAGCTTGATCTTGCCCGGGTACTGGGACAGTGCTTCGTAGTACTCGTAACGCTCTTCGAAGGCCTTGCCGGTCAGGTCGTGCAGGTCCGGTACTTCGGATGGCGAGAACAGGGTCCACGGGCCGTCATCGAAGACGCGCTTCATGAACAGGTCAGGGATCCAGTTGGCGGTGTTCATGTCGTGGGTACGACGACGATCATCACCGGTGTTCTTGCGCAGCTCGATGAACTCTTCGATGTCCATGTGCCAGGTTTCCAGGTAAGCACAGACAGCGCCTTTGCGCTTGCCACCCTGGTTAACGGCTACGGCGGTGTCGTTCACTACCTTGAGGAACGGAACCACGCCCTGGGATTTGCCGTTGGTGCCCTTGATCCACGAACCCAGTGCACGAACCGGAGTCCAGTCGTTGCCCAGGCCGCCCGCGAATTTGGACAACATGGCGTTGTCGTGGATCGCGTGGTAGATGCCCGACAGGTCGTCCGGCACGGTGGTCAGGTAGCAGCTGGACAGCTGCGGACGCTGGGTACCGGCGTTGAACAGGGTAGGGGTCGACGACATGTAGTCGAAGGACGACAGCAAGTTGTAGAACTCGATGGCGCGGTCTTCTTTTTGCTTCTCTTCGATCGCCAGGCCCATGGCCACGCGCATGAAGAAGATCTGCGGCAGTTCGAAACGCACGCCATCGTGGTGGATGAAGTAACGGTCGTACAGGGTTTGCAGGCCCAGGTAGGTGAACTGCTGATCGCGCTCGTGGTTGATTGCCTTGCCCAGTTTTTCCAGGTCGAAGGTAGCCAGAACCGGGTTCAGCAGGTCGAACTCGATACCCTTGGCGATGTAGGCCGGCAGGGCCTTGGCGTACAGGTCAGCCATCTCGTGGTGGGTGGCGCTGTCAGCGACTTTCAGGAAGCTCAGGCCTTCGGCACGCAGGGTGTCCATCAGCAGGCGAGCGGTCACGAACGAGTAGTTGGGCTCACGCTCTACCAGGGTGCGGGCGGTCATCACCAAGGCGGTGTTGACGTCGCTCAGCGCTACGCCGTCGTAGAGGTTTTTCAGGGTTTCGCGCTGGATCAGGTCGCCGTCAACTTCTTCCAGACCTTCGCAGGCCTCGGTGACGATGGTGTTCAGGCGGCCCATGTCCAGCGGCGCGAAGGTGCCGTCAGCGAGGGTGATGCGGATCGACGGGTGAGCGCGCACAGCGTCTTCAGCCGGGGCGCGGGTTGCACGCTCCTTGGAGCGGCCGTCACGGTAGATCACATAGTCGCGAGCCACTTTTTGCTCGCCGGCGCGCATCAGTGCCAGTTCAACCTGGTCCTGGATTTCTTCGATGTGGATGGTGCCACCCGATGGCATGCGACGCTTGAAGGTTGCGGTGACCTGTTCGGTCAGGCGCGCAACGGTGTCGTGGATGCGCGACGAAGCGGCAGCATTGCCGCCTTCAACTGCGAGAAACGCTTTGGTGATGGCGACGGTGATCTTGTCATCGGTGTAAGGAACCACTGCCCCGTTACGTTTGATCACGCGCAGTTGGCCTGGCGCGGTCGCAGACAGATCCAGATTTGAATCAGAACCCTGCGAGTTCTCGCGAGTTGTATCGGTTTGCATGGGGGGTGTCTCCACATTCTCTATGTTTGTTTGGGCACCTTTTGGGTGCCCACCGTTCCGTCCTGAAGCACTACAACCGGTGATGAGCCGGGCATAACAACTTCGGGACGTACAGAAGGGGGGTCGAGCCCCTTCCGTTCCGAAGTCTTGGGTGACGCATACCGCTTAAAACCGTATTCCTGCGCGGTGACAGTATTTTTACTGCAACACCCGGGCCGCTTTCCGGCTTTTACGCTGGAAAGCGGTCGCCATCCGCATGAGCGGTTTGGTCTTTAAAAAAGCGTTTGGTTCAACCAGGCAGGCGCGAGAAAAGGGCTTGAATATCTCGTCTGAGTTGTGCTTGGTCTTTTTTGCCTAAAACCCTACATATGGGGTTTTCTGGCGGAATAGATACAAGATATGCGTTTTGGTGAGTCTCTGCAACGTAGGATCTCGGCTTGAATCCATGTTTGATTTGTGTATGAAAGTGTAAAAAGCGACGTAGGCCCCACGGGTACGGCATTAGACCGTTTGTCACCAAATTTTGCCGATTTAAGCTTGCCGTACTGAATTTTGAGGGCGCGAACCCTACCACAAAAAACAGCGCTGTCCGAACGCATTTTCAGGCGGGTGCAAAGATAGGAAAGGTCAAGCGGATATTGCCCAAAAGAAGTGTCACAAAGGCCCGCCAGGGCCTTTGTGACAATTGGGCGAAATTACAGCAGTTCGAAGCTGTTTTGCTGAACGTTCTGCGAGTCCAGGCCAATTTGCACGTTGAACTCACCCGGCTCGGCGACGTGTTTCAACTGCGCGTTGTAAAACTTCAGGTCGTTCTCGTCGAGGGTGAACTGCACTACTTTCTGCTCGCCGGGTTTGAGCATGATTTTCTGGAAGTCCTTGAGCTCCTTGACTGGGCGGCTCATGGACGCGGCGACGTCCTGCACATACAACTGGACCACCGTCTCGCCGGCACGCTTGCCGGTATTTTTCACCGTCACGCTGGCCGTCAGTGTGGCGCCGGGTTTCAGGGTTTTGGCCGAGAGGCTGACATCCGACACGCTGAAGTCGGTGTAGCTCAAGCCGTAACCGAACGGGTAGAGCGGGCTGTTGGCCTCGTCGAAGTACTGCGAGGTGTAGTTGCCCGGCTTGCCCGGTGTGAACGGCCGGCCAATGCTCAAGTGGCTGTAGTACGTCGGAATCTGGCCAACAGAGCGCGGGAACGTAATCGGCAATTTGCCTGACGGGTTGTAGTCGCCGAACAGCACGTCGGCAATGGCATTGCCACCTTCGGTGCCGCTGAACCAGGTTTCCAGTACCGCGTCAGCCTGTTGCTGCTGGGCATCGATCGACAGCGGGCGGCCGTTCATCAATACCAGCACCAACGGCTTGCCGGTGGCCTTGAGCGCCGTGATCAGTGCGCGCTGGCTGGCAGGGATGTCCAGATTGGTGCGGCTGGACGACTCGTGGGACATGCCTCGCGATTCACCCACCACAGCAACCACCACATCGGCCTGCTGCGCTGCCTTGACCGCTTCGTCAATCATCACCTGCGCCGGGCGCGGGTCGTTGACCACTTCGGGGGCATCGAAGTTGAGGAAGTTCAGGTAATCGACGATTTTCTGGTCGTCAGTGATGTTGGCGCCACGGGCGTAAATCAAAGTGCCCTGTTGGCCGAGTGCAGTGCGCATGCCGTCGTAGACGGTGACAGACTGTGCCGGCTGACCGGCCGCTGCCCAACTGCCCATTATGTCGATCGGGGCTTTCGCCAGCGGGCCAACCAGGGCAATGCGTGCCTGCTTGGTCAGGGGCAGGGTTTGAGACTCGTTTTTCAGCAGCACCAGGCTCTTGCGCGCCACTTCACGGGCCTCGCTGCGATGCAGGCGGCTTTCGGCCTTGGTGTCGGCCGGGTCATCCTCAGCCTTGCCGATACGCAGGTACGGGTCGGCAAACAGGCCCATGTCGTATTTGGCGCCAAGGACTTCACGCACGGCGTTATCCAGATCGCTTTGCGGCACTTCGCCGGACTTGAGTAGGCCCGGCAGCTCTTCACCGTAGGCCTTGTCGTTCATGCTCATGTCGATACCGGCCTTGATCGCCAGCTTGGCGGCCTCGCGGCTGTCTTTGGCCACACCGTGCTTGATCAGCTCGATGATCGCGCCGTGGTCGCTGACGGCTACGCCTTTAAAGCCCCAGTCCTTGCGCAGCAAGTCCTGCATCAGCCACATGTTCGAGGTGGCCGGTATGCCATTGATCGAATTCAGGGCCACCATGACGCTGCCAGCACCGGCCTCAATGGCTGCGTGGTAAGGCGGCAGATAATCCTGAAACATGCGTGTCGGGCTCATATCGACGGTGTTGTAGTCCCGTCCACCTTCGACTGCGCCATACAGGGCGAAATGCTTGACGCTGGCCATGATGTTGCCAGCCAGGGCCGGGGATGCGCCCTGGTAGGCCTGCACCATGACCCGGGCGATGCGCGAGACTAAATAGGTGTCTTCACCGAAACCTTCAGAGGTGCGGCCCCAGCGCGGGTCGCGGGCGATATCCACCATCGGTGCGAAGGTCAGGTCGATGCTGTCGGCGCTGGCCTCTTTGGCCGCCACGCGACCGCTCAGGCCAATGGCATCCATGTCCCAGCTTGAGGCGAGGCCCAGGCTGATCGGGAAAATGGTGCGATGGCCGTGAATCACGTCATAGGCAAAGAACATCGGGATCTGCAGACGGCTGCGCATGGCGGCGTCTTGCATCGGGCGGTTTTCGTCGCGGCTGATGGAGTTGAACGTGCCGCCGATACGGCCTGCGGCAATTTCCTTGCGGATCATTTCGCGGGGCATTTCCGGGCCGATGCTGATCAGGCGCAATTGGCCGATCTTTTCGTCCTCGGTCATTTTTTGCAGCAGTTGCGCAACAAACACGTCTTTGGGCGCAAGGGGGGCCGGCGGGGTCTGAGCCCACACGGTAGGACTGGCCAGGCTGATGACGATGCCCAGCAAACACATATTTCTCATTGGACTCTTCTGCGCAGCCGCTCACTTTAAGCGAGGGAAGCCCGCGCTCGTGCAGCGATATTGTTCTGGGGGGATGACAGGGCTACTCGAATTAAAGATTTGACCTACCTTTAGATCAGAGTATTTCTGCATGGCAGGCAGTCTTTTAGCTGATTCGCCGCGAGCAATCCAGTGTTGCCGGGAGTTTTTAGGCGTGGTGTGTGGTCAATAAACCTAATGTCGTTATTTCGGAGCGTCACTCGATGGGAATACAGAGCGTTAGAGCCTTGGGCTGGAAAGTCGTCGCACTTGTGGCCGTGAGCAGCCTGCTGGCGGGGTGCGGGATCAATACCATCCCGACCCTCGATGAGCAGGTCAAGGCGGCCTGGTCGCAGGTGCAGAACCAGTATCAGCGTCGCTCGGACCTGATCCCCAATCTGGTCGAGACGGTCAAGGGCGCGGCCAAACAGGAGCAGGCGACCCTGACCGCGGTGATCGAAGCGCGTGCCAAGGCCACTTCGATCCAGGTCGATGCCAGCACGCTGAATAACGCGGAAAAACTCAAGCAGTTCCAGGAGGCGCAAAATCAGCTGACTGGGGCCTTGAGCCGACTGATGGTGGTGTCCGAGCGCTACCCGGAGCTCAAATCCAACCAGAACTTCCTGTCATTGCAATCGCAGCTTGAAGGCACGGAAAACCGCATCAGCGTGGCCCGCCGCGACTTTATCCTCGCCGTTGAACGCTACAACACCGAGATACGCACCTTTCCGGGGCGTTTGTGGCATGCGGTGATGTACAGCGACTTGCCGGTTCGCCCTACATTTGAAGCCACCACCCCGGATGCCGACAAAGCGCCAGAAGTGAAGTTCTGACCCATTGACCTGTAGCCGCTGCCGAAGGCTGCGATAAGGGCCGAAGGACCTTCAAGGGCTGCTTCGCACCCCATCGCAGCCTTCGGCAGCGGCTACAAGAGTTCACGCTTTCAAGTCCAGAGGTGCCGATGCGCGTATTAAAACCGGGGTTTGGCCTGCTGCTCTGGCTATTTATAGCCACGGCCCAGGCGTTGACCTTTCCCGCACTGAGCGGGCGGGTGGTGGACGAAGGGCAAATGCTCGACCCCGCCACCCGTCAGCAATTGACGCAAACCCTTGAAGCACACGAAAAAGCCACTGGCGAGCAAGTGGTGGTGGTCACCGTGCCCGACCTGCAAGGCACGCCCATCGAGGACTTTGGCTATCAACTGGGCCGCGCCTGGGGCATCGGGCAAAAGGACAAGAACACCGGCGCCTTGCTGATCGTGGCACGCGACGACCGCAAGCTGCGGATCGAAGTCGGCTATGGCCTGGAAGACCGCCTTACCGACGCGCAGTCCTCGGTAATCATCAATCAGGTCATCACCCCGGCCTTTAAAACCGGCAACTACAACCAAGGTATCAGCGACGGTGTTGGCGCCATCCTGCAAGTATTGGGCGGCGCGCCCATGGCCGAACCGGCCTACGCCAGCGGGCAGGGCGGCGGCAGCGACTTCATGGGTGAACACCCGGGCGTGGTTTTGCTGCTGTTTTTGTTGTTCGTGGTGGTCGTAGCGGCCTGCCAGTTCTATGGCATCTGCAACTCGGGCGGTGGTGGCTCACGCTCCGGTGGCTTTGGTGGTGGCGGTTTCGGTGGTGGCGGCGGCGGGGGAGGTTTTCGCGGTGGTGGCGGCAGCTTTGGCGGCGGCGGGGCCTCTGGCGGCTGGTAATTCATTTTTTAACGAGTATTGAGACCTATGGCTTTATTAACTCCGGAGCAACAGCGGCAGGTCGAAGAGGCCGTTACCCGTGCCGAACAGCGTACGGATGCCGAAATCGTGACCGTACTGGCGCCCCGCGCCGACGATTACAGCTATATCCCCTTGCTGTGGGCCAGCCTGATTGCCCTGGTGGTTCCGGCCCTGGCGCACTTCTTGATAGGCGGGCTGCAGATTTACGGGTTGCTGATGCTGCAATGGGCCAGCTTCGTCTTCCTTAGCCTGATCTTTCGCCTGCCAGCCATTACCACCCGTCTGATCCCGCCCCGTGTGCGGCATTGGCGCGCCAGCAACCTGGCCCGACGCCAGTTTCTCGAACAGAAACTGCATCACACGGCGGGGCGCACCGGCGTGCTGATTTTTGTCAGCGAGGCTGAGCGTTATGTCGAAATCCTGGTGGATGAAGGTATCTCGCGGCATCTGGACGACAGCGACTGGGGCACCATCGTCAATGACTTCGTTCGCCGCGTGGCGCTGGGGCATACGGCAGAGGGCTTTATTACCTGCATCGATGCCTGCGCCGAACTGCTCGCGCAGCACATACCTAAAACGCAGCCGCGTAACCAATTGCCGAATCGGTTGGTGATGTTGTAATCGAGGCCGTCTGAAATTACTCCGTGCCCCTGGCGGCCAACACGCCTAAAATGGCCGCCATTCGTTTTCTGATTTCCCCTCCTGCACCCCCCGAGGCACCTTTTTCAATGTCAGTGACTGCTCCCACCGCCCCGTCTGTGCCGGATCATCGTGCGCAATTTTTGAACCTGCTGGAAACCGGCCTGGCCCAGAATTCCTTTATCAAGCTGGTCCTGGCCAAGTACGTCGGCCCGGAGGCCGAGTTGCAACGGGTCATCATCAAGCAGGTCACGGTCAAGGATCAGCCTTGTCTGTCGTTTGTATACCGCTACAAAACCCGCGATATCACCAAGAATTTCCCGCTGGAAGAGGGCGTGGCCAACATTGCCGCGCTGCTGCCGGAAGCGTTCAAGAACGCTCATTTGCTGACGCTGACCGACGAAGTGCAGCTGGAATACAGCAAGAAGGGCAAAAGCTCGCTCTTCAAAGGCAAAAGCCAGCAAGAGCGGGAAGTGCCGTCGGCTGAGCACAACCGTGAAAAAAATCGCTTTCTGGACCTGACGCGTCCATTTCTCGCGGACCTGGGGGTCACCAACAAGCAGCAAGAGCTGATCCCGGCGATGTCGCGCAAGTGGAAGCAGATCAACAAGTTTATCGAAGTGTTTTCCCACGCCCTGAGCAACTCGCCGCTCAAGCTCGATCAGCCGATCAAGGTGGTGGACTTTGGTTCGGGCAAGGGTTACCTGACCTTTGCGATTCACGATTACCTGCGCCACAGCCTGCAAGCCGAAGGCGTAGTGACCGGGGTTGAGCTGCGCGAAGACATGGTCACGCTGTGCAACAACGCTGCTCAGCGGCTGGAGCATCCGGGCCTGACATTCCAGCATGGCGATGTGCGCAGTTTTGCGCCCACCCCGATCGACGTGATGATCGCGCTGCATGCCTGTGACATTGCCACCGACTACGCGATCCATATGGGGATTCGTTCCGGGGCGGCGATCATCATGTGCTCGCCGTGCTGCCACAAGCAGATCCGTCTGCAAATCCAGAGCCCGGCACTGCTCAAGCCGATGCTGCAATACGGTCTGCACCTGGGCCAGCAGGCCGAAATGGTGACTGACAGCCTGCGCGCCCTGTTCCTTGAAGCCTGCGGTTATGAAACCAAGGTGTTCGAGTTCATCTCCCTGGAACACACCAACAAAAACAAGATGATCCTCGCGGTCAAGCGCGCCGAGCCGCTGGACCCGGCGCAACTGTTGGTGAAAATCCAGGAGCTCAAGGCGTTCTACAACATTCAGGAACACTGCCTTGAAACCTTGCTGCAGGCTGATGGTTTGTTGAAGTAAGCCTGTAGTACCTGGCTATTACCCGTGTAGGCGCTCAGGGGGTACCTTGGCTACTCTTAGTGGCCCAAGGTCTACCTCAAAGGAGCACGCACCATGGCAGCGAAAAAGATTCTTATGCTGGTTGGCGATTACGTCGAAGACTACGAAGTGATGGTGCCGTTTCAGGCGCTGTCGATGGTCGGTCATCAGGTGCACGCTGTCTGCCCGGGTAAAACCTCGGGCCAGACCGTTCGTACCGCCATCCACGACTTTGAAGGCGATCAGACCTACAGCGAAAAGCCGGGCCATCTGTTTGCCCTGAATTTTGATTTCGACAAAGTGAAAGCCAGTGACTACGACGCGCTGGTGGTGCCGGGTGGTCGTGCGCCGGAATACCTGCGCTTGAACGAAAAAGTGCTGGAGCTGGTGCGTGACTTCGACAAGGCTGGCAAGCCGATTGCCGCCGTGTGCCACGGGGCGCAACTGCTGGCTGCGGCCGGTACGCTGGAAGGTCGTGAGTGCAGCGCTTACCCGGCTTGCGCGCCAGAAGTTCGCCTGGCGGGCGGCACTTACATCGATATCGACGTGACCAGGGCCCATGTGCAGGGCAATCTGGCCACGGCACCGGCGTGGCCTGCGCACCCAGCGTGGCTGGCGGCGTTCCTGGGGTTGCTCGGTACGAAGATTACTTTGTAAGAAGAGGGTGTGGCCATGTGTGAGCTTTATGTCAAAGCCGATCCGATTTTGTATGAATCGCGCTCGCGGTCATTGCGTATTTGCGGCGTGGTCACCACCTTGCGGCTGGAAAACCAGTTCTGGGACATCCTCAGTGACATCGCCCAGGACGATGGCATGACCACCAACCAATTGGTGGCCAAGCTGTACGAAGAGGTGATGGATTACCGGGGTGAAGTGGTCAACTTTGCCTCGTTCCTGCGCGTGAGCTGCACCCGGTATTTGAGCCAGCGCCGGGTTCAGTCGCCGGAGTTGAGTGTGGTTGCGCGTTTGCAAGGTTGACTCGATACCCGTAGCCGCTGCCGAAGGCTGCGTCCGATTGGGCAGCGATCGTAAAACCTGAACGCGAGGTGCATCAGGTAAGTTGTGCCGCTGACTTTACGACGGCTGCGCCGCCGGACGCAGCCTGCGGCAGCGGCTACAGGGTATGCACAGCTGTTAGAAGAACCGCGTCACGCTGATCTTCGCATTGCGGCCCTGGCTGTAGGCATTCTCTCCGCTGAGCATCGGGCGATAACTTTTGTTGAACAGGTTGTCCACGGTGAAGTTGACTTCAGTGCCTTTAAGGTAAGACTGTTGCGGCTTCCAGTTGGCGAATAAGCCCTGCACGTTGTAGCCGTCGTTATTGTAATGATCCCAGTAACGGTCACCCAGGGCGCTGATCGGGCTGCTGTAGTAGTCGTCACTCGGTCTGCGGTCTGTTTTACGCACCCATTCTCCCTTCCAGCCAACGCGAGCATCCAGGCTCGGTATTTTGGTGCCCAGTACGGCAATCCATTTTGGCGCCGGTATATCTCGGGCCCAGACGTTGGGGCCCCATGGGTTGGTGTAGGCGCCTTCGTGTTTACCCGTCATCCATGCGTATGACAGTGAGCCGAAGACGTACGTGGACTCATAGAAACTTTCAACCTCAAAGCCCTTGATGGTCACACTGCCAATATTGCGGTAGTTGGGCATATTGGGGCCGCACGCTGTGCTCATGCTGACATCGACTGTTTGTGCGGCGCAGCCAACGCCCGTGGCTTTGAAAATTTCATCGTCGATCTTGTTGCGAAACAGTGTGGTACGGATCAGCGCGTGGTCGTTCTCACTAAAGATCTGGTCGAACGTGGTGATATTGCCCGCCCGCCAGCCGGTAATGCGTTCCGGGTCGAGGTTGAGGCTGCTGGAGGTGCGGCTGCCAACGCCCTGGACTTCGTACTGCTCGTCAATCACCGGGGCGCGCCAGGTTTTGCTGTAGTTGGCAAACAGGGCGGTCTTGGGGGTTATTGTCCAGAAGGCCGACAGGCGCGGCGACCAACCTGTGTAGGTTTTGTTGCTGTAGTCATGGCCCAATTCCGGGTGGTTGTAATACGGGGCGTCGTTTTCCTGGCCGCGGTTGCGCACATGGTCATAGCGCATCGAGGGGGTCAGGGTGAAATCCCCCAGGGTGATGGCGTCCTGGATATAGAAGCTGTTGGTATCGACCTTGCCCCTGGGCATGAAGTTGGGCTGGTAGTGGCCGTAGTTGTATTTCTCGGTTTCATAACTCCCGCCCGGCATCCACATGTCCACATCACGCTGATGCTTGCGGATTTGCACGCCGGTGGTTACGGCATGGTCCAGCGGGCCAGTGGCAAACAGGCTGATGTTTTCGATCTGCAGCATGTCGTCGGTGTAGCCGGTTTCCATCTTGCGCCCGCCGGTCGTGGGCTGGGTGTAGGCCTGTTCGCCGCGCTTGTCGGTTTGTTCGGTGTTGGAGTGCGAGTACTTCACCTCAAGGTCTACCAGCGGGTTGTCCAGAGGCTCGTATTTGTATTTGGCCGACCAGGTGGTGTCGAGGGTTGAGCGGTTGGACAGGTATCGCCGGGAGGCAATGTCATAGCCATATTTGGCGATGCTGGCCTGGCTGGCTGGCTCCGGATAACTGACTGCCGAGAAGGGCACCCACAGGTAATTGTTCGAGCGCGAGTAGGACATGCCGACGCTGTGCTCGTCATTGAGGTGCAGGTTGAGCTTGAGCAATTGCCCGTCCAGATCCTGGGCCGTGTTGGGCAGACGCCGCGGGTTTACCGGGTACTCATGGCGGGGATCGGGCATGTTGTCGGCGAGCTTCATATTGTCACCGTCGCGTTTGGTGTAGTACACCAGCGCATCGGCGCGACCATCGTCAGTGCGGCCATACACGGCGCCGCTGTATACCTGTTGATGGTCATTGCTGCTGTAACCGTACTTGAGCATGGCGCCGGTATTCTTGCCCTCTACGAGCAAATCGGCTGCGTCTTTGGTTTCCATGTGCACCACGCCGGCAAAACCGCCATTGCCGGTGTGTATGTCGTGGGGGCCTTTCTCGACTTCCAGGCGTTTGATCAGCTCGGGTTCGATAAAGATCGTGCCCTGCTTGTAACGCTCAAAGCCGCTTTTGGTCGCGCCATCCACGGTCATCTGAACGTCTTCGGCTTCGCCCATGCCCCAAATGTTGATGGTCTGACCGCCCGGCTTGAGCGAACCGCCGAGGTTGATGCCCGGCAGGGTGGCCAGCAGGCTCGGGATGTTGTTGGCCTGATACTGATTGATTTGGGTTTGGGTCATGGTCGACTTGCCGACGTTGCTGGAGTCGACTTCGTTGCCGTTGCCCACCACGCTGACCGCCCCCAGCTCCAGGCTGTTGCTGGTGGTGGTGCCGTCTTCCCGGGGCCGTACAACGTAGGTGCGGTCGACCTGGATCAGGCTGAAATCGGTGCCCTTGAGCAGTAACTGGATGGCCTGTTGCGGTGTGTAGTCGCCCTTGAGCGCAGGGGCCTTGATGTTGCGCAACAGGTCTTCATCGAACAGCAGCTGGATTTTTGCCTGTTGCGCCACCTCACTGAGCGAACTGGCCAGCGATTGCGTCGGCAGTTGCAACTGGATCGATTCGGCGTGGGCTTGCAGGCTGAGCACCAGGCACGCGGCGAGCAGTGTCGGGCGTGTGCACAAGTGCGAGAAGTGATGTGGTGCGCGAAACATGAAATCCCCCGGTGCGGCAACAAAGGCCAAAAAGACATGCGTTGGCAACGCAGACCGAAGGAAGACGTGGCGCGCTGAAAAAACCACATATGCGAATGCAAAATATTCGCATATGTTTTTTTAGCGCGGTTCGATGCGGATTTTTCCGTTGTCCAGCAGCACGGTTTTCACCGGGATCAGCGCGGGGAGGGCTTTGACCAGCGCCATCGGGTCGTTGACATCCAGGTTGCCCGAGACCTTGTAGCGGCCCAGTGGGCCTTCGGCCAGTTGAATCATCCCCGGGCGATACAGATCAAGCTCGTCCACCAGGCTGGCCAGTTCGCGATTGCGGAAGGACAGGTGCCCGCTGCGCCAGTCAGCGACCTCGCCCGGGCTGAGGTTTTGCTCTTGAGTGGACGCCCTGGCGTAATCATATGTGGTGCGTTGTTGGGCGCCGAGCAGCGTCGAGGTGTTGGCATCCGGCATAAACGCCACTTGCCCGTGGGCGACGCTGACCACCAGTTGGTGCTGGCTGCGGCGCACATCAAACCCGGTGCCGACCACCCGGATGCTCGCATCCCCGGCATGCACCACCAGCGGCTGTTCTTTGTTGGCGGCAACCTCGATATAGAGCTGGCCCTTGTCCAGATAGATATCGCGTTGATACGCGCCGAAGTCGATGCGCAGACGCGTATTGGCATTGACGCTCAGGGTGCTGCCGTCGGGCAGCAAGACTGTTTGCGTGCCCTGGGGCTGGGTGGCGACGTACTGCTGGTGGAGCGACACCGGCGCGCCGAGGTTCAGTGAAAACATGGCACAGAGCACGGCAAGAGCGGTGGGTAGCGCAAAATTTGAATGTTGCTTGCAGTGCAGCAAGGCAAAGGCAATGTGCTTTTCGACCATGCTGACGGAGATCCCCATGCGCTGGGCAATCTGGGCCTGACTCAAGCCTTCAAAGCGGTGCAGCATCAGTGCTTCACGGCGTCTGGGCGGGAGCTCGGCGAGTACCGCCTTGAGCTGATCCAGACGTTGCAGGCGCTGGGCTGCGGCCATCGGTTCATACCGCTCATCGCTCAAGGGCTCGGGCTCACTCTCGACGTGCTCGCTGTGAACGGCCTGTCGCACCTGTTGGCGCCGCCAGTGGTCGCGCAAGAGGTTACGTGCCATCTGGAACAGGAATGCCCGTGGCTGCTCGACCTTGGCCCGATCCTGGTAGCCCAGCCATTGAGTGAACACATCCTGCGTCATGTCAGCGGCGTCGCTGGCGTTGTCAGTGCGTTTACGCAGGAAGTGCAGAATTTGCGTGTAGAACTCGCGCAGTGATTCAGCCACCAATGGGTCGGATTTGAGGCGGGACATGGAAATCCTTGAGGGGCAGCACAGCCAATAATTTGCGAATGGTATCGAGAACCATTGCTATTTGTCTCTCTCTAAACGACGGACTTCGGCTAATTCCTTCGGATAAATGGATAAATGCCCCATGCACGCTTTACTGAGGGTGAAGTAAACACGTTAAACACTCAGGAGAAAGGCAATGTCTGGTTGGTACGAATTGAGCAAAACCAGCAGTGGGCAATTTCGGTTTGTGTTGAAGGCGGCGAATGCCGAGACGATTTTGGTGAGTGAGCAGTACACCACGGTGGCGGCTGCCAAAAACGGGATCGCGTCTGTGCAGACCAACAGCCCGCTGGATGAACGCTATGACAGGAAGGAGGCCAAGGACGGCAAGCCGTACTTCAACCTCAAGGCCGCCAATCACCAGATCATCGGGACCAGCGAACAATATTCCTCCGAGGCAGCCCGGGAAAAAGGGATTGCCAGCGTGAAACACAATGGGCCGACGACGGTAGTTAAAGAGAAGTTGTGAGGAGGGTATTTCTGCTGCATCTGTAGTCGCTGTTTAAGGCAGCGCCAAGAGTCGGGTCGCTCCGCAAACTTTCGCAGCCTGCGGCAGCGACTACAGGGTTCACTCTTCGACCGGCACCGAGTGACGGGTGTAGCCCAGCGGGTGGGTTTTCGAGTTATAGAAGCGCAATGTCAGCTTTTTATCTGCAAACAGTGCCGTGTAGTGGTTTTTTTGGAAGCGGATAAACGCTTCGCTGCGCGGGTAGATCGAGATGCACAGGGTTTTGAGCGGCGCCTGTTGCAGGGCATCGATCAGGTGCCGGTCTTGTTCGCCCAGGCTGTGGCCAAAGATGCACAGCGCGTCCTTATGGGTCATCAGCTGTTCATGGCAATAGGACAGGTAATCGCTGTAGCGAATGGATTTACGTTTGTCCTCGCTGGTGCTTTCGCTGACAAATAACGGCACGTCATCCAGTGCGCTGATCGAGTGATTGATCGCGAAGTTGCTTAACAAAGTGGGCTCATTGGCCGCGATCTTGCGCGCTTTGCCTTCCTGGTTTTTGACCAGGTGCAGGCCTCCGTGCAGGTACAGCACCCGCGTGGCTTTGCTCTTGACCTGCGCCGCACCCGGCTCGAAGGTGGCCCCCGGGGTGGCGAACAAGTCGTTGAACCCTTTGGGCGATTGCATGACCGCCCACGGAGTGAGCAGGTCGTAATTGGAGCAATACACCGTGGCATACCGGGCCAGCTCTTCATTCCAGCAGGCCAGGGTTTCGGGTGGCATCAGGCGCCACGGGATGTGGACGTCCTGGGTGCTGTTGATCAGCGCTTCCTTGATCGCGTAATAGCGCTTGCGTGGTGAAGCCGAGTTGATGGCCAGTGCCTTGTTGACCTTGCTGGCGGTTTTGAGGGCGCTCAGGACGTGCTCGAAGTTGCGGGTGCTCAAGGCTTCGAACACACTAAGTTCGGTCTGGCTGAGGGGCTTTTCGGCGATGCTTCTGGCTTTATCAAACAACGACTCGTAATAAAAATCATGCCACACGGCCATGCTTGCACCATTACCGACCAGCAGTCCGCTGCACGGTGTGCTGGTGCGTAACGCGTTCCAGTCTTCTAGTTCGGCATCAAATTCCTGGAAGGGTGTCATCGCAGATATCGTCTCAAGGCATGGGCGGTGCCGGACTTTATCACGCTCAAGTGTTGAGCCAGATCAACATTGCGCAAGTGTGATTGGGTGAAGCTGTAGAAACCGACTTAGCCAATGACCCGCCAAGAGGGCTCGACATGACTAGCACTTTCTTTATTCCCGCCGTAAATATCATGGGCAACGGATGCCTGGATGAGGCCATGACTGCGATTCGCAATTATGGTTTTCGCAAGGCACTGATCGTGACTGACGCGGGGCTGGCCAAGGCGGGGGTTGCGACGCTGATCGCTGAAAAGCTTGCGTTGCAGGACATTGATTCGGTGATTTTTGACGGCGCCAAGCCGAACCCGAGCATTGGTAACGTCGAGGCGGGGCTGGTGGTGCTCAAGCAGCATCACTGCGACTTTATCGTGTCGCTGGGTGGTGGCTCGCCCCATGACTGTGCCAAGGGTATTGCGTTGTGCGCTACCAATGGCGGGCATATCCGTGACTACGAAGGCGTTGATCGTTCGGCCAAGCCGCAATTGCCACTGGTCTCGATCAACACCACGGCCGGTACCGCCAGCGAGATGACGCGTTTTTGCATCATTACCGACGAAGAGCGCCACGTAAAAATGGCCATTGTCGACCGCAACGTGACGCCGCTGCTGTCGGTCAATGACCCTGAGCTGATGGTGGCCATGCCCAAGAGCCTGACCGCAGCGACGGGTATGGATGCGCTGACCCATGCCATCGAGGCTTATGTGTCGACGGCGGCCAACCCGATTACCGATGCATGCGCGATCAAGGCGATGGAGCTGATCAGCCAGAACCTGCGTCAGGCGGTGAACGACGGCAAGGATCTGACGGCGCGCGAGAACATGGCTTACGCGCAGTTCATGGCGGGTATGGCCTTTAACAATGCATCGCTTGGGTTTGTGCACGCCATGGCGCACCAGTTGGGCGGTTTCTACGACTTGCCTCACGGTGTGTGCAACGCGGTGTTGCTGCCTCACGTGCAAACCTTTAACGCCGATGTGTGTGCGGCCCGCTTGACCGATGTGGCACACGCGCTGGGTGCCGATGTGCGGGGCTTGAGCCCGGAAGAGGGCGCGCAGGCTGCCATCGCGGCGATTCGTACCTTGGCCAGGGATGTAGAAATCCCGGCCGGTCTGCGGGACTTGGGCGCCAAGCTGGATGACATCCCGATTCTGGCGACCAATGCGCTGAAAGATGCCTGTGGCTTTACCAACCCGCGCAAGGCGGATCAGGGGCAGATTGAAGAGATCTTCCGCAACGCGTTTTGAGCAAAGGCTTGCCCTCACCCCAACCCACTCCCGGAGGGAGAGGGCCAGGGTGAGGGGCTTTTGGGCAGGCATAAAAAAACGGCCAGGTGATTAACCTGGCCGTTTTTTTCGTCTGGCTTAAAAGTGCTTACTGCACTTCAACTGCCAGGCTGTCGCTGATTTTCTTCTGCCAGATAGCCGGGCCGGTGATGTGCACCGATTCGCCTTTACTGTCGACAGCCACAGTCACCGGCATGTCTTTAACGTCGAACTCGTAGATCGCTTCCATGCCCAGTTCGGCAAAGGCTACGACGCGCGACTTCTTGATGGCCTGAGCCACCAGGTAGGCCGCGCCGCCTACAGCCATCAGGTACACGGCTTTGTGGTCCTTGATCGCTTCGATAGCGGTAGGGCCGCGCTCGGATTTGCCGATCATGCCCAGCAGGCCGGTTTGATCGAGGATCTGACGGGTGAACTTGTCCATCCGCGTGGCCGTGGTCGGGCCGGCAGGGCCAACCACTTCGTCACGCACCGGATCAACCGGGCCCACGTAGTAGATGAAGCGACCCTTGAGGTCAACCGGCAAGGTTTCACCCTTGTTCAGCATTTCGACCATGCGCTTGTGCGCTGCGTCACGACCGGTGAGCATTTTGCCGTTCAGCAGGACAGTCTCGCCCGGCTTCCAGCTTTGCACGTCTTCCGGGGTCAGGGTGTCAAGGTTGACACGGCGGGCCGACGGGCCTGCTTCCCAGACGATCTGCGGGTAGGCATCCAGCGGCGGCGCTTCGAGTTCAGCAGGGCCGGAACCGTCGAGCACAAAGTGCGCGTGACGGGTGGCCGCGCAGTTCGGGATCATGCACACCGGCAGGGAGGCTGCGTGGGTCGGGTAGTCCATGATTTTTACGTCGAGCACGGTGGTCAGACCACCCAGGCCCTGGGCGCCGATGCCCAGCTGGTTGACCTTCTCGAACAGCTCGATGCGCATCTCTTCGATACGGCTGGACGGGCCGCGCTTGATCAGGTCGTGAATGTCGATGGACTCCATCAACACTTCCTTGGCCATCACTGCCGCTTTTTCAGCGGTGCCGCCGATGCCGATGCCGAGCATGCCCGGTGGGCACCAGCCCGCACCCATGGTCGGAACGGTCTTGAGCACCCAGTCAACGATCGAGTCGGACGGGTTGAGCATGGCCATTTTCGACTTGTTTTCGGAGCCGCCGCCTTTGGCCGCCACGTCCACTTCCACGGTGTTGCCCGGGACGATGGAGTAGTGGATGACCGCAGGCGTGTTGTCCTTGGTGTTGCGACGAGCGCCTGCCGGGTCGGCGAGGATCGAGGCACGCAGGACGTTTTCCGGCAGGTTGTAAGCGCGACGCACGCCTTCGTTGATCATGTCGTCCAGGCCCATGGTGGCGCCAGTCCAGCGCACATCCATGCCCACACGCACGAACACGGTGACGATGCCGGTGTCCTGGCAAATCGGGCGGTGGCCAGTGGCACACATGCGCGAGTTGATCAGGATTTGCGCCATCGAATCACGGGCAGCTGGCGATTCTTCGCGCAGGTAGGCCTCGTGCATGGCCTGGATGAAGTCCACGGGATGGTAGTAGGAAATGAACTGCAGGGCGTCAGCAACGCTCTGAATCAGGTCGTCTTGCTTGATCACGGTCATGGGTCGCGCTCCTCTGTAAGACGGGAACATTCAATCAATAAGGTGTTTGCGACCTTGGTGTTTCGGTCTGTCGAAAACATCTTTGCGGGGCATACCGGGTACGGTTGGCCGGTACAAAAAAGGCGCGGCAGTATAACCCGGCACACTCTTTGATACACCCGTAGAGGCAAAACTTGTAGCCGCTGCCGAAGGCTGCGATAAGGTTCGAACAGCCTTGGCTGTTTATCCAGAATTGTAAATTATTCAAAGGTTGTATTTTCTCCGCAGGAGGCCAAGTGCCCCAGTTACACGTTGCTGGCCAGCAATGGTCAGTGCTTCACGATACCAACCTGCTCGACGCCTTGAATCAGGCCGGTGTGGCGGTGCCTTACAGTTGCCGGGCAGGCAGTTGCCATGCGTGTCTGGTGCGCTGCGTGCGCGGCGAACCGGCCGACCTCAAACCCGAGGCGCTGGCCCGGGGGCAGCGTGAGCAAGGCTGGCGCCTGGCATGCCAGTGCCAGGTGGTAGAGGACCTGGAACTGGAGACTTTCGATCCGTCCCGTGACGGTTTGCCGGCCGAGGTCGGCGAGCTCCACTGGCTGAGCCCGAGTGTGTTGCGGCTGCGTATTCTGCCGCAGCGCCCGCTGCGTTATCGCGCCGGCCAGCATCTGGTGTTGTGGACAGCCAGCGGTGTTGCGCGCCCGTACTCGCTGGCCAGCCTGCCCGAAGAAGACCGTTTTCTGGAGTTTCACATCGATTGTGCCCACCCCGGCGAATTCGTCGACGCGGCGCGGCAGTTTAAAGTCGGCGACACGGTGCGATTGGGCGAACTGCGCGGTGGCGCGCTGCGCTACGACTCGGACTGGCAGGAGCAGCCGCTTTGGCTGCTGGCGTCCGGCACGGGGCTGGGGCCACTGTTTGGCGTGCTGCGCGAGGCCCTGCGTCAGGAGCATCAGGGGCCGATCTGGCTGGTCCACGTGGCCCGGGACAGCACCGAGCACTACCTCAAAGACGACGTGCAGGCGCTGGCGCTCGATCATCCGAATCTTCAGGCCCAATGGCTTGAGCGTGCGCAGCTGCCGGAATTCCTGGGGCAGCTTCGGCTAGCCTCACGCCAGACCCACGCCCTGGTCTGTGGCCACCCCGACAGTGTCGAGGCCTTTGCCAAGCGCCTGTTTCTGGCGGGGCTGGCGCGCAATCAACTGCTGGCCGATGCATTTTTAACCCGCAGCTAAATAAAAAAGCCCCGCTTGATCACTCAGGCGGGGCTTTTGTGTTGGGCTGGGGCCGGTTCAGGCTCAGACCATTTTGTCGCCGACATGCAGGATCTTCATGCCGTTGGTGCCGCCTACAGTGTGGTAGCTGTCGCCCTTGGTCAGGATGACCCAGTCGCCATTCTGTACGACGCCCAGTTTGAGCAGTTCGTCGATCGCAGCCTGGCTGACTTTTTCTGGCGGCAGGGATGCCGGGTCGAACGGTACGGTGTAAACGCCACGGAACATCGCCGCGCGCGCCTGGGTTTCACGGTGCGGTGAGAACGCGTAGATCGGCACCGAAGAACGGATGCGGGACATGATCAACGGCGTGTAACCGCTTTCGGTCAGGGCGATGATGGCCTTGACACCCGGGAAGTGGTTGGCGGTGTACATGGCCGCCAGCGCGATGCTTTGATCGCAGCTTTCGAAGGTCTTGCCGATGCGGTGGCTGGAGGTTTTGCTGGTCGGGTGCTTCTCAGCGCCGACGCAAATGCGCGCCATGGCCTGTACCGCTTCCAGTGGGTAAGCACCGGCAGCACTTTCAGCCGAAAGCATTACGGCGTCGGTGTAGTCGAGAACGGCGTTGGCAACGTCGGACACTTCGGCACGAGTTGGCATCGGGTTCTGGATCATCGACTCCATCATCTGGGTCGCCACGATCACTGCCTTGTTGTGGCGGCGTGCGTGCAGAATGATTTTCTTCTGGATGCCTACCAGTTCGGCATCGCCGATTTCAACGCCCAGGTCGCCACGGGCAACCATGACTGCGTCACTGGCCTTGATCAGGCCGTCGAGGGTTTCGTCATCAGCGACCGCTTCAGCGCGTTCGATTTTGGCAACCAGCCAGGCGGTGCCGCCAGCTTCGTCACGCAGTTGACGGGCGTATTCCATGTCCGCGGCATCGCGCGGGAACGAAACGGCCAGGTAGTCGACTTCCATCTCGGCAGCAAGCTTGATGTCAGCCTTGTCTTTCTCGGTCAGGGCTGGTGCGGTCAGACCGCCGCCGCGACGGTTGATGCCTTTATGGTCGGACAGCGGGCCGCCGATCAGCACGGTGCAGTGCAGCGCGTCGTCGGTGGCGGTGTCTACACGCATCACCACGCGGCCGTCGTCGAGCAGCAGCTCGTCGCCTACGCCGCAGTCTTTGACCAGGTCGGGGTAGTCGATGCCGACAACTTGCTGGTTGCCTTCGGTCAACGGATGGCTGGTGGAGAAGGTGAATTGATCACCGATCTTCAGCTCGATCTTTTTGTTGGCGAACTTGGCGATGCGGATTTTCGGGCCTTGCAGGTCACCCAGCAGGGCAACGAAGCGACCATGCTTGGCGGCGATTTCGCGCACCAGCTTGGCACGAGCCTTGTGCTCATCGGGAGTGCCGTGGGAAAAGTTCAGACGGGCAACGTCCAGGCCAGCGAGGATCAGCTGTTCCAGCATTTCCGGTGAATTGCTGGCAGGGCCAAGGGTGGCAACAATTTTGGTTCGACGAACAGACATGCAGAGACTCCTGAGTTCAAGCGCTGCCAAAGGCTACTATGGTCTTTGGCTGTAGTCATTGTTCCTCTGCACTACTTTCTGCTTAAGTTGTGGTGCATGGCGTCTGTTGCCTGAAGAATTTGGCCGTGGGGTCGATACACTGCTGAGAACAGGAGATACCCATGCGAATTTTGCTCGTTTTGTTGTTGGTCGCCAGTGTGACCGGCTGTACCCGCTGGTCGATGAATCACCATTTGAACAATGCTTACCGTGCTTACGACCGGGGCAATTGCGAGGCGGTGATGCTTGAGTTGTCCGAGGTTGACCGCGACAGCCGCAGCCGCCCGTATATCTGGCCGCAAACGGCAATGCTGCGCGGGTTGTGCCTGGAGCGTACGAAGTTCTACCTGGATGCGGCCCAGACCTACCAATACATCATCAACGAATTCCCCAAGAGCGAGTATGCCTATCGGGCCAAGGCGCGGATCGAGACGCTACGCATTCTGAAATTCATCCCGGGCCCAGGGACCAGCGCCCAGGCGTTGCCGGCAACCATTTGATGATGGGTGAAATTTAAGCTATCCCTTTGCCTTGTTTAAACTAGTATCAATTACGTTTGAATAGTTTTTGTTTATTTGTAGATCCGAAAGGGTGTAGTCGCTCGGGGCAGGTTGTTGCTCAGGGCTTAAGGTGAATGCGTGCAGGGCAGGTGTGGGCGGTTTTCTTGGCCCAGCTGTGCGGGCAGGGCATTTCAAAGCGCTAGCGCGGCCATGCTTAATGGCCTTTTATAGTGATCTTGAACATGGTTATAGAACGGCTTATCGAGCGTCATCAACTGGCGTTCTTTTTGAACGTGTTCAATCGGTTCACGGACAAACCCTTGGGTTACCTGGGCAATGTATCTGATGGCGGGTTGATGTTGATCAGCCAGTTGCCGATGCTGGTGGATGCCAACTTCGAGTTGCGGATCAAGCTGCCTGGCACCGATGGCAGTCTGCAGCTGGTTGACCTGACGGCGCGATGCCTGTGGTGTCGGGAGGATGTCACGCCCAATTGCTATGACTCCGGTTTTATCCTGTATCAGCCACCTGCCGAGTACGCCGTACTGATCAGCACCTTGCAGCGCTACTTCAGTTTTCAACCTCTGCAGGCTTCTGCCTGAGGGTTTGAGCGCCTAGACTGGCGGGGTCTTCTGCTCAGGAACCCCCCGTGACCTCTATTTTTTGGTACGACTACGAAACCACCGGTATCAACCCGCGTTGCGACCGGGCCGTTCAAGTGGCCGGCATCCGCACCGACCTGGAGCTCAATGAGATTGACCAGCCGATCAATCTCTACTGCCAGCCCAGCGACGATATCCTTCCTCATCCGATGGCCTGCCTGATTACGGGCATCACCCCCAGTCGCCTGGAAGACAAGGGCCTGGGCGAGGCGGAGTTCATGACCCGTACTCATGCTCAGCTGGCGGTGCCTGGCACTTGTGGCGCGGGCTACAACTCCTTGCGCTTTGATGACGAGGTCACTCGCTACAGTCTGTACCGAAACTTCTTCGATCCCTACGCACGTGAATGGCAGGGGGGGAACAGCCGCTGGGATTTGATTGATGTCGTACGTACGGCCTACGCCCTGCGGCCTGAAGGGATTGTCTGGCCAGAGGAAGATGGGCGGGTGACGCTCAAGCTGGAGCGTTTGACGGCGGCGAACGGAATTGATCACGGTCAGGCCCACGATGCTTTATCCGATGTGCGTGCAACCATTGCCCTGGCCCGGCTGATTCGTGACAAACAGCCCAAGTTATATGAGTGGTTGTTCCAGTTACGGACTAAACAGCGGGTACTGGATCAAGTTCGTCTGTTGCAGCCGATGGTGCATATTTCCGGACGATTCTCTGCGGCCAGACATTATGTCGGCGTGGTACTGCCACTGGCATGGCACCCGAAGAATCGCAATGCGCTCATTGTGTGTGATCTGCACTTCGATCCTCAGCCATTACTGGATATGGATGCCGAGACTTTACGCACACTGCTTTATACCCGGCGTGAAGATTTGCCCGAAGGGCAATTGCCGGTTCCGCTCAAACTGATACAGATTAATCGTTGTCCCGTGGTGGCGCCCTTGAATGTAGTGCGCGCTCAGGATCAACAGCGTTTGCAATTGGATATGCCACTCTATCAAGCGCGAGCCCGCAGCCTTACTGAGGCGCAGGAAGTTTGGCAGGATAAGTTGACCGCTATTTATGCCCGCGAAGACTTTGCCCCCAGTGAAGATCCCGAGCAGCAATTGTATGGCGGCTTTCTCGGTGAACGGGACCGTCGGCTGTGCGAGCAAGTGCGGCTCAGTGACCCGGAGCAATTGGCCAAAGATGAATGGCCCTTTGATGATGAACGCTTGCCCGAATTGTTATTTCGTTACCGTGCCCGAAACTTCCCCCATACCTTGAGTGCGCAAGAGCTGGAACGCTGGCATGTATTCTGCCAGCAGCGTTTGTCGGACCCTGCCATGGGGGCGCCCATGACCCTGGACAGCTTTACCCGGGCTGCGGACGAGCTGTCTCGCAGTGCTACACCGGCGCAGTTGAAGTTGCTGGATGAGTGGCAGCGATATGCGCAGGCATTGAGTCGCCGGGTAGGGCTCGGCCAGACGACGGATAACATGGATTAAAAACAGGCAATAAAAAAACGCCAGCAAGCTGGCGTTTTTTATTGGCATCGCAAAAGGTCTGCGTGCGCGGTGTCACTTAGTCAAGCAAAGTAGCCCAACCTTCAACCACGTCGCTGCCCCACTTGGCTTTCCACTCTTTCAGAGTTTTGTGGTTGCCACCTTTGGTTTCAATCACTTCACCGTTGTGTGGGTTCTTGTATTGTTTAACCTTACGGGCACGTTTGGTGCCGGTGGTTTTAACAACACCGCGTGGTGCTTTGCTTACTTTGGATTCCGGGTCCAGAAGCGCGATGATATCGCGTAGCGATTTCTGGTACTCGCCCATCAGGGTGCGCAGTTTGCCTTCAAATTCCAGCTCGGTTTGAAGTTTGTCGTCTTCCGACAGGTTCTTCAGGCGGGCTTGCAGTTCTTTGATGGCTTCTTCTGTTGCGCGGTATTCGTTGATCAAGGACATGAGGATAACCTTATGTTGAAAAGGGTCAGCAGGGATACAGTGGCGCAATAGTAGTCAGACAGTTACTGCAAGTAAACATGTAAGGGCTGATTAATTTAAATTTTTATTCATTAACTTCCGGTGGATCAATATGCGTGCGCTATTAATTAGGGGGGATATGCGGGGGTTAATAATGACCTTTAATAACTTTTTTCAGTGCACTGAAGGCCACGGCGATGCTGGCGTGTGGTCACGGGCTGCGCGACCCCATGGCGCATGCACCCGGCCGTAACGAATACTGCAGTTTTGCCGCGCACTCGCTAGAATGGCGGCCTTAGTAAAGTTTTGGAGTTTCCCCCTCATGCGCACTTTTCGGTTGGTGATTGCGTGCCCCGACGGCGTCGGCATTGTCGCCAAGGTCAGCAATTTCCTTGCCTCCCACAATGGCTGGATCACTGAAGCAAGCCATCACTCGGATGACCAGAGCGGTTGGTTCTTTATGCGTCACGAGATTCGTGCCGACTCTTTGCCGTTCGGGCTGGAAGCTTTTCGTGAGGCATTTGCGCCAATCGCCGAAGAGTTTTCGATGGAGTGGCGCATTACCGATACAGCGCAGAAAAAACGTGTTGTGTTGATGGCGAGCCGCGAGTCTCACTGCCTGGCCGACTTGCTGCACCGCTGGCACAGTGATGAGCTGGACTGCGATATCGCTTGCGTGATTTCCAACCATGACGACTTGCGCAGCATGGTCGAGTGGCACGGCATCCCGTTTTACCATGTGCCGGTTGACCCGAAGAACAAAGAGCCGGCGTTTGCCGAAGTCTCGCGTCTGGTTAAACATCACGATGCTGAAGTGGTGGTGCTGGCGCGTTACATGCAAATCCTGCCGCCCGATCTGTGCCGTGAATACGCGGGCCAGGTCATCAACATTCACCACAGCTTCTTGCCTTCGTTTGTTGGCGCCAAGCCTTATCACCAGGCATCGCTGCGTGGCGTGAAGTTGATCGGCGCAACTTGCCATTATGTGACGGAAGAGCTGGATGCCGGCCCGATCATTGAGCAGGACGTTGTTCGTGTCAGCCACAGCGACAGTATTGAAGACATGGTGCGTTTCGGTCGTGATGTCGAGAAGATGGTGCTGGCCCGTGGCCTGCGTTATCACCTTGAAGATCGCGTGCTGGTGCACGGCAACAAAACGGTCGTGTTTTAAGCGACCGCTCGCTGCACACCCTGACACTGTGGGAGCCGGCTCCCACAGATTCGCCGTCGTTCCAGGGGAGGCGTCATGACTGATCCACTCGACAAAGCCACCTCCAGCGCGCCTGCCACGCTGGGGGAGGGGTGTTTGAGTCGTTATGACCCGGATGCGCTCAGCCCCGAGGATGGAACTGACTTTCCTGACGCCGCCAGGCTTTGGGAGGCGATGCAGCAAGCTTCAAGCCTTGAGCTTGAAGCTGCCTGCCCCGAATCAAATCCGGAAACTGCCCACCAGCTGCTTCAAACGGGCAGCCTGCTGTTCCAGATCGGTACACGCTCGAAGCGTTGATTGAAGGTTTTCGACGCCTTCCTGGTTGAGCGTGTTGATTTCAGTAATGTCCATATTGATCGATTCGACCACCGAGGTTTGCTCTTCGGTTGCTGTCGCCACCGACTGGTTCATGCCGTCAATCTCCCCGATCCGCTCGGTCACGCTGATCAGGCGCTCGCCTGCCCGGTTGGCGATTTCTACGCTGTCCTGGCTGTGACGCTGACTTTCTTCCATGGTGCTCACTGAGCCCCGTGCGCTGACCTGCAACTCTTCGATCATTTTTTGCACTTGCTGCGCCGACTCCTGGGTGCGGTGCGCCAGGTTGCGTACTTCGTCGGCCACCACGGCAAAACCACGCCCGGCTTCGCCTGCGCGAGCGGCTTCAATGGCGGCGTTAAGTGCCAGCAAGTTGGTTTGCTGGGAAATGCTGGTGATCACTTCAAGGATTTGCCCGATGTTCACGGTCTTGTCATTCAACGACTCGATATGACCGCTGGAAGTGCCGAGCATTTGCGACAGTTGCTGCATCGAGTTGATGCTGCGTTCGACCACTTGCTGGCCCTCTTCAGCCAGGCTGCGCGCATCGCTGGCCTGATGTGAGGCAAGGGCGGCGTTGCGGGCGATTTCCTGGGCGGCGGCCCCCAGCTCATTGATGGCGGCCGCGACACTGTTGGTGCGGCTCGCTTGCTCGTCAGAATTGAGCATCGATGAGTTGGATGCGCTGACGACCCGCAGGGCGACTTCGTTGACCTGCTCGGTGGCCGAGGCCACTTCGCTGATGGAGGCGTGGATGCGCTCGACAAATCGGTTGAACGCACTGCCCAGCGTGCCGAACTCATCCTGGGATTCAACCACCAGCCGGCGTGTCAAGTCGCCTTCGCCTTCGGCGATGTTCTGCATGGCGCGGGTCATCACGTGCAGCGGTTGCATCAGCAGGCGGATCAGCAGGCCGAGCAGGGCGATGATCGAGACCACGGCAATCACCGTGGCGATAATCGCAGAGGTACGAAATTCACTGAGGCTAGCGAAGGCTTGTTCTTTATCGATCGACAGCCCGACAAACCAGTTGACCGTGCCCAGCCCCTTGACGGGGGTAAACGTCACAATCCGGGTTTTGCCATTGGTTTGGATCTCGCTGAACCCGGTGTTAATCGCCGGGGTGTCCTGCGGGTAAATATCCTTTAGCTTCTTCGTCACCAGGGCTTTGTCCGGGTGCACCAGGATGTCACCGTCGGCGCTGATCAGAAAGGCGTAGCCCATGCCGTTGAAATTCAGGGCGTTGATGCTGTCGGTGATGGCTTGCAGGGTCAGGTCGGCACCCACCACGCCCAGGGTTTGCCCGGCTTTTTTGACCGCAGTACCGATGGAAATCACCATCTGCCCGGTGGCGGCATCGATGTAGGGTTCGGTCAGGCTCGAGGTGCTGCTGTTCAGGGCCTGTTTGTACCAGGGCCGGGTGCGCGGGTCGTAGCCGTCAGGCATCTTGCTGTCAGGGCGGATGGTGAAACCGCCTTGGCTGTCACCAAAGTAAACCGACATAAACGTGCTGCTCAGGGCCTTTTGCTCCAGCAGGCTGGCCACCTGGTCAGGTTGCGGGGTAATGGCAATCGATTCGGCCAGGTTTTCAGCCAGCAATATGCGGCCTCCCAGCCAGGTCTGAATGTTATTGGCCGTGACACTGCCCATTTCGTGGAGGTAGTTGTCCAGGTTGTTGCGGATGGCATTGCGCTGCAAGTAGTCGTTGTACAGCGTAAATAGCGAGAAGGCGGCTATTACGATCAGGGACGCGGCAAGCAGGATTTTATGGCTGAAACGCAGGTTTTTATTCATGGCTTGAAGGGTCCGCTAAGGTCTAAAAGTGTGAGGCCTACACTCTGGTAAGGCGCATGCTCCACACTTCACTGCCGCAAGAGGGCAAGTGGTCTGTTTATCAAGGCGCTTTACGACGCTAAATCCGTTTTTTTCTGGTCTAGCATTGAGGGTATATCGACCCGCGATCGCGAAAGATTAATCAAAGGTGGCAAAATGCCTGACTCTTCAGCTCTAGTACTCGGTGCCGACCTCTCGGGTCAGTCCATCGCTCAATCATTGCGCCTGGCAAACCGCCACGGCCTGGTCGCGGGTGCCACGGGGACGGGTAAAACCGTCACTCTTCAACGCTTGGCCGAACAGTTCAGTGATGCAGGGGTTGCGGTCTTTGCCGCTGACATCAAAGGCGACCTATGCGGTCTGGGAGCGGCCGGTAACCCCCAGGGGAAAATCGCGGAGCGGATTGCCGGCATGCCGTGGCTCAACTATCAGCCTAAGGCGTATCCGGTGACGCTATGGGATATACAGGGCAAGACCGGTCATCCATTACGTACAACCTTGAGTGATATGGGACCGTTGCTGTTAGGCAGCCTGCTGGAGCTGACCGACAGCCAGCAGTCGGCACTCTATGCTGCATTCAAGGTGGCAGATCGCGAAGGTCTGCTGTTGCTCGATCTCAAAGACCTCAAGGCCCTGCTTAACCATCTGCGTGATAACCCGCAAGTTCTTGGGGATGACGCAGCCCTGATGACCACCGGCTCCAGTCAGGCACTTCTGCGTCGCCTGGCAACTCTCGAGCAGCAAGGCGCCGAAGCCCTGTTCGGTGAGCCAGCATTGCAACTGGAAGATATTTTGCAGCCGACCAGCGATGGCCGCGGGCGGATTCATCTGCTCGATGCAAGTCGCCTGGTGCATGAGGCGCCGAAGGTGTACGCAACCTTCCTATTGTGGTTGTTGGCAGAGCTTTTCGAGCAGCTGCCGGAGCGTGGCGATGCGGACAAGCCCTTGCTGGCGCTGTTTTTCGACGAGGCGCATTTGCTGTTTGCCGGAACACCCAAGGCGTTGCAGGACCGTTTGGAACAAGTGGTCCGGCTGATTCGTTCCAAGGGTGTTGGTGTGTACTTCGTCACTCAATCTCCGGCGGATTTGCCCGACACGGTGCTGGCGCAGTTGGGGTTGCGTATCCAGCACGGGTTGCGGGCCTTCACGGCAAAAGAGCAAAAATCCCTCAAGGCGGTCGCAGACGGTTTTCGTCCGAACCCGGCGTTTAATACGTTGGGGGTACTGACCGAACTGGGCACGGGCGAAGCGCTGGTGGGCATGCTTGAAGACAAGGGCACGCCAGCCATGGTCCAGCGGGTGCTGATTGCTCCACCGCAATCGCGCATCGGCCCGCTCACTGAAGCTGAGCGCGCGGCGTTGATTGCCGGCTCACCTTTGCTGGGGCGTTATGACAAGCCCATTGATCGAGAGTCGGCCTACGAAATCCTGATGGCGCGCAAGGGGCTGGCCCCTGATGCGCCAACCCAGGGTTCCACCCAGGCCGCGCCGCACGAGCCGGGGTTGCTTGATCAGGCGGGGGACTTTTTGGGGACTGCGGCTGGCAAGGCGCTGCAATCCATGGCGCGCCAGGCTGCGAGTCAGATGGGCCGTCAGTTGGTTCGAGGGCTGCTGGGTTCGTTGCTGGGTGGCAACAAACGCAAGTAAACAACCTGTAGCCGCTGCCGCAGGCGGCGATAAGGGCTAGCCCCCGGGGTCGCTGCGCAACCCTTCGCAGCCTGGGGCCGCGACAAGATCAGTTGGGCTTTGGCTTGGCGTGACTGGCCAGGCGCTCAAGGGCGGCGCGCAATGCCGGGTCGGTAATGCCGTCGGCCGTCGCCTGGATCGTCTGGGCGGCATCGACGGACAAATCCAGCGTATGCCCGGCGACCTTGGCCAGCACCGTGGGCGGCTGCACCTTGAACAGGATTCGGGTCAGGCTGGCGAACTCGTCAAACACCTGCAATTGGCGCAGCAGACGCTTTTGCTGGTAGCGCAAGCGCGTGGCCCAGTGCCCGTCGGTCACGATCAGCAACAAACTGCCTTCGCGCCATGAAGCCACGTGGCAATGCTCGCGTGCGGCAGGCTGGAGCTGGCTTTCAAGCAAGCGTTGCAGGTGCCCCAGGCGCTTGGCATGACCAAAAATGGCTTTTAGGGGCTTGGCCTCGCGGAGCAGGACGGAGGGTGCCCGTGCTGGATGTGGGCGAAATGCCATGTTCAAACACCTGATAAAACCGAGCTGCAATCTTAGCAGAAGCCTGCCTCTCACTGTTCCGGGCTCAGATAAATCTGAATTTATTTATGAAATCAATGAGTAACTTCTTGCGCTAATGGGTTGAAGTTCAGCAAAAAGCCCTTATTTTAGGGAGGCCCCTTCACAACGCAGTACCAGTATCGTGGAATAACGCCACTTTCCTCACCGCCGTTTCCGGGTAGAATGCTCGTTCGCATGCGGCCATCAGGGCTGCTCGGGCGACTCTCGGGGCCGCCCTCCATCCCTATGTGTGGAAGATCCTGCCGATATGTTTGCGCCTTTGTTAAAGAAACTTTTTGGAAGCAAGAACGAGCGCGAAGTTAAACGCATGCTCAAGACAGTACAGGTCGTCAATTCCTTCGAAGAGCAGATGGTTGCCCTGACCGATGAGCAATTGCGCGCCAAGACCGAAGAGTTCAAGGCCCGCATAGCCAAAGGTGAGACCCTCGACCAACTGTTGCCAGAAGCCTTTGCGGTCTGCCGCGAAGCCGGTAAACGTGTCATGGGCATGCGTCACTTCGATGTACAGCTGATCGGCGGCATGACCTTGCACGAAGGCATGATCGCAGAAATGCGTACGGGTGAAGGCAAGACCTTGGTAGCAACCCTTGGGGTTTACCTCAATGCGCTGTCCGGAAAAGGCGTACACGTAATCACCGTGAACGACTACCTGGCGCGACGCGATGCCAACTGGATGCGTCCACTTTACGAATTCCTGGGTCTGACTGTCGGTGTTGTAACACCGTTCCAGCCGCCTCAGGAAAAGCGCGAAGCCTACGCCGCCGACATCACATACGGTACCAACAACGAGTTCGGTTTCGATTACCTGCGCGACAACATGGCTTTCAGCATGGAAGAAAAATTCCAGCGCGAGCTCAATTTTGCCGTGATCGACGAAGTCGACTCCATCCTGATCGATGAAGCCCGTACCCCGCTGATCATCTCCGGTCAGGCCGAAGACAGTTCCAAGCTGTACATCGAAATCAACAAGCTGATCCCGCGCCTTGAGCTGCACGTCGAGGAAGTTGAAGGCGAAGTCACCAAGGCTGGCCACTTCACGATCGACGAGAAGACCCGCCAGGTTGAGCTGAACGAAGCCGGTCACCAGTTTGTTGAAGACATGCTGACCCAGATCGGTCTGCTTGCCGAGGGCGAAAGCCTGTACTCCGCGCACAACCTGGGCCTGTTGACCCACGTGTACGCGGCTCTGCGCGCTCACAAGCTGTTCCATCGCAACGTTGAATACATCGTTGAAGACGGTCAGGTACTGCTGGTCGACGAACACACCGGTCGTACCATGCCGGGCCGTCGTCTGTCCGAAGGCCTGCACCAGGCGATTGAAGCGAAAGAAGGCCTGAACATTCAGGCAGAGAGCCAGACCCTGGCTTCGACCACTTTCCAGAACTACTTCCGTCTTTACAACAAGCTGTCGGGCATGACCGGTACTGCCGACACCGAAGCGTTTGAATTCCACCAGATCTACGGTCTGTCGGTGATGGTTATCCCGCCGAACAAGCCGCTGGCGCGTAAAGACTTCAACGACCTGGTGTTCCTCACCGCAGACGAGAAGTACGCGGCGATTGTGGCTGACATCAAGGACTGCATGGCCAAAGGCCGCCCAGTGCTGGTGGGTACAGCGACCATCGAAACCTCCGAGCACATGTCCAACCTTCTGAACAAGGAAGGTATTGAGCACAAGGTTCTGAACGCCAAGTTCCACGAAAAAGAAGCTGAAATCATTGCCCAGGCCGGTCGTCCGGGTGCGCTGACCATCGCTACCAACATGGCGGGTCGTGGTACTGACATCCTGTTGGGCGGCAACTGGGAAGTGGAAGTCGCTTCCCTTGAAGATCCGACGCCTGAGCAGATCGCACAGATCAAGGCTGATTGGCAAAAACGTCACCAGCAAGTGCTGGAGTCGGGCGGCCTGCACGTAATCGCTTCCGAGCGTCACGAATCGCGCCGTATCGACAACCAGTTGCGTGGCCGCGCCGGTCGTCAGGGTGACGCGGGTTCAAGCCGTTTCTATCTGTCGCTTGAAGACAGCCTGATGCGCATCTTCGCCTCTGACCGGGTGAAGAACTTCATGAAAGCCCTGGGCATGCAGTCTGGCGAAGCGATTGAGCACCGCATGGTGACCAACGCAATCGAAAAGGCGCAGCGCAAGGTTGAAGGTCGCAACTTCGACATCCGCAAACAATTGCTGGAGTTCGATGACGTCAACAACGAACAGCGTAAAGTGATTTATCACATGCGTAACACGTTGCTGGCTGCTGACAATATCGGTGAAACCATCGCCGACTTCCGCAAGGACGTCCTCGACAGCACCATCAGCGCGCATATCCCGCCTCAATCGTTGCCGGAACAGTGGGACGTCAAAGGTCTGGAATCTGCGATCGAAAGCGGCTTTGGTGTGAAGTTGCCGATCCAGCAATGGCTCGACGAAGATGACCACCTGTACGAAGAAACCCTGCGTGAGAAGCTGCTGAGCGAACTGATTGCGGCTTACAACGAGAAAGAAGAGCAGGCTGGCGCTGATGCGTTGCGCACGTTCGAGAAGCAGATTGTTCTTCGTGTACTGGATGACCTGTGGAAAGACCACCTGTCGACCATGGATCACCTGCGCCACGGTATCCACTTGCGCGGCTATGCGCAGAAGAACCCGAAGCAGGAGTACAAGCGCGAGTCGTTCAACCTGTTCTCCGAGCTGCTTGATTCGATCAAGCGTGATTCGATCCGTGTGCTGTCCCATGTCCAGGTTCGTCGTGAAGACCCTGTCGAAGAGGAATCCCGTCTGCGTCAGGAAGCTGAAGACCTGGCTTCACGCATGCAGTTCCAGCATGCCGAAGCGCCGGGCCTCGATCAGCCGGAAGCGCTGGCCAAGGTGCTGGAAGGCGCCGATGTGGCTGACGTAGTGGCTGAGCCTGTTCGCAGCGAGCAGAAGTTGGGTCGTAACGAGCTGTGCTACTGCGGCTCGGGTAAAAAATTCAAGCATTGTCACGGGCAAATCAACTAAAGCCCGCTTCAATTGCTGAAACACCTGCGCCGCGACCGGCATTAGCCGTCGCGGCGTTTTACCATTGAATTCCCGTCCCTTTGCGGCGGCGCACAGAACTTATTTTTAGGAGCGCGTCATGGCTGTTGGTCTTGGTCCTTTGCCTGTTTTGCACCCGGTTGCCGGTTTTGAGCTGGGTATTGCTTCAGCCGGTATCAAGCGTCCAGGGCGCAAGGATGTGGTAGTGATGCGCTGCGCCGAAGGTTCCAGCGTGGCGGGCGTGTTTACCCTGAATGCGTTTTGCGCAGCACCGGTCATTTTGGCCAGGCAGCGTGTGAAAGGCCCTGTCCGCTACTTGCTGACCAATACCGGCAATGCCAACGCGGGCACCGGCGAGCCTGGCCTGGCAGCGGCTACACGCACGTGTGATGCACTGGCCAAGCTGGTCGGTGTTGATGCCAGTGCCGTGCTGCCGTACTCCACTGGTGTGATTGGCGAGCCGCTGCCAGTCGAGAAAATCGAAGGCGCACTGCAAGCCGCGCTGGATGATTTGTCCGAGAACAACTGGGCAGAGGCCGCCATTGGCATCATGACCACCGACACCCTGCCCAAAGGTGCCAGCCGTCAGTTCGAGCACGAAGGCGTGACCATCACCGTAACCGGTATCAGCAAGGGTGCCGGCATGATTCGTCCAAACATGGCCACCATGCTGGGCTATATCGCCACCGACGCCAAAGTCTCCCGCGAAGTGCTGCAAAACTTGCTGTTCGATGGCGCGAACAAGTCGTTCAACCGCATCACCATCGATGGCGATACTTCGACCAATGATTGCTGCATGCTGATCGCCACCGGCAAGGCTGCGTTGCCAGAAATCACTGAAGCGAGCGGCCCGCTGTTTGCGGCGCTGAAACAGGCGGTGCTCGAAGTCTGTATGGAAGTGGCTCAGGCCATCGTGCGCGACGGCGAAGGCGCCACCAAGTTTGTCACCGTTGAAGTCAATGGCGGGGCCAACCATCAGGAATGCCTGGACGTGGGTTACACCGTGGCCCACTCGCCGTTGATCAAGACCGCGCTGTTTGCCTCTGACCCGAACTGGGGCCGCATTCTGGCCGCCGTGGGCCGTGCTGGCGTGCCGGATCTGGACGTCAGCAAGATTGATGTGTTCCTCGGTGAAGTGTGCATCGCCAGCGGCGGCGCCCGTTCGGCTACGTACACCGAAGAGCAGGGTTCGGCGGTGATGGCTCGCGAAGAAATCACTATCCGTATCGAGTTGGGCCGCGGCGCATGCAGCGAGACCATCTGGACCACTGACCTGTCCCACGAATACGTGAAAATCAACGCCGAATACCGTACCTAAGTCGTCTCGACATCACGGGCCTGCAAGTCGACTCTGCACGGGTGGGTCCGTGATTTTGCTCTCACTTTTTCTCTAGGTGCCTTTATATGAGCTTCCACCTGATCATCGGCGACAAGTTGCACTCTTCGTGGTCCCTGCGTGGCGCGTTGGCGCTGGATCTGGCGGGTGTTTCCTATACTGAGCAACTGATCAAGCTGGGCCAGCCTGATACCCGGGCACTTATCCTGCAACACTCGGCAACGGGCAAAGTACCGTTGTTGAAGACTGAGCACGGCACCATCGCCGATTCGTTGGCGATTGCCGAATACCTGAATGAACGCTTTGCGGCGGCTCAATTGTGGCCGGCAGATATCGCTGCGCGGGCTCAAGCCCGATCGGCGTGCGCACAGATGCACAGTGGCTTTTTTGGCCTGCGGGGCAATTTGCCATTTGATTTGAGCCATGATCAGGCGCTGGTACCCATGCCGGACGAGGCTCGGGTCGATATCGAAAGAATGAGCGCCCTGTGGGCGGAGTGCCGCGCAGTGGCAACCGAGAGCGGGCCCTATCTGTTCGGGCGACTGAGCGTGGCAGATGCGTTTTTCGCGCCAGTGGCTGTGCGTCTTCGTACTTACCGCGTTGCCCTTTCGGCAGCGGACGAAGCCTATGTTGACGCCATTTACCAATGGCCTGCGTTTAAAGCCTGGCAACAGGCCGGATTAGAGGAAGTACAAGGGTGAAACGAGTTCATGTGGCTGCGGCCGTTATCCGGGGCACAAACGGCAAGATCCTGATCGCGCGTCGCGCTGATACCCAGCATCAAGGCGGGCTTTGGGAGTTTCCCGGTGGCAAGGTTGAGGCCGGGGAATCGGTCGAGGCTGCATTGGGCCGCGAATTGAAGGAAGAGCTGGGCATTGTGGTCGAGGCGGCTCGCCCCTTGATCAAGGTTCTGCACGATTACCCGGACAAGCACGTTCTGCTGGATGTATGGGAGGTTTCGGCTTTTTCCGGCGAGCCCCATGGTGCAGAAGGTCAGCCGTTGGCATGGGTTAGCCCGCGGGAATTGGCGGATTACGCCTTCCCTGAAGCCAACCAGCCGATTGTCGCGGCGGCACGTTTGTCCGATCAATACCTGATCACCCCGGACGAGCTGGAAACACCGCAGCTTCTGCGCGGAATACAAAAGGCGGTTGCGGGCGGTATCAAACTGGTTCAGCTACGTGCGCCCAACGGCTATGACCCCAAGTACCGCGATCTGGCGGTGGATGCCACCGGCTTGTGTGCAGGCAAAGCGCAACTGATGCTCAAGGGGCCGCTGGAGTGGTTAGGGGATTTCCCTTCCGCCGGTTGGCATTTGACTGCAGCGCAATTGCGCAAGTACGCGCCCAAGGGCAGGCCTCTTGCGAAAGATCGCTGGCTGGCAGCTTCGTGCCATAACGCTGAAGAACTGGCGCTGGCCGAGCAGATGGATGTGGACTTTGTCACCTTGTCTCCGGTGTTGCCGACCCTGACGCACCCTGATGCACAGCCTTTGGGTTGGGAGCAGGCGCAGCAGTTGATCGCCAGCTTCAGCAAGCCGGTGTTTTTGTTGGGTGGTTTGGGTCCGGATGATCGTCAGCAGGCGTGGGATATCGGGGCGCAAGGCGTTGCCGGCATTCGGGCGTTCTGGCCTGAGGCTTAAAGCCTGGCAAGGTAGTGTGCAGGAGGCTCTTGTGGGAGCTGACTTGGCAGCGATGGCGTCAGCCCCCACAGGTGTATTGTCTGGCGGTTAAGCTTTCGGCTTGGCTGCCGCCTGCCACAGGATCTCTGCAATTCCCTGGCGCCTGGCAATCAGGCGCGCTGCGACAAACAGCAAATCAGACAAGCGATTGATATAAGCCAACCCTACTCCGGCCAACGGCTCTAGCGCATTGAGTTGCTGGCAGCGGCGTTCGGCGCTGCGTGCCAGGCAGCGGCACACATGGGCCTGGGCGATCAGGCTGGAACCACCGGGCAGAATGAAATTCTCCAGCGGGCCCAACTCTTCGTTCCAGCGATCAATTGCGGCTTCAAGCCGTTCGATTTCCGCGTTGTCGAGCGCCTGATACACCGGCATTGCCAATTCCCCTCCCAGGTCAAACAACCGGTGCTGGCAGGGCTCAAGCACTTCAATCAGCTCGTTGAGGCCAGGGTTGCGGGCGCTGTGCTCGGTGAGCCCGGCAAGGAGCAGGCCGAGCTGGCTATTGAGCGTATCGACTTCGCCGATAGCTTCGATCCGGGGGTGGTCCTTGGGCACACGACGGCCGTCGCCAAGTCCTGTCTCGCCCTTGTCGCCAGTGCGGGTATAAATTTTCGATAAGCGAAAGCCCATGTTTACTGTTCCACCTTGGTTGATTCGTCGCAGGCTATCAGATTGCCAGCCAAAGGCAGGCGCAGGGTGAAGCAAGTACCTTGGCCCAAGGTTGAATGCACTTCCATTTGCCCCTTGTGGTTATTGGTGATGATGAAGTACGACACGGACAGGCCCAGTCCCGTGCCCTGGCCCACTTCCTTAGTCGTGAAGAAGGGTTCGAAAATACGTTTTCGCACAGGCTCCGGCATTCCGGCACCGTTGTCTTCGACCTGGATTTCGGCCCATGGCGGGTTCAGTCGGGTGCGCAGGGTGATACGTCCCGGCTCACGCTTGTCGGTGCGTTGATGGATCGCCTGGGCGGCATTTTTCAACAGGTTGAGCAACACCTGCTCCAGTTCATTGGGGATGACGGGCACAGGGCCGAGTTGCGGGTCGAAGTGGCGAACAATGGCTTGCCCCATGAAGTCAAAGCCAATGGCCAAATCAAAATCATTGCTGGCGATGTCCAGAGCCTGGTCAATCAGTGCCGATAAATCGCAGGGGCTCATTTGCCGGTTGCTGCGGCGGCTGAAGCTAAGCATGTGGGTCACGATTTTTGCCGCCCGTGCACCGGCCTGCTGAATGCCGTCCAGGAGCTTGGGCACTTCCCTGGCCTGCAGGTATTGATTGACGACATCCAGGTCAATGCCGATCTGTTCGGCTTGTTCGATGTTCTTGGGCAGATCGTTCGACAGGCGCCGGCGAATGTTCTGCACATTGTGCAGGATGGCGCCCAGCGGGTTGTTGATCTCGTGGGCCATGCCGGCAGCCAGCCCTCCGACGGAGAGCATCTTCTCTGACTGCACCATCATGTCTTCCAGCGACAGACGCTGGGTAATGTCATCGATCCGGATAACCACGCCGCGCCCACCGCCGCCCATGAGCGGGTAGAAGGTCAGGGCGTAGTGGCGAGCGTCTTCGCCCTGGCCCCAGGTGACTCGTTCAATTTTTACGACCCGATGGTGGTCTATGGTGTCCTTGAGCTGGGGCAGAAAGGGCTTGAGGGGTTCAAAGGCCAGATAAATCGGCTTGTTCAGCGCTTCGTCCAACTCTGTCCCCGACAGGGCGCTGGCTTCCTGGTTCCATTGCGTCACATAGAGCTGTTCGTCCAGTGCTATCAGGGCCGAAGGCATGGAGTCGATGATGCAGTTAAGGTAGTTCTGAAAACCGGTGAGTTTTTTCTCGATTTTGCTGCGTACCTGTACTTCCAGCTCCAGTTTGCGATTGGTAGTGCGGGTTTCTTCAGCCAGCGCCTGAGCCTGGTCGTAAGCAGCCTGGGCTTCATCCCGAGCACGCTGGAGCTCCTGATCGCGTACTTCGATGCGCGACAGCATGGTATTGAATGCCTTGGCCAGGCTGCCGATCTCGTCGTTGTTGCCTGGCGCTGCACGTAATGCGTAGTTCTCTTCCCGGGTGACCTGGCGAGACAGCTCTTCAAGCCGGTGAATGGGTTGGGTAATCAGGCGCTTGATCTGGCGTGCCACCACGAACCACAGCAAAACGCTGAACACCAGAATCCCCAGGCTGGCAGTCAGTGTGCCGGTGTAAAAGGCCATGGGCAGCTCACTGCTGGCGACCAGCAGCAAATGCCCGGGCGGCTGGTCGCCGTGGTGCAGGCGTGTGACCTGATGGCTGCGCAGCTCGGTCAGGCTCCAGGCTTCAATCTGGCGATAGTGCTCCGGAAGCGGCAGGTGCTCACCGTGTTGCAACTGCACCAGCAGGTTGCCGGCACTGTCATAAATCGCAGCGGCGCGCAGCGGGGCATAGGTGCCGATTTCATTGAGCAGGGCTTTGGCTTTGTCTGGCGAGTCCAGCGCCTGAACAATCAGGTCGGGGTTGGCAGTTAACTGGCCCAGTGTCTGTAAGGCCTGAGGCGCGGTGCTCTCGTGGGAGATCCAGTAGGCCACGCTGATAAACGTCAGGTTGGCCACCAGCAACACGGTAGCCAGCAGCACGAGGAGGGCGGCCAGCAGTTTCTGGCCGACCGGGAGATTTTCGAGGCGCTGGCGCAAGGGCATGGGGCGGCCACATAGAGAAAGGACAAGCTGGCAGGGTAGCGCGGCCCTCAGTCGCAGGGCAATCCGTGTTGCTTCAGGTATTGGGTCAGGCGTTGGTGCATATGCTGCAAGTGTGGCACGGCTAACTGTCGACTGCGGGCGGCTTCGCAGGCATAGCCCAGCAGGTAGCTTATTTCAGTGCGCCGGCCCTGGCTGGCATCCTGGTGCATTGAGGAGAAGTTGTTGGCGGTGGCCAGGATCACCCGGTTCACTTCTGCGGCCAGATCGACAGCGGCGTCAGCCTGGCCGCAGTGCTCAAGCAGAGCGCCGAGTTCGGTGCACAGGGTGTTTACTTCTTCGCCGTGCGCCTGCAAACCGCCATTGCGACAGTCGTAAAGCACTGTCAGTGGGTTGATCGCACAGTTAAGCGCAAGTTTGCGCCACAGACGGCTCAGAATATTCGGGCTCCATTCGTGCGCAATACCGCTACGCTGAAGCTCTTCAAGCCATTGCGGAGCCTGGCCTTGATCAGTATCGCCCAGCCATGTGTGGCCAAGGCCGGCAAACACCACGCGCCAGTCATCTTCGCGAAAGGCCCCTTCGGTACTGGAAGCGAAGATGCAGTGAGCTTGGGGTACGAGGGCGGCTACGGCTTGCTGGCTGCCGAGACCATTCTGCAGCAGGATCAGCTCTGCACCCGGGGCAAGCCGCCCGGCAATTTGCGCAACGGCCTGCTCTGCGTCATAGGCTTTGCACGCGACCAACAGGCGCTGGATCGGCTCGTTGGTGTCCGGGGTCTGCGCGCTGATGGCCCATGTTTGTGCGTGTTCCCCTTCAACCAGTGTCAGGCCCTGTGCCGCGTTGTACGCGCTCAAACGGTCAGGGTTGCGCAGGATGAGCTTGACGGGAAGCCCTGCCCGCGCCAGTCGAGTGGCCCACAATGCACCCATGCTGCCGGCACCGAGAATGTGCCAGGTGGTCGATGCCCGGGCGGGTGTGTCTGGAAGGTGTTGAGGCATGGCCGAATCTGGCATGTGAGCTCGCAAGTGAATGAGGTCGAAGAACCGCTATAATGCCCGCGCATTTTAACTGTCAGGTCAGGCGTGCTCCATCTGTGTTGAGCGCGCCCTTTATTATTGGAGAAAATTACATGCCGTCGTTCGACGTGGTATCCGAACTGGACAAGCACGAAGTCACCAACGCCGTCGAGAACGCCGTCAAGGAACTGGACCGTCGTTATGACCTCAAGGGCAAAGGCACTTTTGAGTTCAAGGAGAAGGACCTGACGGTGAACTTGACCGCTGAGGCCGACTTTCAGCTGGAGGCCATGATCGAGATCCTCAAGCTGGCACTGGTCAAGCGCAAGATCGACGTTCAGTGCCTTGAGGTCAAGGACGCTTATGCTTCGGGCAAGCTGATGAAGCAGGAAGCCGTGCTCAAGGAAGGCATTGATAAAGAGCTGGCGAAGAAAATCGTTGCTCACGTCAAGGATGCCAAGCTCAAGGTTCAGGCCGCCATTCAGGGCGAGCAAGTGCGCATCACCGGCAAGAAGCGTGATGACTTGCAGGACGCAATTGCTGCACTGCGCGCCAAAACGTTCGACATGCCGCTGCAGTTCAATAACTTCCGCGACTGATTGCGAGCTAGGGGAACCTCTGGCGATCATTGACGTCCGACTTTCCTGGGCGCTGCAAAAACGATTGAGCGGCTAAGCTGCTCAATCGTCTTGCTGAATAAATGACGCTGCCGGGTAGTGGCGCGAGGAGATGTAAATGGATTTGAACGCTGAAGTCGATCAGTTGATCAAGACCTCACAGTCTTGGGTTCCGATGATCATGGAGTACGGCAGTCGTGTACTGCTGGCATTGATTACGCTGGCAGTAGGCTGGTGGTTGATCAACCGCCTGACAGTCAAGATCGGGCAACTGCTGGCACTGAGAAAGGCCGATCTGGCGCTGCAAGGCTTTATCAGCAGCCTGGCCAATATCATTCTAAAGATACTGCTGATTGTCAGCGTAGCTTCAATGATAGGCATCCAGACCACGTCGTTTGTGGCGGCTATCGGTGCTGCGGGTCTGGCCATCGGTCTGGCGTTGCAGGGAAGCCTGGCCAACTTTGCCGGTGGAGTACTGATTCTGTTGTTCCGTCCGTTCAAGATTGGTGACTGGATCGAAGCGCAAGGTGTGAGCGGTACTGTCGACAGTATCCAGATCTTTCACACCGTGTTGCGTACAGGTGACAACAAAACCGTCATCGTGCCAAACGGCAACCTGTCCAACGGCATCATCACCAACTACAACCGTCAACCTACGCGCAAGGTGGTGTTTGATGTGGGTGTGGACTACGAGGCAGACCTGCAGAAGGTGCGTGAAGTGTTGCTGGCGCTGGCCGATGACCCTCGCGTGCTGAAAGAACCGGCTCCTGTGGTTGTGGTCACGACCTTGGGTGAAAGTTCGATCACGATGTCGCTGCGCGTCTGGGTTAACACCCCGGATTACTGGGATGTGCTGTTTATGCTCAACGAGCATTCGCGTGATCGTTTGAAAGCCGAGGGTGTTGATATTCCTTTTCCACAGCGTGTAGTGCGTGTGGTTCAGGAAGTTGCGGCGCAGTAAAGTCGAAGGCAACACCTGAGTATTGAGTCAGGTGTGAGCAAACATTAAAGGGGCGTAATGCCCCTTTAATTGTTTTTGTACCCTGGGTAGAGCAGTTGCATACGTAGATGCGCCTTGCATAACTGATAACTACTTGCGTTTAGAGTTGTTAGTTAGCTTGCTATATGTAATTTTTATACCGGCAAATAAAAAGCCACGCCCTGAAACAGGAGCGTGGCTTTCACTAAACAATGTACTTGTAACTATCGCCCGAAGGCCATGATTACAAGATGTTCAGTGGGTATTCAGCAATCAGGCGGAAATCGTTTACGTCCCGGCCGTTGTTGCTGGTAGTGCGATAGATCGCGCTACGCAGACGGAAAGACAGGTCTTTCGCTGCGCCTTCCTGCAACACATACTTGGTTTCGAAGTCGAATTCGTGCTCTTTGCCTTCGCCATCGGTGGTGGAGATGTTGTCGCCTTTAACGTAGCGAGCCATGAAGCTCAGGCCAGGTACGCCGTAGCTCGTCATGTTCAGGTCGTAGCGACCCTGCCATGAACGTTCGTCCTTGGCGTTAAAGTCGGAGTACTGCACGGAGTTGGCGAGGAAGATACTGCCGCCACCGTCGATGCCGTAGTTGTAACCGCTGTCACCGGTGGAGCGCTGGTGAGCAACGGTGAACTTGTGTGCGCCGATGCTGTAAGCAGCTGCCAAGCTCCAGATCTTGTTGTCCACGTCGCCCAGCAATTCTTTGCCGTCGCTGGTGGTTTTATAGCCGTTGAAGTCGAAGTTCAGGGCCTGAGACTCTGCGATAGGCAGGGTGTAGTTCAGGTTGATGTACTGCTTCTTGAAATAGTCTTCAACGTCGGATGCTGCCACGCCACCGACAAAGTTGTCAGTGAACTGGTAGGTCGCGCCAGCGATGTTGGCAGCGGTCAGGCCAGCTGCGCCTGGACCGTTGATGCTGTCACGAGCCATGCCTGTCTGTGAGCTCAGGGCGGTGAAGCGACCTGCGGACAGCTCAAGACCCTTGATTTCATTGCTGGTGATCAATGTGCCGGTAGCAACTTCTGGCAGCAGACGGCTGTCATCGGTAGAGAAGACCGGGCTGGAAACAAACTGGTTACCGTACTTCAGAACGGTGTCGGAGAGACGGAACTTGACCGCGCCGCCCATTTTCGACTGGGTATCTTCCGGAGAACCGTCGCTCTGGCTAGCGAACAGGCCATTGCCTTGGCGACCAGCGCCGCCGTCCAGACGTACTGTGCCCATGGCGAAAGCATCAACGCCTACACCGATGGTGCCCTGGGTGAAGCCGGACTGGTAGTTAAGCAGTTCGCTCAGGCCCCAATCTTCGCGATAGCCACTTTTAAAGCCGCCGCCTGGCTTGGCAATGTTGCCAGCGCCATTACGGAAGTCACGGTTCATGTACAGCATGCGGGTTTTGGAAGTCAGCTTGCTGTCTTCAACGAAACCTTTGGCATCGTCCTGGGACGAGGCCATTGCGAACTGGGTAGTACCGGCTGAAACAGCCAGGGCGATCATGCTCCACTTCATCACGCGCATCGTGATTTGCTCCTTTGGTTTTTAGGAAGAGTACTGCCGTCCCACCTGAAATTATTATCTGGGCGGCTCTTTCTTTTTGTGTCGGCGCAAACTTATATCACGCCGGCAATATTGGCGATACTTGCTCTCATAAGCTTTCAGCTTCTTTACAGCTGTGTCGCAAATTGCACCCTACATGTCGCAAGCGCGTAGCGTTGTGCCTAGTTTTAGCATGTATTTAGTGCTGTTTTTCGCGTCGGGCGTATAGATGTGATACACGCTTCCGACGCAATAAAACTCCAAATTCCTACGTTCCAGCTATTGTTATCTATCGTCAGGCTTCTGCACTCCGGCGCAAGCTCTGGCGACTATGCAATGCTTTATGCAACAAGCATGCTCAAACTGCAGTGTCGGGAAAAAATAAACACTTTTTCTCTTTTTCGACCGCTGAGGCCTGATGTGGCTTGGGTCAAATGGCGATAAGGCGGCGTCCGACGGGTTGCATTTCGTTGCAAAGAGGCGTTTTCGTGGCAGGTGTGATCTTGAAACGTTACCGGTTAACACCTGTTGGGGTGGTCGGTGACGTTTTAGCGCACTAAAAGCATTCGCGTTGTGCAGTTTTGGTGCACAAGTGTTTAAAGGGTGTTGATTGAGCGTACTACGCGGTATTTCGGGTGTGCGTCTGTGGTTGCTGGCGTGATATGGGTACCAATCAAGGGTATCCTTCACTTCTGTCATTTGGTGGCTGATGAGTCTCATCGGGCGTTGAATTGAACTGAAATGAACGGTCAAACAGGAGAGCCCCCAGTGTTCGCTTTGGATACACGCCTTCAAGAGGATACCTGGCTGATAGGGGACTTCCCCTTGTGCCGCTTGCTGCTTTCCAATGATTCGAATTACCCCTGGTTCATTCTGGTGCCTCGTCGTGAGGGTATAACCGAATTATTTCAATTGGATGACCATGACCAGCAGCTGATGTGGGGTGAGACGACTGCCTTGGCGCGAGTGCTGAAAGACGTGTTCGGTGCCGATAAAATGAATGTCGCCACATTGGGTAATGTTGTCAGCCAGCTGCACATGCATGTGATTGTTCGTTATCAGGCTGACGTGGCCTGGCCCGGGCCGGTTTGGGGCAAACATCCTGCACAACCGTATACGCAGGTAGATGTATGCGCTGTCCGGGACAGGCTCGCGTCGGCTTTTGACGCTGGTTTCACTTTTTCGGAGGGCTGATTGTGACGCTTGAAGCGCGAGTAATGGATCTTGAAAGTCGTTTGGCTTTTCAGGATGACACCATTCAGGCATTGAATGATGTGCTGGTGATGCAGCAGAACGCAGTAGATCGTTTGCAGATGCAGATGGCCGCGCTGCTCAAACGCCAGGAAGAAATGGGCGGGCAGTTCGAGTCATTTGAGGAAGAAGCGCCGCCTCCGCACTATTAAGTCTTTTGCGCAGGCAAAAAAAACCGCGACCGGCTTGGCTGGTCGCGGTTTTTTTTGGGCTGAAATCAGCGGCGCGGCAGCGCTGCGATCACGTCTTCAGCTTGTAGGCCTTTGTCGCGGTTCATAACGGAGAACTCGACGCGTTGCCCTTCCACCAGAACCCGGTGGCCTTCGCCGCGAATGGCGCGAAAGTGAACGAAGATATCATCGCCGGAATCTCGGGAGATAAACCCGAAGCCCTTCGAGGTGTTGAACCACTTTACAGTCCCTGTATCGCGGTTGGTCATGTCATAACTTTGCGAAGACGTCGAAGGTGACGATTTGTAGAAGCTGACAGCCAGATGAAGCAATACCGCGATCACTGCCGGAGTAAGGCCCAGCAGAACAGCGGGCTGGTCACCGATCGGCAACAGCAGGCCGAACAGGGTAAGGGTTTGCAGTACAACGGAAAGCACCAGAAGGGCGCTGACCAGGTTTTGCAGTTGGTGACGCGGGCCTTTATTCCAGAACGGAATGACTGGAGCCAGTGTCAGGTTCAACAGGCCAAAAAAAGCCAGATAAAGAGCATCAGGGTGTTGGAGGTAAGGTAGTGCTTCAGATTGCAGGCTGGGAATAAAGGACAGCAGCAAAGCCGCTGCACCCGTTAGCAGGTGGACGATTTTCAACATTTCAATTGACTCACATTAAGATGGATCGCAAGGAAGAGCTGATGGCGCACGGTTCGCTTCAGAAAAAAATGGAGGCGCTGGACACGTGCGGTCATCAGCCTATGCGTCCTCGCCATAGGCTTGGAAAGGGCGACACGCTGCCTATTTAACAGCAAAGCTCGGGCCTACTCAAATTAAGCGTATTGAGACATCTGTAGGCGCTCCTGCAGGGTGAGTGCCTACTAAATTCTTAATTTCATGAAAGCCGTGTCCTAGACACATGTAGTCCATTGTTTGCGGGCTGCGCGTGTGATGCTGTCTGGCAGTTACTAAGTGTAAATGCGGCTAGAGTCGACGTGATGACAACCGTTGGTCGTGAGCTTTTATTTTTTTGGTGTGGCGGTTATGGGGGAGGGTGGTTGTGCTATCCGGGGAGCGTGTTGGTGTGTGAGTCGGTACTTTGCGCAGGCGCGTAATAGTCTGTCCGGGGGTTGGTGTATGGAAGTTTGCGCGGGGCGGTATAAGTGAGTGCGTAAAGGTGTGCACTTTCAAGTTGTATTCAGTATTCGTCTTCGTGTTTGCCCGTCGGCGTATTTAGAGTCGTCTGGAAGTGGTTGTTGAAGAGGGGGGTGTCATTCCCTTTTACTATTTGGCTGCCCATGCCCCGCAGCCTTGTGGTCAGGCCGTTCGCGAGGCATCCGGGTTCGCCCATATTCTCCGGGGGCGACGAGAGCCCTCCTACAGGTATGAGGGTCTGGTCCGCTGGATATGAATTTTTACATATTGTTTTATGAGGTCAGTTCTTCAAAAAAATACTGATCGATTTTAATAGTGTGCAAAGGAGTGCTTTAACAATGGGACGATTGATTCGGCAAGAAAACGCAGGCGGTAGGTTACTGCAGAGAGTTGGGGTTGATCCCGTAGTGCTTGATTTTGGCATGACCCTGGCCCGGCCACTTTCACGCTCAGTCAGGTTGAATGGTTTTGCCACCTGTTTAAGGCTCGAAGAGGTGTATTGGGAAGTTCTGTCCGATATTTCGCGTATTAATGATTGTTCAATTAATACACTGCTGTCTTACATTGACCGTGAAGTGCACTTGCGGCATGGGGGGGTGAAAAATTTCAGCGGGCTCATTCGGGTTGTCTGCGTCATGCATTTATTGAAGGCGGCACGGAATTCTCGGGGGGTGGGGCAAGAACAGGTGTTTGTAGGATGAGGGGGTGTGGCTGGCTGCAGGAGGGCGTTCGATGGCTTGTAATCGCACAATATTTATGATGCATTTGAGGCGTTCTGGCTGCTCATGCGGCTGCAATGGCTCGATTTACCATATATAATCTCGCCCTTTGCTGCGTGGCCCTCTTTAAGGGTTGCCGCTAACGGATTGTCGAGACGCGCCAATGCCCATGTACGATTACCAATGTGCTTCCTGTGGTCATCAACTGGAAGCCATTCAAAAGATCAGCGCTCCACCGCTGGTTGATTGTCCTGCCTGTCAGGCACCTGAACTGAAGAAAATGCTGTCCATGCCAGGCTTTCGCCTCAGCGGTACAGGCTGGTACGAAACAGACTTCAAGACAGGCTCGAAAAAGAATCTGGCAGGCGGCGACAAATCCGACTGAGGTTGAAGGAACGCAGTCAGAACACAAGCGGTCTCTTGCATTGTTACCAGCACCGTCGGTGCGCAAGACCTCCACCGAATTTCGAATTACGAGAAGTGAAACCACTACCATGATGCGCAGCCATTATTGCGGCCAACTGAACGAAAGCCTGGAAGGCCAGGAAATTACCCTTTGCGGATGGGTCCATCGTCGCCGTGACCACGGTGGGGTGATTTTCCTCGATATCCGTGATCGTGATGGTCTGGCCCAGGTGGTGTTTGACCCGGATCGCGCCGAGACGTTTGCTGCCGCTGACCGTGTGCGCAGTGAGTACGTGGTAAAGATCACCGGTAAGGTGCGTCTGCGTCCGGCCGGTGCTGGCAACGCCAACATGGCGTCGGGCATGATCGAAGTGCTGGGTTACGAGCTGGAAGTATTGAACGAAGCGGAAACCCCGCCGTTCCCGCTCAACGAGTTCTCCGATGTTGGCGAAGAAACCCGCCTGCGCTATCGCTTTATCGACCTGCGTCGCCCGGAAATGCTCGAGAAGCTGCGTCTGCGTTCGCGCATGACCACCAGCATCCGTCGCTTCCTGGACGAAAACGGCTTCCTGGACGTTGAAACACCAATCCTGACCCGTGCCACGCCAGAAGGCGCACGTGACTATCTGGTGCCAAGCCGTACCCACGCCGGTTCTTTCTTTGCCTTGCCGCAATCGCCACAGCTGTTCAAGCAGCTGTTGATGGTTGCCGGTTTTGACCGCTACTACCAGATCGCCAAGTGCTTCCGTGACGAAGACCTGCGTGCCGACCGTCAGCCTGAGTTCACTCAGATCGACATCGAAACCAGCTTCATGAACGAAGCCGAGATCATGGGCCTGACTGAAGAGATGATCCGCAACCTGTTCAAGGAAGTGCTGGGTCTGGAATTCGGTGAGTTCCCGCACATGACCTGGGAAGAGGCCATGCGCCGTTTCGGTTCCGACAAGCCTGACCTGCGTAACCCGCTGGAACTGGTTGATGTTGCCGATCAGCTCAAGGATGTGGAATTCAAGGTGTTCAGCGGCCCGGCCAACGACCCTAAATGCCGTATCGCTGCCCTGCGCGTTCCCGGCGGCGCGAGCATGCCGCGCAAGCAGATCGACGATTACACCAAGTTTGTCGGCATCTATGGTGCCCGCGGTCTGGCGTACATCAAGGTCAACGAGCGCGCCAAAGGTGTTGAGGGTCTGCAATCGCCGATCGTCAAGAACATCCCTGAAGCCAACCTCAATGTGATCCTGGATCGCGTTGGTGCGGTTGATGGCGACATCGTGTTCTTCGGTGCCGACAAGGCCAAGATCGTCAGCGAAGCCCTGGGCGCCCTGCGTATCAAGGTTGGTAACGATCTGAACCTGCTGACGTGCGAGTGGGCACCGATGTGGGTTGTGGACTTCCCGATGTTCGAAGAAAACGCTGATGGCAGCTTCAGCGCCTTGCATCACCCGTTCACTGCACCAAAGTGTTCGCCGCAAGAGCTCGAGGCCAACCCGGCTACCGCGCTGTCCCGTGCCTACGACATGGTGCTCAACGGTACTGAGTTGGGTGGCGGTTCGATCCGTATCCACCGCAAGGAAATGCAACAAGCGGTCTTCCGCCTGTTGGGTATCAATGAAGCTGAACAGGAAGAGAAATTTGGCTTCCTGCTGGACGCACTGAAATACGGCGCACCACCCCACGGTGGTTTGGCGTTCGGTCTGGACCGTCTGGTGATGCTGATGACCGGTGCCCAGTCGATTCGTGAAGTGATTGCCTTCCCGAAAACCCAGAGTGCTGCCTGCGTCATGACTCAGGCTCCGGGTGTGGTTGATAACAAAGCGCTGAGCGAGTTGCACATTCGTTTGCGCGAACAGCCTAAGGCTGAGTAAAGCTGGCCCTCAAAGGCGCATCTCCGGATGCGCCTTTGTCATTTGGGTCGAGAATTTTTATTGCCGGGTCAAGCCAGAGGTGAAACCGGGCAAGGTTTTTAAAGGGATTCGGAGTGCGTTATGGCAGGTCATTCTAAGTGGGCGAACATCAAGCACCGCAAAGAGCGTCAGGATGCCAAAAAAGGCAAGATTTTCACCAAGTGGATACGTGAGCTGACCGTAGCTGCCCGCCAGGGTGGTGCTGAGCCGGGCTCCAACCCGCGTCTGCGTCTGGCGCTGGACAAGGCCCTTGGTGCAAACATGAGTCGCGACATTATCGATCGCGCAGTCGCCCGCGGTGCTGGTGCGGCTGATACCGACGATATGGTCGAGCTGAGCTACGAAGGTTACGGTCCCGGCGGCGTTGCCGTGATGGTTGAGTGCATGACCGATAATCGTAACCGCACCGCAGCGGCTGTACGTCATGCGTTCAGCAAATGCGGCGGCAACCTTGGTACTGACGGTTCGGTCGCGTATCTGTTTGAGCGCAAGGGCCAGATTACCTATGCGCCTGGCGTTGATGAAGAGGCCTTGATGGACGCTGCAATGGAGGCAGATGCCGACGACGTGGTGACCAACGAAGACGGTTCCATTGACGTATTCACTTCGTTCTCAAGCTTTTATGCGGTTCGCAACGCCCTGGAAGCAGCGGGCTTTGCTCCGACTGATGCCGAGATCGTTATGTTGCCAACCACCAGCGCCGAACTGGATCTGGAAGGGGCTGAGAAGGTGCTCAAGCTGATCGACATGCTTGAGGACCTGGATGACGTACAAAACGTATATTCCAACGCTGAAATTCCTGACGCCGTCCTGGAACAGCTTGGCTGATACCTGGGTTGCGTCAATCAAGAGGCCGGAGGTGTACCGTCGCGATGATCGCGGCGCTGTGCACCTCCGGCTTCTGCCTTTAAGCTGTCCGGGTATGTGCCGGTGGGCGTCACTTCATAAGCTGTAGGCGTTATGACTCTTATTCTTGGTATTGATCCTGGTTCGCGAATCACCGGTTATGGCGTGGTGCGAGACACCGGGCGTGGCTGTGTGTATGTGGCTTCGGGGTGTATTCGCACGGGGAGCGGCGAACTGCATGAGCGGTTGCAGATCGTCTATCGCGGGGTGCGTGAGGTTATTCAGACGTACGGCCCTGTCACCATGGGCATCGAAAAGGTGTTTATGGCGCGCAATGCCGATTCGGCACTCAAGCTGGGTCAGGCCAGGGGTGCGGCCATTGTCGCCGGGGCCGAAGAAAGCCTGGAGATCGCCGAGTACTCGGCAACCCAAGTCAAGCAGGCCGTGGCAGGCACCGGTGGTGCCAACAAGGAACAGGTAATGATGATGGTCATGCATCTGCTCAAGCTGACCAGCAAACCGCAAATCGATGCGTCGGATGCGCTGGCGATAGCCTTGTGCCATGCGCACACGCGCTCAAGCCTGTTGCCCCATGGCCTGGGCGCGGCGCGTAGCCGTGGTGGGCGTTTGCGGCTCTAGGGCGCGATTTTTAACGTTATTAAGCTTGCTGGCAGGGCGCCATCTGTAATGATGCGGCTCTGTCGTTCTAGTTGTCAGCCATTGATCTGGCCAGAGAAAAGGATCTGAAACGTGATTGGACGCTTGCGCGGCACTCTGGCTGAAAAACAGCCGCCGCACCTGATTCTGGATGTAAATGGCCTGGGCTACGAGCTGGAAGTGCCAATGACCACGCTCTATCGGTTGCCGTCCATCGGCGAGCCTTTGACCCTGCATACCCATCTGGTTGTTCGCGAAGACGCCCAGTTGCTCTATGGTTTCATTGGCAAGCGTGAGCGCGACTTCTTCCGTGAGCTGATCCGGCTCAACGGCGTCGGCCCCAAACTGGCGTTGGCATTGATGTCTAGCCTGGAGGTTGATGAGCTTGTTCGTTGCGTTCAGGCCCAGGATACCTCGGCCTTGACCAAGGTTCCGGGTGTCGGCAAGAAGACTGCCGAGCGCCTGCTGGTCGAGTTGAAAGATCGCTTCAAGGCGTGGGAGCAGGTACCGAGCATGTTTGCCCTGGTTCCCAATCAGCCGGATGCGCCGGTGCAAGTGGCCAGTGCCGAGAGTGATGCGGTCAGCGCCTTGATTTCTTTGGGCTATAAACCTCAGGAAGCCAGCAAGGCGGTTTCCGCGATCAAGGATAAAACGTTGAGCAGTGAAGACATGATCCGCCGCGCCCTTAAGGGGATGATTTAAGTGATTGACGCTGATCGTTTGATAACCGCTGCCCCAAGCGGGCGGGACCGGGAAGAAGTTCAGGATCGGGCAATTCGCCCTTTGAGCCTGGCCGACTATATTGGTCAACCAACAGTGCGTGAGCAGATGGAGCTGTTCATCCAGGCCGCGCGCGGGCGCTCGGAATCGCTGGACCATACGCTGATTTTTGGTCCGCCGGGGTTGGGCAAGACCACGCTGGCCAACATCATTGCCCAGGAAATGGGGGTGTCTATCAAAAGCACCTCAGGCCCCGTGTTGGAGCGCCCGGGTGATCTGGCGGCCTTGCTGACCAATCTTGAGCCCCATGATGTGTTGTTCATTGATGAGATCCATCGCCTGTCACCCATTGTCGAAGAAGTGTTGTACCCGGCAATGGAAGACTTTCAGCTCGACATCATGATTGGCGAGGGTCCGGCTGCACGCTCGATCAAGCTCGACTTGCCGCCTTTCACTCTGGTGGGGGCGACGACGCGGGCCGGGATGCTGACAAACCCGTTGCGCGATCGTTTCGGGATTGTTCAGCGACTGGAGTTCTACAGTACTGATGACCTGGCAACGATTGTCAGTCGTTCGGCCGATATCTTCGGTCTGCCGCTCGACCCGGAAGGGGCTTACGAAATTGCCCGCCGGGCTCGCGGTACACCCCGGATCGCCAATCGTCTGTTGCGTCGTGTACGAGATTTTGCCGAAGTGCGGGCCAAGGGGCATATCACCAAACCCGTGGCTGACCTGGCGTTGAACCTGCTGGATGTTGATGAGCATGGTTTTGATCATCAAGACCGGCGTTTGCTACTGACCATGATCGAGAAGTTCGATGGTGGGCCTGTGGGCATTGACAGTCTGGCTGCCGCGATCAGTGAAGAGCGGCATACGATTGAGGATGTGCTGGAGCCGTATCTGATTCAGCAGGGCTACATCATGCGGACCCCGCGAGGGCGTGTAGTGACCCGGCATGCGTATTTGCACTTTGGCTTGAATATTCCTTCGCGCTTGGGTGATATGCCTGTGGTAGACGAATTCCTGAATGCTTTGGACGATTAATAAGCGGTTCATGACCGATTTTTTCAAGGTTTTTGCTGTCTCAAGTGCTGGCGCTGAAAATCTTGGCTCATAAAGCTCAAGAAGCGTGAAAAACAGTGGTTTGGCGGATTGGCAACCTGAGGAGTAAGCACTAGAGTATGCGCGCGCAAAACAGGCTTGAGCCGTTCGCACATCGCTGTCGCGTTTATTACGAGGACACCGATGCGGGTGGCGTCGTGTATTACGTAAATTATCTAAAGTTTATGGAGCGGGCTCGAACCGAAAGGCTGCGGGAGCTGGGCTTTGCCCAATCCGAGTTGGCAGGCGAGAATCTGTTATTTGTCGTGCATTCCAGCGAGGCGCGCTACCACGCGCCGGCGCGACTGGACGACGAACTGTTGGTAAGTGCGCAAGTAACAGAACTCAACCGTGCCAGCCTGCGATTCAAACAGCAGGTCTGGCGGGCTGCAGATGCAACGCTGCTCTGTGAAGGGCAGTTTTTGGTGGCCTGTGTGCGCGCCGATAGTTTCAAACCCCGGGCCATTCCCGAAGCTTTACGTACGGCCTTTGCCGACGTGAGCGGCGCGGGTAAACATTTAGAGCAGGAGATAAAGCGTGGAAGCTAACGTCGTCGACCATTCCTCCATGTGGAGCTTGGTCAGCAATGCCAGCATTGTTGTGCAGTTGGTAATGTTGACCCTGCTGGCCGCATCGGTTACCTCGTGGGTCATGATTTTTCAGCGCAGCACCATGCTGCGCGCCGGTCGACGTGCCCTGGAAAGCTTTGAAGAGCGTTTCTGGTCGGGTATCGACTTGTCGAAGCTGTATCGTCAGGCAGGTAGCAATCCGGACCCGGACTCCGGGGTTGAACAAATCTTCCGTGCCGGTTTCAAAGAGTTTTCCCGTCTGCGTCAGCAGCCGGGTGTCGATCCTGAAGCGGTGATGGAAGGCGTGGCGCGTGCCATGCGTGTAGCGATTTCCCGCGAAGAAGAAAAGCTTGAACAAAGCTTGCCGTTCCTGGCCACCGTGGGTTCCGTCAGCCCGTATATCGGTTTGTTTGGTACGGTGTGGGGGATCATGAACTCCTTCCGTGGCCTGGCAACTGCACAGCAAGCAACGCTTGCAACCGTGGCGCCGGGTATTGCCGAAGCACTGATCGCAACGGCCATTGGCCTGTTCGCTGCCATCCCGGCAGTTATTGCTTACAACCGTTTTGCTGCGCGTAGCGAAACGCTGATCAGCCGCTACTACACCTTCGCCGACGAATTCCAGGCGATCCTGCACCGCAAAGTGCACACCAGCGAAGAATAAGCAGGTAATTTCCAATGGCTTTAATCGCTCGAGCTCGCAAAAAGCGCAAGCCGGTCGCCGAGATGAACGTAGTGCCTTACATCGACGTGATGCTGGTGCTGCTGGTCATCTTCATGGTGACCGCTCCGATGCTCAATCAGGGTGTGAAGGTTGATTTGCCCAAGGTCTCCAGCGAGGCTTTGCCGCAAGACAACAACACCCAGGTCCTGACCATTTCGATCAAGGCTGACAAGACCTATTTCTGGAACCTTGGCAGTGAAGTCGATACCGACAAGCAGATGGACAAGGCTATGACCTTGCCCCAGATGACTGACGCGGTGACCAAAATCATTCGCGCAGGCAATGAAGGCGGCAAGCACACCCAGGTCTTTATTCGCGGTGACAAGACTGTGGATTACGGAGCGGTAATGGGTGCCATGGGTGGCCTGCAGAAGGCCGGAGTCGGTAACGTTGGCTTGATAACCGAGGCTCCCTGATGCGCGAACAGCGGGAGCCGTCCGCCTCTGAAAACTTTTTTTGGCCTACAGTCTGGGCGGTAGGGCTGCACGTTCTGATTTTTGGCATGCTGTTCGCCAGCTTTGTCATGACTCCGGAACTGCCGCCTTCCAAGCCGATTGTTCAGGCAACCTTGTACCAGCTGAAGTCAAAAAGTCAGGCGACCACCCAGACCAATCAAAAGATTGCGGGTGAGGCGAAAAAATCTGCTGCGCGTCAGACCGAAGTCGAGCAGATGGAACAGAAGAAGGTTGAGCAGGAAGCTGTAAAAGCCGCGGAACAAAAGAAGGAAGAGGCTGCCGAAAAGGCTGCGGACGCCAAGAAGGCTGACGAAGCCAAGGCGAGCGAGGCCAAGAAAGCAGACGAGGTGAAGAAGGCTGATGAAGCCAAGAAAGCCGACGATGCCAAAAAGGCTACAGACGCCAAAAAAGCCGAAGAGAAAAAGCTGGCTGACATAGCCAAGAAGAAATCTGAGGAAGAGGCCAAGAAGGCCGCGGAAGAAGAGGCCAAGAAGCAGGCCGCTGAAGACGCCAAGAAAAAAGCTGCTGAAGATGCGAAGAAGAAAGCTGCCGAAGACGCCAAGAAAAAGGCTGTAGCAGACGAGGCGAAGAAGAAAACCGCCGAAGATGCGAAGAAAAAGGCGGCTGCTGATGCAGCCAAGAAAAAGGCCGTAGAAGCAGCACGTAAATCGACCGAAGAGAAAAAGGCGCAAGCCCTGGCCGATTTGCTTTCCGATACGCCGCAACGCCAGCAAGCCTTGGCAGATGAGCAGGGTGATGAGGTCGCCGGCAGTTTCGATGACCTGATTCGTGCTCGCGCCGCAGAAGGGTGGGCTCGTCCGCCGTCAGCGCGCAAGAACATGACAGTGGTGCTGCAAATTGGCATGTTGCCAGATGGCACGGTGACGTCTGTGACGGTTGCCAAATCCAGTGGTGACGGGCCGTTTGATAGCTCGGCTGTGGCAGCGGTCAAGAATATTGGCCGTTTAACGGAAATGCAGGGTATGAAGCCCAGCGATTTTAATCCTTATCGATCATTCAAGATGACATTCACACCTGAGGATCTAGCCTTGTGATTAAACTTTTTCGAGGACTGCTGGTCGTCGTCTGCTGCCTGGCAGGGATGGCTGTAGCAGATGAAAAGAACATTCTGGTCACCAGTGGCAGTGACCGGGCGACGCCCATTGCCGTAGTACCTTTTGGTTGGCAGGGCGGCACCGTGTTGCCGGACGACATGGCTGAAATCATCGGTAATGACCTGCGCAACTCGGGTTACTACGCGCCGATTCCAAAGCAGAACATGATTGGCTTGCCGACGCAGGCCAGCGAAGTCATTTTCCGCGACTGGAAAGCTTTGGGCGCCCAATACGTAATGGTCGGTAATATCGTGCCGGCAGGCGGTCGCCTGCAGGTGCAATATGCCTTGTTCAACGTTGCAACCGAGCAACCTGTCCTGACCGGCAGTGTGTCGGGCACGGCTGAGCAGTTGCGGGACATGGCGCATTACATCTCCGATCAGTCGTTTGAAAAGCTGACCGGTATTAAAGGTGCATTCTCTACCCGTCTGCTTTACGTGACGGCCGAGCGCGCCAGTGCGACCAACACCCGTTACACCCTGCAGCGCTCTGACTACGACGGTGCTCGCGCCGTTACCCTGCTGCAATCCCGTGAGCCGATCCTGTCGCCGCGCTTTGCACCCGATGGCAAGCGCATCGCTTATGTATCGTTCGAGCAGAAGCGTCCGCGCATCTTCATGCAGAACATTGATACCGGTCGCCGTGAGCAGATCACCAACTTTGAAGGTCTGAACGGTGCACCAGCCTGGTCGCCGGATGGCTCCAAACTGGCGTTCGTATTGTCTAAAGACGGCAATGCCGAGATCTACGTGATGGATCTGGCTTCCCGTGGGCTGACTCGCGTAACCAACAACCCGGCAATTGATACCGAACCGTTCTGGGGTAAAGATGGTTCTACCATCTATTTCACCTCTGACCGTGGCGGCAAACCGCAGATTTACAAAACCAATGTAGGCAGCGGTAACGCAGAACGCGTGACGTTTATCGGGAACTACAACGCCAGCCCTAAGCTTTCGGCTGACGAAAAGACCCTGGTAATGATCCATCGTCAGGACGGTTTCACCAATTTCCGTGTTGCGGCGCAAGATATTCAGCGCGGAACCGTGAAAATCCTCACAGATACCAACCTTGATGAGTCTGCTACTGTCGCACCCAACGGCACCATGGTAATCTACGCCACCCGCCAGCAGGGCCGGGGAGTCTTGATGCTCGTGTCTATTAATGGACGCGTAAGGCTCCCTCTTCCTACCGCTCAAGGCGAAGTCAGAGAACCTTCCTGGTCCCCTTACCTGAACTGACGTGGTGATAGCTGTACGTTGCATATAACACTTGGGGTTCATTAGGAGTTTTACGATGGAAATGCTGAAGTTTGGTAAATTTGCTGCGCTGGCACTGGCCATGGCTGTAGCTGTAGGTTGCTCGTCCAAAGGCGGCGACAATGCCGGTGAAGGCGCTGCTGTTGATCCAAACGCTGGTTACGGCGCAAACACTGGCGCTGTTGATGGCTCCCTGAGCGAAGAAGCTGCTCTGCGCGCTATCACTGTTTTCTACTTCGAATACGATTCTTCGGACCTGAAACCAGAAGCAATGCGCGCTCTGGACGTTCACGCTAAAGACCTGAAAGCTAACGGCGCTCGCGTTGTTCTGGAAGGTAACACTGACGCCCGTGGTACTCGTGAGTACAACATGGCACTGGGCGAGCGTCGTGCGAAAGCCGTTCAACGCTACCTGGTACTGCAAGGTGTTTCTCCAGCACAGCTGGAGCTGGTGTCCTACGGTAAAGAGCGTCCAATCGCTACTGGCAACGACGAGCAGTCGTGGGCTCAAAACCGTCGCGTCGAACTGCGTAAGTAATTCGTCATGCGAACGTGCCGCCGTGCTGTAACTATTCTGACTCTCAGCCTCATGCCGCTTGCGGCATGGGCTGCGGTTCCTGTGGTCGATGACAACTCTGGCTATAACAATAGCGGGGGGAGTTATCCATCACCGGGTTATGGTGCGAGCGGCGCCTATGCCGGGGGAGGGGTTTCGGCCCCTGTCTCGGCACAGGGCGAGCTGTTCAACCAGCTGCAACAAATGCAGGAACAGATTGCGCGCCAACAGGGCGTTATCGAAGTTCTGCAAAATGATATTTCGCGCATGAAACAAGAAAGCCTGGAGCGATACCAGGAACTTGATCGGCGTATTGGTTCTGGCGTTGCTCCGGCCGCCACACCTGATAATTCTTCTGCTGGTGGTGCTAATGCCGCCGGTAATACAGCAGCGCCTGCACCTCAGGTTGCTGCGAGTTCCGAACCTGGTGATCCAGCGAAAGAAAAGCTCTATTACGATGCTGCTTTCGACCTAATCAAAGCCAAGGATTTCGACAAGGCCAGCCAGGCGTTTACTGCCTTTCTGCGCAAATACCCAAACAGCCAGTATGCGGGCAATGCCCAATACTGGTTGGGTGAAGTGAATCTGGCCAAAGGCGATCTGCAAGCCGCCGGCCAGGCCTTTGCCAAGGTGAGCCAGTTGTATCCAAAGCATGCCAAGGTGCCGGACTCACTCTATAAGCTTGCTGATGTAGAGCGCCGCCTGGGTCATACCGACAAGGTAAAAGGCATCTTGCAGCAAGTGGTCGCGCAGTATCCGGGAACGTCGGCTGCACAGCTGGCGCAACGCGATCTGCAGCGCATGTAGCGCATACGATGCATTCATCGAGAAACCCGCGCCTGTCGCGGGTTTTTTCGTTAGAATTCACGCCCTTTTATGAAATACGCTCTTCTGAGTCATGCGTAAGCAGATTCCTTGGAGTGCCTGACGGAGGCGGACAGCCTGTTTAGCTGTTACGCCCGTGGCGGATATGCAAGACACATTGAGAATTACCGAAGTTTTTTACTCGTTACAGGGTGAAACGCGAACGGCTGGCCTGCCCACCGTTTTTGTACGCTTGACCGGCTGCCCTTTGCGCTGCGGGTACTGTGACAGCGCTTACGCCTTCAGCGGCGGGACTGTGCGCCCCCTCGACGACATTCTTGAGCAAGTTGCCAGCTTTCGCCCGCGCTACGTGTGCGTGACGGGGGGTGAGCCCCTGGCCCAGCCCAATGCAATTCCCCTGCTCAAGCAACTCTGTGATGCGGGCTACGAAGTCTCGATTGAGACCAGTGGCGCACTGGATATCTCGGCAGTCGACCCGCGCGTCAGTCGCGTTCTGGACTTGAAAACCCCGGGTTCCAAAGAGTCTCACCGCAACCTTTACGAAAACATTGCCTTGTTGACGCCCAATGATCAGGTCAAGTTTGTGATCTGTTCACGGGAAGATTACGACTGGGCGGTGTCCAAGTTGATTGAGTATGGTTTGGAGCGGCGTGCAGGCGAAGTGCTGTTTTCGCCGAGCCACCATGACTTGCCGGCCCGTGATCTCGCGGACTGGATCGTGGCGGACAACCTGCCAGTACGCTTGCAAATGCAGCTGCACAAATATCTGTGGAACGACGAGCCGGGGCGCTGAAATGACTGAACAAACTGTTGTCACCGAAAAAAGAGCCGTAATCCTGCTGTCTGGTGGTCTCGACTCGGCGACTGTTGTGGCCATGGCCCGCGCTGAAGGCTACAGCTGCTACACCATGAGCTTTGATTACGGCCAGCGCCACCGCTCTGAACTCGACGCTGCTGCGCGTGTAGCGCGTGATCTGGGTGCGATCGAACACAAAGTCATAGGCCTGAACCTGGACGGCATTGGCGGCTCGGCGTTGACCGACAGCTCTATCGACGTGCCTGAGACACTTGGCGAGGGAATCCCGGTTACCTACGTACCTGCGCGTAACACTGTATTCCTGTCTTTGGCGTTGGGTTGGGCGGAAGTGCTGCAAGCGCGAGATATCTTCATTGGCGTCAATGCGGTGGATTACTCGGGCTACCCGGATTGCCGCCCTGAGTTTGTTCAGGCTTTCGAGATCATGGCTAACCTGGCGACCAAGGCTGGGGTCGAGGGGCAGGGGTTTCGCATCAAGGCACCACTGCAGAACCTGAGCAAGGCGCAAATCGTACAAGCCGGTATAAAGCTTGGTGTGGACTACTCGCTGACTGTTTCTTGCTACCAGGCTGACAGCCAGGGCCGTGCGTGCGGCAAGTGCGACAGCTGCCGTCTGCGTGCAGAAGGCTTCGCAGCCGCTGGAATTACTGACCCAACCCGTTATTTTTGAATTATTTCGAATTTAATTCGAACAAGGTGTTGAATTCTCGTTAGAAATCAGTATTATACGTCCCACAACGAAGCGGGTCGTTAGCTCAGTTGGTAGAGCAGTTGGCTTTTAACCAATTGGTCGTAGGTTCGAATCCCACACGACCCACCATATGCAACACCAAAACAGCCGGTCTAATCCTCAGGATTAACCGGCTTTTTTGTGCCTGTGATTTGGCTGCTCTGCTCAGTAGTGCAGGGAAAGCGACGTCTGCACGCCGCTTTCTCTGGCTCATCGTTGATCAGTGCTCTTGCTCAAGGCTCTTTTTGCGAAGTACAGGGGCATGCTCAGGCGTTTCGTCGCTCTCCACAATCGGCACTTCCTTGCCATCGCAGTCGAACAGTTTGCCATCGCGGAATACATCACCATCGTTGAGCCCGCAGATGTCCCGGTGGAACAGGATGCGATCGCTGGCAGCAACGAATACCGATTGCTGGTCGGAGTTGCCGGCCCGCAGATGGTTGAACAGCAGGTTGAGCAGGATGGCCATGATCGCGGCCGAGCTGATGCCGGAGTGGAAGATGGTCTCGAACCAGCTCGGGAAGTTGTGGTAGAAGTTCGGCGCTGCAATCGGGACCATACCGAAGCCGATCGATGTGGCCACGATGATCAGGTTCATGTTGTTTCGGTAGTCCACCTGCGCCAGGGTGCGGATGCCGCTCGCCGCTACGGTGCCGAACAGTACCAGGCCGGCACCCCCGAGGACGGCGGTGGGCACGGCGGCGACCAGTCGCCCCATCACCGGCAGCAGCCCCAGGGTCACCAGGATCAGGCCCGCAGTGGCAACCACGTAGCGGCTCTTGATGCCGGTCACGGCGACCAGCCCAACGTTCTGTGCAAAGGCACTCTGGGTGAAGGAGCCAAACAGGGGCGCCAGGGCGCTGGAAATCATGTCTGCGCGCAGGCCGTCGCCAAGGCGTTTTGCGTCGACCTTGGTTTCGATGATTTCCCCGACGGCGATAATGTCTGCAGAGGTCTCGACCATGGTCACGATGATCACGATCAGCATCGACAGGATGGCGGCGAGACGGAACTCCGGCATGCCGTAGTGCAGCACTTCGGGCAGTGCGACCAGAGGACCTTCGAGCACCCGGGAGAAGTCGGCCATACCAGCGGCTGTCGCCACCAGTGTGCCGATAACGATCGCCAGCAGGATCGACAGGCGCGAGATGCTGGCGCTGCCCAGCTTGCTGAGCAGCAACACAAAGAGCAGCGTGATGGCCGCCAGGCCAATGTTGGCCATGCTGCCAAAGTCGGCTGCCTGGCTGTTGCCGCCCATGGCCCAGCGTGCCGTGACCGGCATCAGGGTCAGGCCAATGGTGGTGATGACGATGCCCGTCACCAGCGGCGGGAAGTACTTGGTGATGCTCGAGAACAGCGGCGTAATCAGCAGGCCGATCAACGACGCCACGATCACCGCGCCAAATACCACCGGTAGCCCGCCAGTGCCGTCGCTGCCGATAATGGCGACCATGGTGGCGACGCCGGCGAAGGACACCCCCTGCACCAGAGGCAGGCGACAGCCAAAGAAGGGAATCCCAAGTGTCTGCAGCAAGGTGGCCAGGCCTCCGGCGAACAGCGATGCGGCGATCAGCAGGCCCACGTCGGCAGACGTAAGCCCGGCAGCCTGACCGATGATCAGGGGGACAGCGATGATGCCCCCGTACATGGTCAGCACATGCTGAAGACCGTAGGCCAGGTTGGCGCCAGTACCGAGGTTCACGTCTTCTGGACGGGTTGAAGCGGAAGAAGTCATGGTGAGTAGCTCTCTTTTGTTATTTTAGAGGTATCTAACAGCACGTTCTCAGTCGCATTCGATGAGTTCTTTGGGGGCGAAGTAGCTGCACGGGCCGTTGCACGCAACGGCCTGTGCGGGTCACTCGCCGCTGACCAGCTGGCGGGCCAACCGGTTGTGGCGTTCCAGTACCAAGGGCAAGTCGACGGTGGTGAGGCGGCCGTCCCGGACCACTACACGGCCATTGATCACGCTGGTGTCGACATGGGTAGGGGTGCAGAACACAAGCGCTGCCAGCGGATCGTGATGGGCGCCGGCATAGGCCATATGGCCAAGGTCGAAGGCGACGAAGTCCGCCACCATGCCGGGTGCCAGGGCGCCAATATCATTACGGTTGAGCACCTTGGCGCCGCCCAGCGTGGCAATTTCCAGAGCCTCGCGAGCGGACATCGCATCGGGGCCAAAACCGACACGCTGCAACAGCAGGGCCTGGCGCACCTCGCCGATCATGCTGGCGCCATCGTTGGAGGCCGAACCGTCGACACCCAGGCCCACCGGAACACCGTGGTCGCGCATCTTGCGGATCGGCGCGATCCCCGAGCCCAGGCGCATGTTCGAGCACGGGCAGTGGGCGACCCCGGTGCCGGTGCGCGCGAACAGTTCAATGCCGTGCTGGTCCAGTTGCACACAATGGGCGTGCCAGACATCGGGGCCGACCCAGCCCAGGTCTTCGGCGTACTCGGCCGGCGTCATGCCGAACTTTTCGCGGCTGTAGGCGATGTCGCTGACGTTCTCCGCAAGGTGCGTGTGCAGCGACACACCGTAGTGGCGCGCAAGAACGGCTGATTCACGCATCAGGTCGCGGCTCACCGAAAAAGGTGAGCAGGGCGCCACGACCATGCGCAGCATCGAGCCATGGCTGGCGTCGTGGTAGTCCTCGATCAGGCGCTGGGACTCCTTGAGGATATAGCTCTCTTTCTCCACCACTGAGTCGGGCGGCAGTCCGCCCTGGCTACGGCCTACGCTCATGCTTCCCCGTGCAGCGTGGAAGCGCATGCCGATTTCTGCGGCGGCATGGATGCTGTCGTCGAGCTTGCAGCCGTTGGGATAGATATAGAGGTGGTCACTGGAGGTGGTGCAGCCAGAGAGCATCAGCTCAGCCATCGCCGTCTGGGTCGATACCGCGATCATTTCAGGCGTCAGTCGCGCCCAGATGGGGTACAGGTTGGTCAGCCAATTGAACAGCTCGCCGTCCTGTGCCGCCGGCACTACGCGGGTGAGGCTCTGGTACATGTGGTGGTGGGTGTTGACCAGGCCTGGAATGACCACTTTCCCGGTCATGTCCAGAATCACATCGGCCTGTTGGGGCAGCGTATCGGTCGGGCCGACCTGCTTGATCAGGTTGCCCTCGATGAACAGTCCGCCTTGCCTGATCTCCCGGCGATCACCATCCATTGTTACCAAAAGCTCTGCATTCTTGATCAGTAAAGTCTTTGGCATGTGTATTCATCCTTGATTTTAGTTTGGTTCCAACCTGGCTCTGTCGTAGGCACAGGTTTCTGCCTGCCAAGCCAGTGCAACCAGGCACTGTGTGGGTGCAATTTGTGGCTGACTGGATCAGCCAGTGCCCACACAGGGTGCATGTCCAAGGGTGTTGGCACCTGATCCTCTTCACTTGCAAGCCTTGGGCCACCAACAGGCCTGCGCCAATTCGGGCTTCGACCAAGGGCGAGAGCAGGTTCCAGGTGGGACGGCGGAGGGAGCGGGAAAGAGACGAGCTCGTCGCCCATGCGGTAGCACAAGCAAGCATCGTGGTGAGCTTTGAACGCCATTCGCAGATGACGCGCGATGGGTTCGAGCTGCTGTGGGTGTCTCATGGTTTTAGACCGTCGCAATACGCATCGGCGAATACCGGTGTCGTAGGCGCGAAATTATGTAACCAGATTTACAAAAAATTGTATACAGAAAAAGCATGCCCTGATGGCCATCAAGATGTACGCCGGGAAAGGGCAGCCTGCGAAGCTGCGCCTGTGGTTCGCGCGGCATAACCCCGTCATGGGGTGTATCCGGATCCCAAGGAATTTCAGGTGCCCGCAACTATCAGGCAGTTGTGGCCAATGGAGGAGGGGAGCTCAAAGAGGCGATGGCACATAACCTCACAGGGGGGTTATGTGTCTCAGGAGGGGGAGGGTCGAGCTTCAGATCAGCTTTCAGGAGGGGTGACAGGCTCGAGCGCGGCGGCTTCCACCAGCTTCAAGCGGTCGGCTTTGCTGATGTATTTGTCCTTTTTTTGCGGTGCCAGTTTGGCGTTGGCCTTTTTGGCGTGAGCCTTTAACAACTGGATGATTTTTTTACGACGATTCATGCTTTTTACTCGGCTTGTAAATTCTTGAAGGGGTTCAGCTGGATAGTGAAGAGCTCGCCCGCACCTGCAATTGTGGCGTCAGGATGATCGACTCGCTGGGCTCGCCGTTTATGCGCTTGAGCAATAACTCCACGGCATGTTGGCCCATCTGTGCCAGCGGCAGACGCACGCTGGTGAGCGGCACGATCAGTTCGTTGGCCAGCGCAATGTCGTTGAAACCCACCACGGCGATGTCCTTGCCCGGCATCAGCCCCTTGTCACGCGCAGCCCCCATCAGGCCGATGGCCAGGAAGTCGTTGACGGCAAAAAACGCCTGAGGCCGCGGGGTGAGCCCCAGCAGGTACTCGCCCTGCTTGTGCCCGGTGAGGCTGTCGAAAGGGCCGTTGAGGGTCCATTCCGGGCGCAGGGTGATGCCTTGCTCGCGGTAAAAACGGGTAAACCCCCGGGTGCGATCAGCCCCGGTGGACGCATAGCGCTCGCCCGCCAGAATCGCCACATCGCGAAAGCCCAGCCCGTACAGGTGTTCGGCCGCCAGCCAGCCGCCCAACTCATCATCGCTGCACGCTGCCACATGCCCGGCAATCTGCCGGCTCACCAGCACGTAGGGAATGTTTTTGCGCGACAGCAGCTCAAGCAGGGGCTGGTTTTCACCCACATGGGAGTCACCCACGATCAACCCGGCCACCGAGCGGCGCAAGGCATGCTCGGCACGGGCCATCTGACGCGGCTGCTGGTCGTCGGTGTTGGACACGAACGTGAGGTAACCGGCCTGCTCGGCCGTGCTGTCGATGCTGTCGTAAATGGTCGCCATCACCAGGTCGGTAAGGCGCGGCATGAGCACGCAGATTTCCTGGCTTTTACGCAACTTCAGGTTGGATGCCTGCGTGTTCGGTCGATAGTCCAGCTCTTTTGCCAATGCCCGAATACGCGCAACCACCTCGGCCGACGCCGCTCGCTCGACGCCGGCAGGGTCGCCATTGAGCACCCGCGACACCGTGGAAACGTGCACGCCCAGTGCAGTCGCCATGGACTTCAGAGTAGCGGGGCGAGATTGATTCGGCATGTGTGAGGGGTTTCCAGCAGTCTGTTATTCAGCGCGCGAATTCTACCCGAACAGGACGCGATTTCCCGGAAATAAATCTTTACCCAAACGTTTGACTAAAACTTTTCTTCGCCCTACATTTCGCCAACCCAAACGTTTGGGTAAAACAATAAAAATACGCCGACACCGGCCGACTTTTTGACTTCTGCCATCACTTGAAGAGTCAGATCCTTATGAACCACCCAGTGATTCCGTCTTTCCGCTACCAGATTTTCTTCCTGATCATGCTGATGGCGCTGCTCAACTACATTGACCGGGGCGCGATTGCCTATGCTTCGGCGAGCATTCTCCCCGAGTACGGTTTCGACAAGGCCGACTGGGGCAATGTGCTGGGTTACTTCGGTTACGGTTACATCCTCGGGGCACTGGTCGGCGGCATTCTGGCTGACCGTTTTGGCGCCAGGCGTGTCTGGCTGATTGCCGGTGCCACCTGGTCGATCTTCGAGATCGCCACCGCGTTTGCCGGTGACTTCGGGCTGGCCTTTCTGGGTGGTTCGGCCATGGCCGGTTTTGCCACGATCCGTGTGATGTTCGGCTTTGCCGAAGGCCCGGCCTACTCGGTGATTAACAAGAGCGTGGCCAATTGGGCCACGCCCAAGGAGCGCGGGTTTGTGGTGTCGGTCGGCCTGCTCAGCACACCGCTGGGTGCGTTGCTGACCGCGCCGGTTGCGGTCGGCCTGCAAACCCTGACCGGGGACTGGCGCAGCATGTTTGTGGTGCTGGGCGTGGTCAGCCTGGCGCTGCTGATTTTCTTCATGACGCGCTTTACCAACACCCCCGATGAAAACCCGCGTGTGTCCAAGGCTGAACTCGATTTCCTGCGCAAGGAGCGGGCCGAAGCCGTCAATGCCTCGACCCCCACCACCAGCGTTGCGCCGGTCTGGCACTTCTTCAAGAACAAGGACTTGCTGCTCAACGCCGTCGGTTACTTCTCGTTCGTGTACGTGACCTTCCTGCTGCTGACCTGGACCCCCAAATACCTGCAGGACGAGTTTCACTACAACCTGTCATCGCTGTGGTACATGGGCATGATCCCGTGGACCGGTGCCTGCTTCACCGTGCTGCTGGGCGGCAAGATCTCCGACGTGCTGCTGCGTCGCACCGGCAATCTGAAAGTGGCCCGCAGCTGGCTGGCCGCGACCTGCCTGTTGTTGACCACGCTGTGTTTCATCATGGTCTCGCAAGCCCAGACCGTGTGGGGTGTAATTGCCCTGATGACTCTGGCCAACGCCCTCAACGCGCTCCCCAATTCGGTCTACTGGGCCGTCGTGATAGATACCGCGCCTTCCAACCGCGTGGGCGCCTACAGCGGCATGACCCACTTTATTGCCAACACCGCGTCGTTCATCGCCCCCATGCTCACCGGCTACCTGACGGTTCGTTACGGCTACTCGTCGATGTTCGTGGCCGCAGCGGTGGCCACGGCCCTGGGCATGAGCGCGATGCTGATGGTACGCCCCGGCGGTCGTCAGGCTGCCCCTTCCCCTATACCCGCAGTTGTTTGATGGAGTTGCCTGTATGAGCCTGGCGAAACCTGCCCACGCTGGATATTTTTTTGGCCAACCGGTCACCGCGCTGGCCGGGCGCCTGCGCGAGGGCAGCCTGACGAGCGTCGAGCTGACCCAGGCTGCCCTGGACAGCATCGAGCGGCTTAACCCGATCCTGAATGCCTTCGTTCAGGTCGATGCCCCCGTGGCATTGGCCCAGGCCCGCAAAGCCGATGAGTTGCTCGCCCAGGGCGTGGACCTGGGCCCGCTGCACGGCATACCGGTGGCCGTGAAGGACAATATCGACACCTGCGACTACGTCACCACCTATGGCTCGGCGCATTTCGACGGCTTCAAGCCGGAGCGCGATGCGCTCTGTGTGCAGCGCTTGCGCGAGGCCGGGGCCGTGATTGTCGGCAAGACGTTGACCCACGAGTTCGCCTACGGCCCGACCGGCGACCGTTCGTTTCAGGGCGCGGCCCGTAACCCGTGGGATGCCCGTTGCATCACGGGCGGCTCCAGCGCGGGCAGCGCAGCCGCCGTCGCCAGCGGCATGGTCCCGCTGGCGCTGGGTACCGACACCGGCGGTTCGATCCGCATTCCTGCGGCGTTGTGCGGCGTGGTCGGCTTCAAGCCTTCGTTTGCCGCTGTGCCGCTGGAGGGGGTGTTCCCGCTGTCGTCGAGCCTCGACCACGTGGGCCCCATCGCCAACTGCGTTGAGGATGCGCGCCTGCTGTTTGAGGTGTTGGTCGGGCGAGCCTGTGCACCGGTGCATAATCCTCGGCCCCTGCGGGTAGGATGGATCACCTCCGGCAGCTTTGGCCCGGTCGACACCGAAGTGGATCGCCAGGTCTACCAGGCGGCACAGCAGATGTTTGGCGAAGCGCTGCAGGATACTGCGCAACTGCAACCGCTGGCAGCGGACATGAAAGACACCTTGCTGGTGCTGCAACGCGCCGAGGCCTTTGATGTTCATGCCGAGCGCATGCATGAGGCACCGCAGCTGTTCGATCAGGAAGTGCGCGAGCGCCTTGAGTTGTCGCAGGAAGTCCGGGGCTGGCACTACATCCGTGCCCAGGCGGGCCAGGCGCGACTCAAGGCGGCGATGGCGGATGTGTTCGAGCACTATGACTTTCTGGTTTCGCCCTGCGTGCCGATTACCGCCACAGAGATCGATGCCCGGCAGATTCGGGTAGGTGAACAGGACATCGATGTACGCGCCGCAGTGCTCAGCCATACCAGCGCCTGGAACCTGACCGGGTTGCCTGCGATCAGCCTGCCGGTGGGGCAGGTGAGTGGGATGCCGGTGGGGCTGCAGGTGATAGGTGCCGCCGGGGAGGATGATCGTCTGCTAGAGGTGATGGCCAAGCTGTTTGTACGGAGCTAAGCCGCCAGTACACATCCTGGCGCAACACAAAAAAGCCGGTCAGCCCCTGGGGGCCTGCCGGCTTTTTTGTGTCGGTGCCGCAGGGAGGTGGGTTACGCCACTTCCTCCACCGCCCGGTGTGCTTGATCTATCGCTGCATGGGCATAGGCGCTCCACCCCGCATCCGAATTGGCGATGCTCACCCGGCCCAGCGGTTGGCGCGCGAGGTTCATCAGTTTTTCGCTTTTATCGGCATCGTCGAACAGGCTGTTGGAGAACGTTGCGTAACCGTGTGACCAGCGATTGACGGTGATGGCCAGGATGTCGGTCTGGTGATTGAAACCACCCGGGCCGAGCATCCGTTGCAGCTGGTCGCGCAGTTGCGCTTCGAGCATTTCGAAAGATTGCCCGTAGAGCCGGCCGCGTCCGGCGCGGGCCTGGTCGCGGCCGTTCATGCCGCTGTTGGGGCTGGTGGGCACGTAGACCATGTGCAGGCCGATCGGTTGCTTCGGGTCGCGCGGGTGTTCGTAGCCACCCATGCTCACCGGGTAGTCGAGCTTGATGCGGCTGTAGGGCTGGGTCGCGGCGTAGATTTCGTGGACCCCCAGTTTCTGGAACGACTCCCAGTTGCGGATCACCACTTTGGTGTAGACCAGCGGGTATTTCACGTTCTGGCTCAGGGCGTGGGACTGCTCTGGCGGCAGGTCGCGGAGCAGGAACGGAATCATCATGTTGTAGCAGGCCATGATGCAATGTTTGCCGCGCACCTGGCTGAGCTGGCCGCCTCGGCTGTAGCCGATGTTCACGCCTTCGCCGACGTTGCGCACGCTGACTGCGGTGCTGTTGAGGCGCAGGCGTAATGGGGCTTTGGGCTGATCCAGTTTGGCGTAGTCGAACGGGGCGAGGACGATGTCGTCCATGGTATGCCCCGGTGCCACGCTCGGGATCAGGCTGCGCACCAGCAAGCGCGCCAGCGACGCGTTGCCATCCGGGAAGTGGTAGATATACGGCTCTTCCATTTCCGCCTGGGCTTCTTCGCTGATGGGTTCCAGGTTCATCGCACCGAAGCCGGGGAAGCCGACGTTGTAGGCGTCGTACGAAGCGACGGCGTCGATGCTCAGGGCCATAAAGTCATTGGTGCGGCTCTGGAAATACTTCACCGCGGCGGGAGACAGGCCGACGTCCTTGAGCAGGAAGTCGCGATAGCTGGTGGTTTCCAGATAGGCAGTTTTTTCCTCGGTGGTTTTACCCGCGAGGTAATCCTTGGGCGCGACGTGCAGGGCGATCAAGGCGCTGCGATCCGCAGGCGGCAGGGGGAAATCGTTGATGAAGTCGCTGATGGGGCGGGCATGCAACTGGTCCGGGGCGATGTCGTCAGCCACCATCGGTGTCGGGTCGCCGCTGACCAGTTTGTCTTCGCCGAAGTTTTCCTTGTCGAAAAACACCGCGCGGGACAGGCCCAGGCCAGGGTAGAACTGGCGGTCGAAGGCGGTTTCGAAGCGCTTGGTGTTGACCCCGAGCTTTTTCAGCAAGCCGTTCACTTCGTTGCTGAACAGGTGGTTCGGCGACTGGAAGGCTTCGCTGCCGCCGTAGCCGAGGATCATCCGGCCCCCGGCTGAAAATTCGTTGCGCTTGGCGTGGCCGCCGAAGTCGTCGTGGTTTTCCAGAATCAGAATGCGCGCGTCGGGGTGTTTTTCACGGTAGAACCACGCCGCTGACAGCCCGCTCAGGCCCCCGCCGACCACCACCAGGTCGTACTCTTCGCTGACGGGCAGGTGATCGGTGTCGAAGACCTTTTTCTCCCAGCCCATCTGGTGTGCGATTTCGAAGGAGCCGACGTGGCTGCCGCGCAGGCCGGTCAGGGCAGGGGGGTAATAGCGACCATCGGGGGCAGCCTGCAGAATTTGCAGCGGGGTCATGCCGGCGGCGATGGTGATGGCGACGCCGTTGAGAAAGTCGCGACGGGTGATGTCCATGGTGAGTCCTTGTTTATTGTTATAAGCGCCCCCCGGTCCCGCAATCGGCAACAGCTGCACACAGTCGGGTGATGCACGCATGGTGTGGTGGACCCTCGCGGGCCGGCTTGCGGTCCGCGAGGTTGTCAGTGCTTGAACATCACATGGCGCACGGTGGTGTAGTCCTCGAGGCCATACATGGACATGTCCTTGCCATAACCGGACAGCTTTTGACCGCCGTGTGGCATTTCGTTGACCAACATAAAGTGGGTGTTCACCCAGGTGCAGCCGTACTGCAGGCGTGCAGACAGGCGGTGTGCGCGACCGACGTCCGAGGTCCAGACCGACGACGCCAGGCCGTAGTCCGAGTCGTTGGCCCAGCCCAGTACCTGGGTTTCGTCGGTGAATTTAGTCACCGACACCACGGGCCCGAATACTTCGCGGCGCACGATTTCATCGTCCTGCAGAGCGTCGGCCAAAACGGTCGGCTCGAAGAAAAAGCCATCGCCTGGCACCGCCTTGCCACCGGTGATCAAACGGATGTGCGGCTGCGCCACGGCGCGTTCGACAAACCCTGCCACGTGATCGCGGTGGCGGGCGGTGATCAGCGGGCCGAGTTCGGTCAACGGATCGCCCTGCAAACCGTACTTGATGCTGCTCACTGCCGCGCCGAGCTTCTCGACGAACGTGTCGTAGATGCCTTCCTGGGCGTAGATGCGGCAGGCGGCGGTGCAGTCTTGTCCGGCGTTGTAGAAACCGAAGGTGCGGATGCCTTCTACGGCGGCGTCGATGTCGGCGTCGTCAAAGATGATTACCGGGGCCTTGCCGCCCAGTTCCATGTGCATGCGTTTGACGCTGTCGGCGGTGCCGGAAATGATATTCGAGCCGGTGGCAATCGAACCGGTCAGTGACACCATGCGCACTTTGGGGTGCGTGGTTAGCGGGCTGCCCACCGTCTGGCCGCGGCCGAACACCAGGTTCAGTACGCCGGCCGGGAGGATGTCCGATACCAGCTCCGCCAGGCGCAGCGCCGTCAGCGGGGTCTGCTCCGAAGGTTTGAGCACCACGGTATTACCGGCCGCCAGGGCCGGGGCGATTTTCCAGGCAACCATCATCAGCGGGTAGTTCCAGGGCGCGATGGAGGCGATCACGCCCACCGGGTCGCGCCGGATCATCGAGGTGTGGCCCGGCAGGTATTCACCCCCGGCCGAACCGCTCATGCAGCGGCTGGCGCCGGCGAAGAAACGGAACACATCGGCAATCGCGGGGATCTCGTCGTTCAGTGCGGCGCTGTAAGGCTTGCCGCAGTTGTCCGACTCCAGCCTGGCCAGCTCCTGGCCGTGGGCTTCGATGGTATCGGCGATTTTAAGCAACAGCAGCGAGCGGTCTTTTGGCGGGGTTTGCGACCAGCTGTCAAACGCAGCATCGGCAGCCCGTACGGCGGCATCGACCTGGGCTTCGCTGGCTTCGTTGATGTGCACCAGTACGCTGCCGAGTGCCGGGTTAAGCACCGGTTGGGCGGGGCCTTCGCCGTCAATCAGTTGGCCGTTGATCAGAAGTTTGGTTTGCATGACGTTGTCCTTGTCGAAACTTTTATTGTTCTGCCCAAGTCCGCCCCCACAGGGGAGGGCGGACTCTTCAGTGATGGCGTTATTTGCCGCCGCTGCCCGCAACGCTTTCGCCGCCACGGGTCAGGTAATAGGCGCCGAGAATCGGCAGCATGGTCACCATCATCACCAGCATCGCGACAACGTTGGTGACGGGTACGTCCCGTGGGCGGCTGAGCTGGTTTAGCAGCCACAGCGGCAGGGTGCGTTCATGGCCGGCGGTGAAGGTGGTGACGATGATTTCGTCGAACGACAAGGCAAACGCCAGCATCCCGCCTGCGAGCAGCGCCGAACCCAGGCTCGGCAACATGATGTAGCGGAAGGTTTGCCAGCCGTCAGCGCCCAGGTCCATCGAGGCTTCGATCAGGCTGTGGGAGGTACGGCGCAAGCGTGCGATCACGTTGTTGTAGACGATCACCACGCAGAAGGTCGCGTGGCCGACGATGATGGTGAACATCCCCGGTTCGATGCCAAACGACTTGAACGTGGCCAGCAACGCGATACCGGTAATGATCCCGGGCAGGGCGATGGGCAGGATCAGCATCAGCGAGATGCCTTGCTTTCCGAAGAAATCCCGGCGGTACAGCGCTGCCGAAGCCAGGGTGCCGAGCACCATTGCAATCAGCGTCGCAATCGCTGCAATTTGTGCCGACAGCTTGATCGCTTCAAGCACGTCAGGGCGCGAAAACGCCACGCTGAACCAGTGCAGGGTGAACCCCTTGGGCGGAAAGCTGAAGGCCGCTTCTTCGGTGTTGAAGGCGTACATGAAGATGATCAGGATCGGGAAGTGCAGGAACACCAACCCGCCCCAGGCGGCGATCTTCAGGCCCAGGGACGCTTGGTCGCCTTGTTTTTCCGGCGCCGGTTTCTTTGATTCAGAGCGCATCGAAGGCCCCCAGACGTTTGACGATGGACAGGTAAATGGCGATCAGCACGATCGGCACTAGCGTGAAGGCCGCTGCCATTGGCATGTTGCCGATGGCGCCTTGCTGGGCGTACACCATGCTGCCGACGAAGTAGCCCGGCGGGCCGACCAGTTGCGGCACGATAAAGTCGCCCAGGGTCAGTGAAAACGTGAAGATCGAACCGGCGGCAATGCCCGGAATCGACAGTGGCAGGATCACTTGCATAAAGGTCTGGCGCGGCTTGGCGCCAAGGTCGGCCGAGGCTTGCAGCAAGGAAGGCGGCAAGCGTTCCAGAGACGCCTGAATCGGCAGAATCATGAACGGCAGCCAGATGTAGACGAACACCATGAAGCGGCCCAGGTGCGAGGTCGACAAGGTGCTGCCGCCCACGCCAGGAATGCCCAGGATGAATTGCAATACCGGCTCCAGCCCCAGGTGTTGAACGAACCACTGCGCCACGCCGCCCTTGGCCAGCAGCAACGTCCAGGCGTAAGCCTTGACGATGTAGCTGGCCCACATCGGCGTCATGACCGCGATGTAGAAAAACGCCTTGGTTTTGCCGGTGGTGTAGCGCGCCATGTAGTAGGCAATCGGAAACGCGACAACGGCGCTGGCGATCGACACGACGATGGCCATGCTCAGGGTGCGCACGATGATGTCGAAGTTTGACGGTTGAAACAGCGCTGCGAAATTCGCCAGGGTCAGGTCGGGAGTGACCGCCATGGTGAAGTCATCAAAGGTGTAAAAACCTTGCCACAGCAACATCAGCAGCGAGCCCAGATAGATCGCGCCGAACCACAGCAACGGCGGCACCAGCAGCATCGACAGGTAGAGGTTGGGGCGGCGATACAACAGGTTGGAGAACCTGCGCAAAGGCGAGTTGTCGGCCCGGGTTTGAGGGATAGACACGCTGTTCATCTCATACTCCGCTTGTAACGGTGTCGTTCAGCGGGACCATGGCCTCGCGTGCCCAGCGGGCGCTGATGGGTTGCCCCGTGTGGTGCTGGGCACTCACATCCAGCCATTGCACGTTGGCGCGGCTGATGTTCAGGGTCTGGCCGTCTTCCAGTTTCAGCTCGTAACGGGTGGTGCTGCCCTGGTACTGGATGTCGTGCAGCAGGCCGCTGACTTCAATCTCGTGGCTGGCCAGGGGGCCCTCGGCGAAACGTACGTGTTCGGGGCGAATCGAAAACGACTGCGGGCTGCCGCTCAACCGGCGGGCCAGATCACCGCGGATCACGTTGGAGGTGCCGACGAACTCGGCAACGAAGGTGGTTGCCGGTTTCATGTACAGGTTGCGCGGGGTATCGACCTGCTCGATGCGGCCTTTGTTGAACACGGCTACGCGGTCGGACATCGACAGTGCTTCGGTCTGGTCGTGGGTGACGAAAATGAAGGTGATGCCAAGCTGGCGTTGCAGCTTCTTCAGTTCGCTCTGCATCTGTTCGCGCAGCTTCAGGTCGAGGGCGCCCAGGGGCTCGTCAAGCAGCAGCACGCGGGGGCGATTGACCAGGGCGCGGGCCAGGGCCACGCGCTGGCGCTGGCCGCCGGAGAGCTGCACCGGTTTGCGATCGCCGTAGCCGCCGAGGGCGACCATGTCCAGCGCCTCTTCGGCGCGCATCAGGCGCTCGGCCTTGGCAACCCCTTTGACTTTCAGGCCATAAGCGACGTTGTCGCGAACGTTCATGTGCGGGAACAGTGCGTAATCCTGGAACACAGTGTTTACGTCACGCTGGTACGGCGGCAGCCCGGCGGCTTCTTCGCCATGAATACGGATAGAACCTGCGCTCGGTTGTTCGAAACCGGCGATCAGCCGCAGGCAGGTGGTTTTGCCCGAGCCGGAAGGGCCCAGCATGGAGAAGAACTCGCCGTCCTTGATATCGATGGAAACCCGGTCAACGGCTTTCACCTCGCCGAATTGACGGGAAACTTGGGTGAACTGGACTGCAAGTGTCATGGTGCGGTGCTCCAAAAAACAGAATCTTTAAAAGCTGCGCGAGCAGGCTCCCTCCCGCGGGGGGAGTGCAATCAAATGCGGGAGTGAGCCTGCTGGCGGAGAGGGCTTAGCGACCGCCCATGATCGCGATGTAGTCCTGGGTCCAGCGGCTGTACGGCACAAATTTGCCGCCTTCAGCCTGCGGGGTTTTCCAGAAGGCAATCTTCTCGAACTGGTCGAAGCCGTTGGTCTTGCAGCCTTGCGCGCCGAGCAGCTCGCTCGAGTTGCACGCCGCAGGCACCGCTGGCAGCGAACCGAACCAGGCCGCTACGTCGCCCTGGACTTTGGGTTGCAGCGACCAGTCCATCCACTTGTAGGCGCAGTTGGGATGCTTGGCTTCGGCATGCAGCATGGTGGTGTCAGCCCAGCCCGTGGCGCCTTCTTTCGGGATGGTCGAGGCGATTGGCTGTTTCTCGTTCATCAGGCCGTTGACCTGATACGGCCAGGCGCTGGACGCGACCACACCTTCGTTTTTGAAATCGCTCATTTGCACGGTGGTGTCGTGCCAGTAGCGGTGGATCAACGGCTGCTGGGCACGCAGCAGTTCAAGCACGGCCTGGTACTGCGGTTCGGTCAGTTCATAAGGGCTCTGGATGCCCAGTTCCGGCCTGGCGGTCTTCAGGTACAGCGCCGCATCGGCAATGTAGATCGGGCCGTCATAGGCCTGCACGCGGCCCTTGTTCGGCTTGCCGTCCGGCAGGTTCTGCGCATCGAACACCACCTTCCAGCTGTCAGGTGCCGTTTTGAATACGTTGGTGTTGTACATCAGCACGTTCGGGCCCCACTGATACGGGGTGCCGTAGGTTTGCTTGTTGACCACGTACCACTGCGCATCGGCCAGTCGCGGGTCGATATTTTTCCAGTTCGGGATCAGTGCGGTGTTGATCGGCTGCACACGCTTGCCAACGATCAGGCGCAACGAAGCGTCGCCGGAGGCGGTGACCAGGTCATAGCCGCCCTTGGCCATCAGGCTGACCATTTCATCGGAGGTGGCGGCGGTCTTGACGTTGACCTTGCAGCCGGTTTCTTTCTCGAAACCGGTCACCCAGTCATAGGCCTTGTCGCTTTCGCCCCGCTCGATGTAGCCGGGCCATGCAACGATGTCCAGCTGGCCTTCGCCGGCACCGACGGCCTGGAGAGGTTCGGCGGCCTGGAGCGTGGCGCTGGCCAGCAGCGCGGTGGTGATTGCACTGAGCAATGCGGTCTTGTGCACGAACATGGGGTTTCCCTCTTTTTTAATTATGGTCGGGGCAGTTTTGAACGTGATGAAGCGCCGTGAGCGGCTTGTTATTGGAAGGTGCCGGTTTTTATAAATGTTGCCCGTGGCGGGCCATGATGTGCCGCACCACGCTGTAGTCCTGCAGTGAATCGCTGGAAAGGTCCTTGCCGTACCCCGAGCGCTTGAGGCCGCCGTGGGGCATCTCGCTGACCAGCATGAAATGGCTGTTGATCCAGGTGCAGCCGTACTGCAGCCGCGCTGCAACCTGCATGGCTTTATCCAGGTTCTGGGTCCAGATCGAAGAGGCGAGGCCGTATTCGGAGTCGTTGGCCCAGTCCACGGCCTGCTCCAGCTCATCGAAACGGGTCACGGTGACCACGGGCCCGAAGACTTCGCGCTGGACGATTTCATCGCTTTGTTTGCAGCCGGCCAGCAGGGTGGGCTGGTAATAGAAGCCGGCCCCGGAGTGCACGGCAGCGCCGGTGACGCGTTCGATATGCGGCTGGCCGAGGGCCCGTTCGACGAAGCTGGAGACGCGGTCGCGCTGGCGGGTGCTGATCAGCGGGCCGATCTCGTTATCGGCGTCGCGCTTGCCGGCAAAGCGCAGGCTGCTGACGGCGGCACCGAGTTCCGCCACCAGTCGGTCGTAAATCCCGGTTTGTGCATAAATCCGGCAGGCCGCGGTGCAGTCCTGACCGGCGTTGTAATAGCCATAGGTACGTACCCCTTCGACCACGGCTTGAATGTCGGCATCGTTGCAGACAATCACCGGGGCCTTGCCACCGAGTTCCAGGTGGGTGCGCTTGAGGGTTTTGGCGGCGGTCGACAGGATTTTTTGCCCGGTGACGATATCGCCGGTCAGCGAAACCATGCGCACTTTGGGGTGGCTGACCAGGCAGCTGCCCACGCTTTCACCGCCGCCGCAGATGATGTTGATCACCCCGCGTGGCAGGATCTGGGCCAGTGCTGGCGCCAGGGCCAGAATCGACAGTGGCGTGTGCTCGGAAGGCTTGAATACCAGGGTGTTGCCAGCGGCCAGCGCGGGGGCGATTTTCCAGGCGGCCATCATGATGGGGTAGTTCCATGGCGCAATCGAGGCCACCACCCCAATCGGATCGCGACGCACCATGCTGGTGTAACCCGGCAGGTATTCGCCGCTGAGCTGGCCGGTCTGGCAGCGCACGGCACCGGCGAAGAAGCGGAACACGTCGACGGTAGCGCTCAGGTCGTCCTTGCGGGCCAGATGCAGCGGCTTGCCGCAGTTCAGCGATTCGAGGCGGGCGAGCAAGTCGGCGTTTTTTTCGATCGCATTGGCGATCTCCAGCAGCAGGTTGGAGCGTTGTTGCGGCGTGGTCCGTGCCCAGCCGGCAAACGCGCGGTGAGCGGCGAGGATCGCGGCCTCTACCTGCTCGGTGCTGGCTTCGGCGATGTGGGTCAGCACTTCACCGGTCGCGGGGTTGAGGATTGGCTCTGCAATGCCCTGGCCTGCGACCAATTCACCATCGATTAACAGTGCGGTGAACAACGGAGTTTGCGCGGCTGGCATTTTGCGGGTTCTCTTTTCTTGTGTGGCCATGGTGCTCCCTGTGACTGGGCCCCCGACCGTCTTATAGATGTAACAAGATTAGTCTTGAGGCCCGAGGTCGACAAATACTTAATACTGAAGGTGGCGTTCGATTAAATAGATGGCTTGCGCCCGCCGTGAGGTTGCTCGCGGGCGACGGTCAGGAACGGGTCCACCAGGGCCGGACGCGCAGTGCCGCGCCGCCAGGCCAGGCCGACGTCGAGGGTCTGGCTCAGGTCTGCAATCGGCCGCGCTTCGATGATGTCACCCTCCAGTGACCAGGGCCGGTAAGTCATGTCCGGCTGGATCGACACCCCGAGCCCTGCGGCCACCAGGCTTCGTACCGCTTCGGTCGAGGCGGTGCGCAACGTGATGCGCGGCTGCAGGCCCGCCCGCGACCACAGGCGCTGGGCATTGCTGTCCATTTCATCGACGTTCAGCTGGATCAGGGGTTCGCGGGCCACGTCGGCCAGGTTGATGCTGTCGCGCTCCAGCAACGGGTGCTGGGCCGGTAGCCACAGGCGATGGGGCGAGTGGGTCAGCACCTCGGTCTGCAAGGCGTGGCGGTCTTCGAGGTTGGAGAGGATCAGCACACCGACATCGATTTCGCCGCTGACCAGCAAATGCTCGATATAAGGACGCTCGTCTTCCATCACCCGAATTTCGACGTTGGGGTATGCGCGCTGGAAACGGGTGAGCAAATCGGCGAGGTAATAGCCGGCAACGAGGCTGGTCACGCCGACGATCAGTTGCCCGGCCACCTGGTCGGTGCTCTGTTGAAGGCTGCGCTTGGCGTTGTCGACCGTTGCCAGAATCAGGTGCGCCTGACGCAGGAACTGGTGGCCCTGGTGGGTCAGGGTCATGCCCTTGGCGTGGCGGTTGAACAGGCCGACACCGATTTCCTGCTCCAGTTGCTGGATGGCCAGGGTCAATGTCGATTGAGAGATATACACCGCCTGGGCGGCGGCCGAGATCGAGCCGGTCTCGGCCACGGCGATAAAGTGGCGGATCTGACGCAGAGTCATCATGGGGGATTACCCGGTGGGCTATTTTTATAGATGTGCCCGAGTGTATATCTTTTTAATCGATAGCTTGCAGGTCCTGCAGGAATCGAGAAGAGGCGGGTGGATCGCCAGGGTTAAAGTGTCTGCACCGTTTGCGTGGCGCATGTGCCGGTCGATTGTTTTGCTGCATGGCGCACGTATCCCTTGAGCAGAAGTGGCGTGGCTCGCTTGACGCCTGGCCATGTTCAGCGCCACTGCAGCTCGGGACAGTCAACAAACAGACTCAGCCCTTGGCGACCCCCACCCGCCACTGCGAGGGCGGCCGTATGCCGTTGACCAGGTAGTCGCCGACAATGCGCGACTTGTACACCCGAGGGTTGTGATTGGCCAGGGTGCGGGCGTTGCGCCACAGGCGATCCAGCGCCTTGTTGCTTGCGGTGGCGCTGGCGCCCAGGGCATCGAAAAGTGCGGTGGTTGCTGCAAGGGTGGCATCCACGACGGGGTTGACCGCCAGGCTCACTTCCAGCTCGGCTTGTGCTACCTGAGGGTCGTCATGGGGCAGCACGTGTTCGCTGGCGATGGTGTACCGGGCTGTGAGCTCCAGACGCTGCGCCGCTTGCCGGGCAATGGCTTGTGCGGCGTAGGCCTGGCTGGCCACTTCGCCGATGACTTGCAGCAGTTGCACGTCCTGGGCTGCGGTGTCGGCATTGCCCGTGGAAAACGTCCTGGCCCGTTTGCTCAGTTCCTCGGCGCCACTCAACGCGGCGCGGCGGGCGATACCGGCGAGGGTGCTCAGGTGATACAGCTGAAAGAAGGATTGCCCGTAGGCAAAACGCTGGTCAGTGGGGCGCGGTTCATCATCCACGCGGGCGTTATCAAACAGGCAGGTGCCACTGGCGGTCAGGCGCTGGCCAAAACCGTTCCAGTCATCGACGATTTGCACGCCGGGGGCTTTGAGGTCGACTACCACGGTGTACAGCGTGCCGTCTTCCCCGGTGGCAACGGTGTTGATCAGGTCGCTGTAAAGCGCGCCGGTGGTGTAGAACTTTTTGCCGGTGATCCGCAACGAGCCGTCTTCAGCCCGGTAGATACGTGTTCCAAATTCGCCACGGGTCTGGGTGCCCACCTCGGTACTGCCCGGTGAGAGCAGTGCGCCCTGGCTGAGTTTGTCCAGCCACTTGGCCTGCCAGTCAGGGCTCTTTGAGACGAGCACTTCTTCGCAAAATCCGAAATGCCCGCGCAGTGCCTGGGTGATGTTCGAGTCCGCCGCGGATAACTCGGTCAGCAGGGTCAGCAACTCAACCAGCGTGGCGTCGTGCCCGCCGTAACTGTGCGGCAAGCGCCAGCGCGGCAAGCCCAGGGCGTTCAACTGTGCGATGACAGTGGCCAGGCTGCTGCGTGAACCGTCAGCTTCTGCGGCGTGCGCGCTGATGTGTTCAAACAGCGGGCGAAAGGGGGCGGCCAGTTCTTCATAACGGGCGGTTGGGGCGGTGCCCCAAATATTCAAATCTGGATTAGGCATGCAGTCTGACCTTGCCGGGCCTGCGCTCAATGGCGCGCTGGCGCTGTAATGAGTGAAGTAAGTGCAACGAGGCCCAGTGGTCTGGTCAGGCCACCCTAAACCGGGATCGGTTAAATGCTTAATACGAAAAAGTGCTAATCAAATACCCGGACAGGGTTCTATTCATATGCCTTAAAAGTATTAACTTGCTAATCACTTATTGCGCTAGCTTCTAAAAACACCACGCTTGGTGACCAAAAAAGCCTCCTCTCTCAATACCAGACTGCATGCCTACAGATGGTCGAGTTAGCCGTTAACTCTGTGGGTATCCTGAATGACAGTTCGACGCAATCTGCTGGGCCTGTTGGGCCTGGCCTCCCTGACGCTGCATGGCGCAACGGCCAACGCGGCGCCGCCACCGACCCTGGTCGTGGGTGATCAGTTCTTTTCCAACCGCATTGTTCTGGAGCTCTCGGGTGAGCTCAAAGACTTGCCCTATACCATCGACTTCAAACGTTTCAATACCGGATCACCGGTGGCTTCGGCAGTTGCCAGCGGTGCGCTGGATATTGGCGTGGTGGGTGATACCCCGGTCATCAGCCTGGCGGCCAACGGTGCCCCGGTGAAGGTGGTGGCCAGTACCCAGACCAGCCTGAACGGCGTAGGGATTGTGGCCCGGCCGGGCATTCATTCAGTGGCTGACCTCAAAGGCAAAACGGTCGCCATCTGGAACGGCTCCTGGAGCCAGCAAATGATGTTCAAGGCCCTGGATGAAGCCGGGGTTGCGCGTGACAGCGTGACGTACAAATACCTGCTGCCCGCGGAAGCGAGCATGGCCTTGAGCCAGGGCGACATCGATGCCTTTGGCACCTGGGAACCCTATGTGTCCTTGCAGGAGAAAGAGGGCAGCACCCTGATCCGCAACGCCAAGGGCCTGATGAGTGCGCCGACGTATGTGGTCGCTTATGAGCCGGTCCTGGCGCAGAAGGGGGAGTTGATCAAGGATTTTGTCGAGCGCCTGACCCGCGCCCGGGTATGGAGCCAAAGCCATGTCGACGAGTACGCCGCAGCCTGGTCCAAGGCCAACCAGTCCTCGCCCGAAATTGCCAAGGCGTGGTTCAAGCGCGACGCCATAACGGTGCTGCCGATTTCGCCCACGATCATCAGCGAAGCCCAGGCCACATCTGACTTTCTGTACGACGCCAAGCTGCTCAAAAAACCGTATGACGTGACCCCCATGTTTGACCGCGCCCTCTAATTACCCAGGAGTAACCTTATGGCCAAGCAAATGGCATTGGCGGGGTTCATGCTCTCAGGCCCCGTGGTACATAGCCACGCGGTGTGGCGTCACCCGCAAACCCATAGTCACTTTCTCGACCCTGATTACTACATCGAGATTGCCAAAACCCTTGAAGAGGGCTGCTTTGACCTGCTGTTTTTTGCCGATCGCCTGGCGGTCGGCGATCAGGCGGGGCAATCCCGGGCGCGCTCCTTCGAACTGGGCGCCCAGGATGCGGCGCGGCTGGACCCGCTGCCGATTCTCAGCTTGCTGGCCGGCCACACGCGGCATATCGGCCTGGGCCTGACGCGCTCTACCACCTACTACCAGCCACCCCATGTGGCGCGGGCGATTGCCTCACTGGATCACATCTCCAGGGGCCGCAGCGCGTGGAATATCGTCACGTCGATGAATGACAGCGAAGCGCGCCTCTTTGGCCATGCACAGCACCTGGCCCACGACCAGCGCTACGCCCGTGCCGATGAATTTGTCGAGCTGGTGCTCAAGCTGTGGAACAGCTGGCAGCCTGACGCGCTGGTGCTGGACAAGGTCCGGGGCATCCTTGCGGACCCGGGCAAGATCGATGCGTTCAAGCACAGCGGTCCCTTTTTTGAGTGCGAGGGGCCGCTGAACATCCCGCGTGTGCCCCAGGGCCAGCCGGTGTTGATTCAGGCCGGGGCGTCGGGCCGTGGCCGGCAGTTTGGTTCACGTTGGGCCGAGGTGATTTTCAGCATCAACAGCCGGGTGGAGCGCATGCTTGAGTTCCGCCAGGACATCCACCAGCAAATGCGTGCCATTGGCCGCAACCCGGATGAGTGCAAGGTCCTCACCGCCGTCATGCCCTTTATTGGCGGTACAGAAGCCGAAGCGATCAAAAAGCGTGATGAGCACAATGCGCTGGCCAACCCTGAACTGGGGGTCATCACCTTGTCGACCCAGTCAAACTTCGACTTCACCCGGTTCCCGCTGGATACCCGCCTGCTGGATATCGCCAGGCACTCGGCGACGCCGGATGTGATTGCACAAAAGCTGCGCCTGGAGCGCGACATCACCCTTGGGGAATACGGAGCGATCATGGCCGCCAGCATCCGTGTGCCGCAGTTGGCGGGCACCGCACAAAGTGTGGCGCAACAGTTGATCGACTGGCTGGAGCTGGGCGCCTGCGACGGTTATGTGGTGTCGCCTGCCTACCTGCCCGGTACTTTCACTGAGTTCACCGAATCGGTGGTGCCGATCCTGCAACGGCGCGGCTACCTGCGCACCGCGTATGAACACCCGACGTTGCGTGGGCATCTGGGCCTGAAGCATTTCGATTGAAGATCCACAAGCGAGGGGCTTACCCCTAAACCCCTCGCTGACACATCAGTATTCGATTGTTCCATCAATGCGTGCGCTTCTATGAGCGCTTGAGTCCTTGTGGCCGTGCTTAAAAGCGTCGAGCGGTGGTGTAGTTTTTCTTCCAGTAGGCATTTTCCAGCGAATCGATACGAATCGTTTTGCCCTTGCGCGGTGCATGTATAAAACGGTTATCGCCGATGTACAGGCCCACGTGGTTGCTTCGAACACTGCCCTGGGTACGGAAGAACACCGCATCGCCAGGTTTCAGGGCATGCCGGGCGACGGGCAGTTTTTTCGCTTTGAGCATGTCGGCGGTGGTTCTTGGCAAGTGGATATTGGCTTCTTGCTTGAACAGGTAGACCAGCATGCCGCTGCAATCGAAGCCCTTTTCCTTGGACATGCCACCCCAGAGATAGGGGATGCCAAGCAAGGTGTGTGCGTGGTTGATGACTTTGCGCACATGGAGCGGTGAAGAGGCTGCATGAGCCTTCTGGATCGCTGAAGAGTACGGCTGGCGAGCTTCAGAAGCTGTAGCAAGACCGCAGCCGGCGAACGCAAGAAACAAGATCAGTGAGATGAATTTAGACACAAGTAACCTTCCGATTGATGGGGGTACTTGAAGTCTAAAAGTGCGGCTGAAGCGGATATGTAGGGCTGTTCCTACAGGGATTACGGTATTAATCTGATCCCGACGAACAGCACTGGCTGTATTGAAAAAAGGGGGGTTGGGGGAGGGCCTTCACTCGGCCCAGGGTTGCGAGCGGGCTCGCTCCACACTGCCTGTCAGCGCTCGGCCCGCCGCGCCAGGCTGTCGATGACGTGGGTGAGTACATCATCCGATACCGGCACTTCACTTCGGCGCAGCTGTCGATAATCACTGGGCGTACAGCCCGAATATTGTTTGAACGCGCGGGCGAAGTAGGAGGGGTCTTTGAAGCCGACCTCGTACCCGATGCTGGTGATGGGCATCTGGCTGTTGTCGAGCAGGTCCTTGGCGCTGTCCATGCGTTTGCGCAATACGTAGTCCATGAATCCCAGCCCGTACACTTCCTTGAACAGGCGGCTGAAGCGAAAGGTGGTCATGCCGCAGCGCTTGGCCAGGTCTTTTTGGTCGATGCTTTCGCAATAGTTTTGATCGATGAACTGCAGCACGTTATGCAGCGCTTTGTGCTTCTGGTGGTCAGTGGTCAGGCGGATGCTGTCAGGCAGCGACGGTCCGTGCTCGATCGGCGCTGCTTTGCTGCGGATGCCCGCGTTTCGTCGCAGCTCGCACAGTTGCTCGAGGGCATGCAGGTATCGCTGGATTTCGCCGGCACACAGGGGGAGCACCACATACTCCCAGACCCGCGAACGCATGGCCCAGATGGCAAGCTCTTCGGAGTGCTGGACCGTGAACATGGTGACCGGGATGGAAGGAAACCGCAGTTTGATCTCCTGCAACAGGGTGAGCCCCGGCAGGTCGGGGCAGTCATAGTGAATGCAGATCATGTCCGGCACAGGCTCGTGCAGGGTTTCAAGCCACGCAGCGGGTACTTCCAGCTGGCAGCGGCAGGCCGTATTGAAGGGCAGGATGAGTTCTTCAGTCGAGTGATTGCGAGTGAGATCGAACCATAAAAGCAGGGGCTTGTGGGCAGCCGCGGATTTCATTCCGTTAATCCTTTCTGCTGTCATCAAAGGCTTCTTTAGTGGATCCAATAATGGGCATTGTTCACTACTCATTTAAAGTGTTTGTTAGTGGTTATTGTTCTTGTTGGTGACTGCAAAAAAGTCCTGCTGGTCGACAATAAACTCCTAACGGCTCTTGTCGCCTCTGGCTAGTATTCAAACAAGCGGGGTCTTAAGTAGTCGCTCTGGATCCAACACTCAAATGAGGTGAATGAAATGAACTTGCTTGCCATTAGAACTTCTGTTCGTGCCTTTATTAAAGATGACAATGGCCTCACCATTGTTGAGTACGCTGTGGCCGGTGGTCTGATAACACTCGGGGCCGTTGCAGCGTTCATAACCCTGGGCGGCAACGTCAGTACGGCCATCACCAGTCTGGGGTGCGCGGTTCAGGGTAAAACCTGCTAGCGGATCAATAAACACGGGTTGGCTGGCTCCTGGTGTCAGTTTTTGTGGGCCTGTATGCAGCGTCTGAGAGACGATCCTGCAGAGAAGTATCGTCTCTGTATTATCGGTGTGCAGATTAAATTCTGATATGCAAACCCCGGCTTAGTCTGTTGCGCTATAAGTCCCCTCTAGCCAACACACTAAGTCGGTTTTTTATTGCCTGGTTAAATATGCTCCGGGCCCGGGGTATGAATAACACAATGAGCTGCCTATATAGAGTGTCTCTTTTTTGGCGCTGATATTTGTTTGTTTTTTGTGCGTGAAATCACTGTTTTTGGCCCTGGCAATAAAGTCCTAACAGTCCGCAAAAAACTCCTAACCCTCACATTTCATACTGGCTAACCTCTAATCAAGCCGTGCAACTAGCCCGGCTCCGGGAAGTTAAATACTGAATGAGGTGGACAAAATGAACCTGCAATCACTTAAGACTTCGGTGCTGAAGTTCATCAACGACGAAGACGGCCTGACCATCGTGGAATATGCGGTGGCCGGCGGTCTGATCACACTGGGTGCTGTCGCGGCTTTTATCACCTTGGGTACCAATGTGAAAACCGCCATTACCAGCCTGGGCTGCGCTGTACAGGGCAAAACTTGCTAGTACGACCATTCCTGTCGAGGGTGCAGCCATGAGCGATGTACAGATTTCAGCTGTTGCGTTGCTGTTAGGGCTGCTGGGAATTGCGGTGGTGAGCGATCTGCGTAATCACCGCATTCCCAACCTTCTTGTTTTGCTGGGGCTGGTACTGGGAGTGGTCGGTCAGACCTATGCCTTTGGCTGGGTCGGCTTGGGCCATGCACTGCTGGGCATGTTGATCGGTTTCGCGATTTTCCTGCCTATGTACGTGGTCGGTGGTATGGCTGCCGGCGACGTCAAGCTAATGGCCATGGCAGGTGCTTTTCTCACACCGCACGACGCGCTCTGGGCCGCTTTTTTCAGCCTGATCGCCGGCGGTGCATGTGGATTATTGATAGTGCTCGTGCGGGGTCAGGCACAGCAGACCATAGGTCGTTACTGGTTGATGCTCAGAGCCAGGGCCTATTTTTCGCCGGCGGCTGATGAAGTGGCCGGGATGCCTTTCCCTTATTCGATCGCAGTTTTACTCGGTACGTTAATCAGCGTCTTCTGGCTGCCCCTTGGCCATTAGTTCAGGAGAGCAGCATGTACGCCATCAGCAACAAGCGTGTTTCTCCCCATGAACGCGAAGGGGTGCAGCAACTGGCTCCACAGCCGCGCACGATTCTTGAAACCGGTTTGGCAGACAACTTTCTCGGCGATCTGGTGTGCAAGCATTTATACGACGCCGGTGTGCTGGACATGGTGCAACTGGTCGCGCGACTGGCATTGACCGGTGCCGTGCTGGAAGAAGTGCTGACGTTTTTGCGCAAGGACCGCCGTGTCGAGGTGCTCGGCCAGGCAGGTGGGCAAGCCCTGCGTTATGGCTTGACGGAGCGCGGCCGCAATAGCGCCCGTGAGGCGCTGGCACGCAGTGGCTACATAGGCGCAGCCCCTTATCCGGTGAGCGCTTACCGCACATTGCTCAAGTTGCAGACCATTCACCATGGCCGCATCAGCGCCCATGACATGCACAGTTCTTTCAGTTCGATGGTGCTCGCGCCAAGCATGCTCGATCAATTGGGTGTGGCACTGAACTCAGGCCGCGCCATCATGATTTACGGGCCGGCAGGTACCGGCAAGACCTATGTCAGCAGCCGGTTGATCCGCCTGTTTGGCGAGGCGATCTGGGTGCCCCATGCCATTGCGATCAACGACGCGGTGATCGAGATTTTCGACCCTCAGGTACACAAGCGCCTGGACGATGGCGAGCAGCAGAACGGGTTGCTGCTCAATGAAGGCATCGACCGCAGGCTGTTGTGCTGTGAGCGTCCCATTGTCATCACCGGCGGTGAGTTGACGATGGAGCAACTGGATGTGCGGTATGACCCTTTCATGCGGCAGTACCAGGCGCCGTTGCAGCTCAAGGCCAGCAACGGGCTGCTGATCATCGACGACCTGGGGCGCCAGCGCATGACGCCGGGCGAGTTGCTCAACCGCTGGATTGTGCCGATGGAGGAGCGGCACGACTTTCTTAACCTGGGCGGTGGCCGCCACTGTGAACTGCCGTTTGACATGATTTTGGTGTTCTCCACCAACCTCAACCCGCTGGAGCTGGCCGATGAAGCATTTTTGCGACGCATTGGCTACAAGCTGCAATTTGGCTATCTGAAGCCTGGCGAATACGAACGCATCTGGATCCAGGAGACGCAGCGCCTGGGCATCCATTACGACCCGATGTTGCTCAGTTATGTGCTGCGAGAGCTCTACGACGCTGAAAATATGCCCCTGGTGCCTTGCCATCCTCGCGATCTGCTGAATATGGCGTGTGACCGTCAGCGTTATCTGGAGGGGTCAGGACCGCTAACGGCTCAAGAACTTGAGTGGGCGTGGCGCAACTATTTCGTCCAACTCGATTTTCTTGGGTAAGGAGATACTGACATGAACTCGCGCACGATTACGCTGATTGTCCTGTCCGTGATTTTGGGGCTGGGCGCAACATGGATGGCCAATAACTGGCTCACGGCCCGGCTCAATACCAGCCCCGACGATAACCAGCAAAACGTGGTGATCGCCACGGTGGAAATCGGTTTCGGGCAAATGATTGAACCCCAGCAGGTTACCGTGGTGCGGATGCCCAAGGATGCCGCACCGGATGACGCATTTGCTTCCACTGACCAGGTGGTGGGCAAGATCGCGACCTTCTCCATGCTGCGCGGCGACATCCTGCGTGGTGCCCGCCTGGCCGAGCATCTGGGTGGCAGCACCCTGGCGTCGCTGATCGAACCCAGCAAACGTGCCATTTCGGTACGTGTCGATGATGTGGTCGGCGTCGGCGGGTTCCTGCTGCCGGGTAATCGGGTCGATGTTCTGGCCACCCGCCAGACAGGCAACGACGGTAACGCCGAGTCCAAAACCATTCTGGAAGACCTGCGGGTGCTGGCCGTCGACCAGACCGCCAGCACGGACAAGACTCAACCGGTGGTTGTACGCGCTGTCACCCTGGAAATGACCCCCGCTCAGGCGGAAGTCCTGGTCAAGGGGATGGCCGCTGGCAAGCTGCAACTGGCCCTGCGCAACCCGCTGGATAACAACAAGTCGCCGGTGATGGCAGAGGCGGTGGCCGAGGCTGCCCCCGTGCCGGCGCCAGTCATGCCAAAACCGGTGGTACGCCGTCGTGCGCCTGCCAACGACAGTAGCGTGACCGTGATCCGCGGTGTCGCGGTGACGGTAGAGAAAGGGTTGTAAGCAGTCAGGCCTCGGCAACATATGAAGGTGGAACATCATGAACGCGCGTATTCAACAGCCCCGCACCGCGTTTGCTCAGAAACAGCGCGGATCGATGATCGTCCTGGTGGTGATTGCCATGGCCTCGCTCTTGCTGATGGGCGCGCTGGCGCTGGATGGCAGCCATATGTTGCTGAACAAGACCCGTCTGCAAAATGCGGTGGATGCGGCGGCATTGAGCGGGGCCAAGACGCTCAGCATGGTGACGGGGGCGACCGGTGCCGCCGGTCTGACCCAGACCGCTGCACTCAATACCCTGACCCTTAATGCCAATGCGGCGGGCAATAAGGAATTGGCCACGGCCATCGCCGCCAATGCATCAGGCTTTGCCAAGGTGGAGTTGGCGACCAGCGTCTACGGGCCGTTTTCTTTCCCTGGCCCTGCGAGTGCGACCTTTGTCCGGGTCACGGTGACCAATTACCCCTTGAGCAGTTTTTTCTGGGGGGTATTCCAGGCCCTGGATAATGGCAACGCCACCACCAAGGCCGTGGCCGCAGTTGCGACGGCGGGCCCCAGCCCGACCAGCAGCCCCTGCGATCTTACCCCTTTGCTCGTGTGCGGCGATCCAACCCAGAACAACCCGTCTGCGGGGATGTTCTGGGGCTTCAAATTCGGTGATCTGCAGGTGCTCAAAACCGCAGCCAATAACGCGTCTGCCATTGGCCCGGGGAATTTTCAGCTGCTGGACTTTGGCTCGGGCGGCAAAACCGTCAGGGAAGGGCTGGCAGGCGGGATCAACCAGTGCAACGTGGTCGGCTCGACGGTTCAGACCAAACCGGGCAACACCGTGGGGCCTTCGGCGCAGGGTCTTAATACGCGCTTCAACGAATACAAGGGTGGCCTGAGCGCTTCGGACTACCCGCCGGACCTGGTCACGACCGTCAATGCCAAGTCGTTTACGTACGCCGGGGCGCCGGCGCCGGTTCAGTACAACGGCCAGACGGTGACCTCCACCAACGGCAACCTGTCTACGTCCAGCGGTGCCTTGTATGACTACAACAACTGGGCACAGGACTCTGCGGCCTGCGTGGGTGGCGGGGCAGGCTGCGAGAGCAATGGCGTGTTTGAGCGGCGCATTATCAAAATCGTGATCGGCGATTGTTCGGGCAAGAACGATGGTACCTCCGCGATTCCGGTGCTGGGCTTTGGCTGCTATTTCGTGTTGCAGCCTGAGGCTCAGCAAGGCAACCAGGCGCAAATTTTCGGTCAGTTCGTGAGTGTGTGTGAAGGCGACAACGTACCCGGGCCTAACCCGTCGGGCAGCGTCGGCCCGCAGATCATTCAGTTGTACAAAACCTATATCGACAACAACCAGACGCCCAGTACCGATTCCTAGGAGGTCTTATGAGACGCTGTGGATTCAAGTCGGCCCGCGCCCAGCGCGGCCTGGCGATGGTCGAGCTGGCTTTGACCCTGCCGCTGCTGGTGTTGTTGATGCTCACCTTTGCCGAATTCGGTCGCATGCTGTTTCAGTACAACAGCTTGCAGCAGGCCAGCCGCGATGCCGGGCGTTATGTGTCCGGCCAGGCCTTGAACTCTACCCTGGGCACGGTCCAGCTGAGCGCCGCGTTGATTTCGCAGACCAAGAACGTGGCCGTTTACGGGGTGCCGGCCAACCCCAATGGCTACCCCGCCGTCGCACCGGGGCTGACCACCGGGAATGTCACGGTGACTGCGGTGGGTACCGATCATGTACAGGTCAGCATTGCGTACACCTTTATCCCTGTAATCGGCAGCTCACTGCCAGCACTCTATGGCAGCAGCGTGCCGCTGGGTCTGTCGTTGACCTCAACTGTCGTAATGAGGGCCTTGTGATGAACAGCAAGCGCATGCGCGGTGTGTATATCGTCGAGTTCGCCATCACGGCGCTGGTGCTTTTTACCTTGCTGTTTGGCGCGCTGGAAATGGGCCGGCTGTATTTCACGGTCAACGTACTGAGTGAATCGGTGCGACGGGGTGCCCGCCTGGCGGCGGTATGCAATATCCAGGACCCGGTCATCCTGCGCCGTGCGATGTTCAATACGGCCACCAATACCGGGCCGAGCAGCCTGATCGCCAGTTTGAAAAACGCCAACCTGAATCTGGTTTATCTGGACGCCAACGGTGCCGTGGTCGCCAGCCCCAATGATCTGGTGAATGCCACCGGCTTTCTGGCCATCCGTTATGTTCAGCTGCAGGTGACCAACTTCAGCTTCAACCTGTTGATCCCCGGTTTCAGCGGGGTATTCATTCTGCCGACGTTCAGGTCTACCGCGCCTCGTGAAAGCCTTGGGCGCCAACCTGATGCAACGGTTACACCGGGGATTACGCCATGCTGAGTGTCCGAGAAGTAACTGCATCGGCGTCAACTGATCGCCAGGGCATGCGCCTGTTGATCAGCGGGCGTGACGGGACGGCCTTGAACCATCTTAAAACGTTGAGTCAGGGCCTGCCTAACCTGCAAGTCAGCACGCGGTTGGTGAGCAATGGCCACACCGACCCGCTCTATGGGTTGGAGCAGATGCCTGACTTTCTGTTGTTGCGTGTCAGCCATCTGTGGCGCGAAGAGCTGGCAGCCCTGTTGCTCCATCCGGTGAAGGAGCGCCCGCCACTGCTGGTGTGTGGCCCTCTGGACGAACGCGAAGGCATGCGCCTGGCCATGCAGGCCGGTGCTCGTGACTTTTTGCCGGAGCCGGTGGCGGCAGAGGATTTGCAGTCGGCACTCAACCGGATGCAGATGGAACTTCATGCGGATCAGGGGGCAGCGGGCAAGCTGATTGCAGTGATGAATGCCAAGGGCGGGTCCGGGGCTTCGATGCTCGCGTGCAACCTGGCCCATCAGCTGAGTGTGCTGGGCGGCAGAACCCTGCTGCTGGACCTGGACCTGCAGTTCGGCAGTCTGGCCCACAGCCTGGATGTGCTGCCGACCCACAGTCACACCGATGTGTTGCAACAGATCGACTCGCTGGACAGCGTTGCGTTGCGCGGTTTTTGCAGCCACTTCAGCCCGACCCTGCATGTACTGGGCGGTCGCACCGATGAACTGTGCCTGTCCCAGGAAATACGCCTGGAGCAACTGGACAGCTTGTTGCGTCTGGCCCGTAACACCTATGACTGGGTGGTGGTGGATTTGCCGCGGCACATCGATCACCTCACGGGCATCACCCTGGAACAGTCGGACCGGGTCTATATCGTGCTGCAACAGAGCCTGAGCCATTTGCAGGACGCCAACCGCCTGGTGCGCATTCTGCGTGATGACCTGGGCGTGCAAAGCAGTCGTTTGCACGTGGTGATCAACCGCTTCGACAAAACCTCGCCATTCAAGCCCAAGGACATCAGTGATGCCTTGCGCTGTAACGACCTGCAAAAGCTGCCCAATGACTATGCCGTGGTCAGTGAAAGCCAGAACACCGGGGTGCCGCTGGAGTTTCATGCGCCGCGTGCTGCCATCACCTTGAGTTTGCGCGAGCTGAGCCAGAACCTGATCGGTGTCGAGGCCAGTGAAGCAGGCTTGTTCAAACGTACTTTCAACCGTCTTTTCGGAGGATAAGCCATGCTCAGCGACTTTCGTAATCGTCTGCGTCAGCAGGTCGGCAAACTGGCTCCGGTAGAGGGTCTTGGAGTGCCTGTCGAGGGTGCCGACTGCTCCAGCGTCATGATGGCCTGGGAAGCCAGTGTGCCGGATGTCGTCTATGAAACCCGAACCAAGCTCAGCTCCATGGAGGCCGAGTGGCGGGAGAAGATCTACCAGCAATTGCTCAAGGTCATGGACCTGTCACTGCTGGACACCCTGGAGCTGGCCGACGCCGGGCGCCAGATTCGCGAGATCAGCCTGCGCCTGCTGGATGAGTATTCGGCGCCGGTCAGTACCAGCAGCCGCCAGTTGATCATCAAGCAGATCACCGACGAAGTGCTGGGCCTGGGCCCGCTTGAACCGTTGCTGACGGACAACAGCGTGTCCGACATTCTGGTCAACGGCTATGCCTCGGTGTACGTCGAGCGCTATGGCAAGTTGCAGAGAACGGACGTGCATTTTCGCGACGATCAGCATTTGCTCAACATCATCGACCGCATCGTTTCCAGCCTGGGGCGGCGCATCGATGAGTCCTCGCCTCTGGTGGATGCACGGCTCAAGGACGGCTCGCGGGTCAACGCAATCATCCCGCCGCTGGCTATCGACGGGCCGAGCATGTCGATCCGCCGCTTTGCCGTGGACCTGCTCAATACCCAGAGCCTGGTGCAGATGGGCACCCTCACGCCGGCTATCGCCCTGATGCTCAAGGCCATCGTGCGAGGGCGGCTCAATGTGCTGATCTCCGGCGGTACGGGCAGCGGCAAGACCACCATGCTCAACGTGCTGTCCAGTTTCATTCCGCAGAACGAACGCATCGTCACCATCGAAGACTCTGCCGAGCTGCAGTTGCAGCAGCCCCATGTGGTGCGCCTTGAAACGCGCCCGGCCAATATCGAGGGCCGTGGCGAGGTGGGCCAGCGTGAGCTGGTGCGCAACAGCCTGCGGATGCGCCCCGACCGGATCGTGATCGGGGAGGTGCGTGGTGCTGAGGCGCTGGACATGCTGACGGCGATGAACACCGGCCACGACGGTTCCTTGACCACCATCCACGCCAACACGGCGCGCGATGCGCTGGGCCGGATCGAGAACATGGTGTCGATGAGCGGCGCCACATTTCCGATCAAGGCCATGCGTCAGCAAATTGCCTCGGCCATTGGCGTGGTCATCCAGTTGGAGCGTCAGGAAGATGGTACGCGGCGGTTGGTCAGTGTGCAGGAGATCAATGGCATGGAAGGTGATGTCATTACCATGACCGAGATCTTCGCTTTTGTGCGCAGCGGCATGGGCGAGAAAGGGGAGGTTCTGGGCGAGTTTCGCCCAACCGGTATGGTGCCGGCATTTCGTGATGTGCTGGCCAAACGGGGTATTGAGCTGCCGCTCAGTCTGTTCCGGCCGGAATGGATGGAGGGGCAGTGATGAATCAGATCCCGGGTGAATTTATTCTGGCGTTCCTGGGCATGGTGTTCACCGCCATGTTTCTGCTCAGTCAGGGGCTGACGATACCGGTGTTCGGTGAGGCCAAGCAGGTGCGAAAACGCATTCGCGGTCGCCTCAACCTGCTGGAACGGGCCAATAACCTGCCGAACATGCAGTCGATTTTGCGCCAGAAATACCTGCGTCGCCTGCCACCGCTCGAGGCTCGCCTGGAGCAGTTGCCGATGATGGAAACCCTGGCCCAGATGATCGAGCAGGCGGGGCATGAGTACCGCGCCTATCGGGTGCTGTTGCTGGGGCTGGTACTGGCCACCGCGGTGGGGCTGGTGTTGTGGTCGTTGCTGCAACTCTGGTGGGTGGCGCTCCCGGCTGCGGCTGTCGTTTTCTGGCTGCCGGTCTGGAAGATCGCCCATGACCGTGCCAAGCGCTTCGCCCAGTTCGAGGAAGGGCTGCCGGATGCGCTGGATGCCATGTGCCGCGCCCTGCGTGCGGGGCACCCGTTCAACGAAACCCTGCAACTGGTTGCCGAGGAGCATCAAGGGCCGGTGGCTTACGAGTTCGGCCTGGCCTTCGCCGATATCAACTATGGCAATGACGTGCGCCGGGCCATGTTGGGCCTGCTGGAGCGTGTGCCGAGTATGACGGTCATGATGCTGGTGACTACGGTGCTGATCCACCGCGAAACGGGGGGCAACTTGACCGAAGTGCTGACCCGCCTGAGCAGTTTGATTCGCGGGCGCTTTCGCTTCCATCGCAAGGTCAAGACCCTCTCGGCCGAAGGGCGGATGTCCGGCTGGATACTGGTGTCGATGCCCTTTGTGCTGGCGGCGGCCATTTTGATATCGAGCCCGACCTACATGCCTTTGCTCTTCAAGGAACCCTTGGGGCAGAAGCTGATCATGGGCGCTTTTGTAGCGATGCTGATCGGGATCTTCTGGATACGCAAAATCATCCGGATTCAGGTTTGAACACGGGTCGCCCTGGAGGGCAGGAACATGAACTATCTACTAAGTCTGCTCAATCGGATGGTGGGGGACGAGCAGATGACCCGCGAACTGTTCGCCGGGGTCATCGGCCTGAGTGTGGTGTTGCTGGTGGTGGCGCTGGCGGTGCTGGCCAAGGGGTTGCAAAGCCCGGTACAGCGTCGTCTGTTGTCGATCAAACGCGGCCATGCCATCGAGCACCGGGCGCCGGCAAGCAACCTGCAAATGATGCTGGAGCAGGTGGGTCAACGCTTCAGCTCCGGTGAAAAGGGGCAGGCCTCCAAGACCCGGACCCTGCTGATCCATGCCGGTTATCGCTCGCCTTCGGCGGTGCAGGTGTATTGGGCGATTCGCCTCTTGCTGCCGCTGATAATGACGGGCATTACGATCATGTTGTTGCCGTTCATTCCCAATCTGTCGCTGCTATTGGGCGTCGGGCTGTTGATGCTGGTGTTCGGTGTGGGCTGGCTGGCACCGGCGATCTATGTGGGCGCACGCAAGGAAGCCAGGATGTCCCGGCTGCTGATTGCCTTCCCGGATGCCCTGGACCTGATGGTGGTGTGCGTGGAGTCCGGGCTTGCCTTGCCCCAGGCCATCGAACGGGTTGCCGAGGAAATGTCGGTCAGCCAGCCTGATCTTGCCCTGGAGCTGGCGCTGGTCAATGCCGAGGTGCGTGCGGGTATCCCCAGTACCGAAGCGCTCAAGCACCTGGCCGAGCGAACCGGGCTGGATGACATTCGCGGGTTGGTGAGCTTGCTGGCGCAAAGCATTCGCTTTGGTACCAGTGTCGGGACGACCCTGCGTATCTATGCAGAAGAGTTTCGTGACCGGCGTACGCAAATGGCTGAAGAGAAAGCTGCAAAAGTGGGTACGAAGCTGGTTTTTCCGTTGATCTTTTGCCTGTGGCCCAGCTTTTTTCTAGTGGCGATCGGGCCTGCGATCATCAGCGTCTTTAAAGTGTTCGGCAAGATTTGACCGGAGGAGGGCGTTCGCGCTACTGGCTAAGTCATTGAAAAATTTATGATAAATACCGATCAACAGGTATTCTGTGCGGTCGCAGGCAAAGCCCTGCGCCCGCTGTAGCGCTCCCCGCGGTTTACCCCCCTCTTTTTTTAGCGCTCGATTTTTTTGGGTGCTGTGAATTTTTTTAGCCAGAAAACGGAAAAGTAACAATGACTTCAAGCTTGAATCCTCGCAGTTTCTGCGCGCTGGCTATTGCCTGTACGTTACCTCTACAGAGCCATGCCGCCGGTTTTGTCGATGATTCCAGTGTCAATTTGACCCTGCGTAATTTTTTTATTAACCGCGATTTCAGCAACTCTGCCAATCCACAAGACCAGGCCCGGGAATGGACCCAGAGTTTTATTTTTGATGCCAAGTCCGGCTTTACCCAGGGCACTGTCGGCTTCGGCGCCGATGCCTTGGGCATGTACTCGATCAAGCTCGATGGCGGTAAAGGCAGCGGGGGCACTCAGTTGTTGCCGGTGGGCAGCGACGGTCGCCCGGCTGATGATTACGGTCGTCTGGCCGTGGCCGGCAAAATGAAAATCAGCAAAACCGTGCTCAAGGTCGGCGAGTGGATGCCGGTGCTGCCGATTCTGCGCGCCGACGACGGCCGCTCACTGCCGCAAACTTTTGAAGGCGGGCAAATCACATCGCAGGAAATCGACGGCCTGAGCCTGTATGGCGGTCAGTTCCGCAAGAACAGCCAGCGTAACGATTCGAACCTGGAAGACATGTACATGCAGGGCAAAGGGACGATCACTTCTGATCGTTTCAATTTTGTCGGCGGCGAATACAGCTTCAATGAAAAGCGCACGATGATCGGTTTGTGGAATGCCGAGCTCAAAGACATCTACCAGCAGCAATACCTGCAACTGGTGCACAGCCAGCCGCTGGGCGCCTGGACCCTGGGGGCGAACCTGGGTTACTTCCAGGGCAAGGAAGACGGCAGCGCCAAGGCCGGCGATCTGGATAACCGCGTGTACTCGGCGCTGCTCTCGGCCCGTCATGGCGCCAGCACGTTCTATGTGGGCCTGCAAAAAGTCACCGGCGACAACGCCTGGATGCGGGTCAATGGCACCAGCGGCGGCACCCTGGCCAATGACTCTTACAACTCCAGCTACGACAACGCCCGGGAAAAATCCTGGCAGCTGCGTCACGACTACAACTTCACCGGCCTAGGCGCTCCCGGCCTGACGTTGATGAACCGCTATATCAGCGGTCACAACGTGCACACGGGCAGTGTGACCGACGGCAAGGAGTGGGGGCGCGAAACCGAGCTGGCCTACACCCTGCAGAGCGGCACGTTCAAAGACCTCACGATGCGGATCCGCAACTCCACAATCCGCCGCGACTACAGCACCAACGCGTTTGATGAAAACCGCGTGATCGTCAGTTACCCGCTGAATATCTTCTAAGGCGGCAAGGCTTCTGGCGCATGGGGAGCGGTTGCCCATGCCCGGGGGCCGGTGCGCACGCCGTCGCAAGCGCAACATTAAACTTTTGAATCCCAAGGATATTCTGTAGCCTTACCGCGCTTCAGTGCTTGTCCGTGCCTGATCACAAACATTCTCCCAGCGGGGCTTGATGCCCGGAGCTGGTGGTACACTCGACTTTCGCGCAGCAGCGCTTGCAGGTCTTGCGAACATGACGCAAATTTCTGAACGACTTCTGGTCCAAGCCCACCTCGATGCCAGGCAACCCAAGGCGTTGACTGAGGCCCAATCCCTCAGCCTGCGCGAGCAGATCGCGGCTGAACTCAAAGCCCGCGATGCGGTGCTGGTGGCGCACTTTTACTGTGATCCGGTGATTCAGGCCCTGGCCGAAGAAACCGGTGGCTGTGTGTCCGACTCCCTGGAAATGGCCCGCTTTGGCGCGGCCCACCCGGCCAAAACCATTCTGGTCGCCGGCGTGCGCTTTATGGGTGAGACGGCGAAAATCCTGACCCCTGAAAAACGCGTGCTGATGCCGACGCTGGAGGCCACCTGTTCCCTTGACCTGGGTTGCCCGGTTGAAGAGTTCTCGGCGTTTTGCGACAAGCACCCCGAGCGCACGGTGGTGGTGTATGCCAACACATCGGCGGCGGTCAAGGCCCGGGCTGACTGGGTGGTGACGTCAAGCTGCGCGCTGGAGATCGTTGAAAGCCTGATGGACAACGGCGAGACGATCATCTGGGGCCCGGACAAGCATCTGGGTCGTTACATCCAGCGCCAGACCGGTGCCGACATGCTGCTGTGGGACGGTGCCTGCATCGTTCACGAAGAGTTCAAGTCCAAGCAGCTCGAAGACATGAAGGCTTTGTACCCGGATGCGGCGATTCTGGTTCACCCCGAGTCGCCGGAGGCGGTGATTGATCTGGCGGATGCGGTGGGGTCCACCAGCCAGTTGATCGCAGCGGCGCAAAACTTGCCGAACAAGACGTTCATCGTGGCCACTGATCGCGGCATTTTCTACAAAATGCAGCAGCTGTGCCCGGACAAGGTCTTTATCGAGGCGCCAACGGCAGGTAATGGAGCGGCATGCCGCAGTTGCGCCCATTGCCCGTGGATGGCCATGAACACCCTGGAGCGCACCCTTGAGTGCTTGCAACAGGGCACCAACGAAATCTTCGTTGACCCGGCCCTGGTGCCCCACGCCATTCGCCCGCTCAAGCGCATGCTGGATTTCACCCAGGCGGCGCGGTTGAAACTCGCGGGCAATGCCTAGTTTTATTGTGGGAGTGAGCCTGCTCGCGATGCAGGCGGTGCGGTTTGTCTAGATGACTGCATCGAGGCCATCGCGAGCAGGCTAGCTCCCACGTGAACCATCAGTTCATCATCTCTTTGAGCGCCCGCTCCTGATCCATCAATTCCCGCTTGCGGGCATCCAGGCGCGATGACAGCTGGAAGTTGTTGGTGAGCTTCTGCGCAAAGTCCAGTTGCTGGATGGCCTGGCGATAATCCCCCACCAACGCAAAGTATTCGGCACGGGCCTGGTGCAGGCCGATGATGTTGCCCGACAAGCCTCGCGTTTCGGCAACCGAGTACCAGACATCCGGATCGTCCGGCCGGCTCTTGAGCAGGGCTTCAAGCGCCTTGTCGGCCTCGGCCGGGCGGTTCTGCTTGAGCAGCAGGTCAACCCGGGCCTGGTTGAGCGGGTAATTGCCTGGATACAGGGTGCGCATCCGGTCGATCCGCTGCTGGGCTTCGGGCAGGCGGTTACTGTCCATGTCCAGCTCGATCTGCGCCAGGTTGTAGGTGATGTCGTTCGGCGCCTTGTCCAGCAACGGCTTGAGGGTCTCGCGTGCTTCGTTGAACTGGCTGCCTTTGATATAGGCAATCGCCAGCCCATAGCGCGCTACGTCGTTTTTCGGGTTTTCATCCAGTTGCTGGCGAAAGCGCTTGGCGGCCAGCCCCGGGGTTTCTTCGTAGTTGAGTTGCACCCGGGCGCGGATCAGTTGATAGCGCAGGCTGTCTTCGGTGCCGCCAACCCGGGCTTGCTCGGCGCGGTTACGGGTGTCGGCGATACGTGATTCGGTGACCGGGTGAGTCAGAAGGAACTCCGGTGGCCTGCCGTCGAAGCGGTATTGACGCATCAGGCGCTCAAACATGGTGGGCATGGAGCGCGGGTCGTAGCCTGCTTTTTCCAGGTTGAGAATGCCGATCCGGTCCGCTTCCTGTTCGTTCTGGCGCGAGAATCGGCGCTGCTCTTGCAGTGCTGCGGCCTGGGTGCCGGCGATGGCGGCGATCCCGGCGTCACCCGCGCCGGACGCTGCGACGATGATCCCGGCCAGCAGGGCAGCCATCATCGGCAGTTGCATGCGTTGCTGGGCTTCCACGCCACGGGCGAAGTGGCGCTGCGACAAGTGGGCCAGTTCGTGGGCCATTACCGAGGCGTATTCGCCTTCGGTCTGTGCGTTGAGGAACAGGCCGCCGTTAACCCCGATGATCCCGCCGGGGGCAGCGAAGGCGTTGAGCTGCGGGCTGTTGATCAGGATGAATTCCAGCCGGCGGTCTTGCACCTGGCTGGTTTCTACCAGCTTGTAGACGCTGGTTTCGACGTAATCCTTGAGTTGCGGATCGTTGAGTTGCGACACTTGGCTGCGCAGCATGCTCAACCAGGCACGGCCCAATTGGTACTCTTGCTGTGGTGAGACAATGGACGAACTGGCGTCACCCAGAGACGGTAAATCGTCGGCGAAGCTCGGCGATGCGAGCAGGCAAGCGAGCGTCAACAGGGTAGGGCGCAGAAAAGTCATGCACAAGGCTCTGGTGGGTAAAGCGCTTACTGTAGCTGGACACTCGGCTGGCGACCAGTGGCGACTCCGCTTGGGGTATTCTAGCCGGCCAAAAAATGCCAACCCGGCGCGCCAGAGGAGTACGTAATGACGAATACGTTGGCCCATGATGCTGAACTGGATGCCACGGGCCTCAATTGCCCCTTGCCACTGCTCAAGGCCAAGATGGCGCTTAACAGGATGGCCAGTGGTCAGACCCTCAAGGTGATTGCCACGGACGCGGGCTCGCAGCGTGATTTTCGTACCTTTGCCCGTTTGGCAGGCCATGAACTGCTGCGTGAAGAGGATGATGCTGGCACTTATCGCTACTGGTTACGCAAGGCCTGAGTCTTCTCTCTTCTAAGGAATTTCGATGTTCAAAGTGTTACGTGATTGGGTTCAGCGCTACTTTTCTGATGAAGAGGCCGTAGTGCTGGCGGTATTGCTGGTGTTGGCTTTTACCGCGGTCCTGACCTTGGGAGGCATGCTGGCGCCGGTACTGGCCGGCATGGTGCTGGCGTACCTGATGCAAGGCCTGGTGGTTGCTCTGGAGCGCATGCGGGTGCCGGGTGCAGCGGCGGTTGGCCTGGTATTTGCGCTTTTTATGGGGCTGTTGCTGGTGTTTATCGTGGTGGTGGTGCCGTTGCTGTGGCATCAGTTGATCACGCTGTTCAATGAGTTGCCGGGCATGCTCGCCAAATGGCAATCGTTGCTGCTGCTGTTGCCCGAGCGTTACCCGCATCTGGTGTCGGATGAACAGGTGCTGCAAGCCATCGAAGTGGCACGCGGTGAGATCGGCAAGTTCGGGCAGCTTGCGCTGACTTTTTCGCTGTCCAGTTTGCCGCTGCTGGTCAACATCATGATCTATCTGGTACTGGTGCCGATCCTGGTGTTTTTCTTCCTCAAGGACCGTGCGGTGATTGGCCGCTGGGTGCGTGGCTACCTGCCCCGCGAGCGGGCGCTGATTACCCGTGTGGCAGAGGAAATGAACCGCCAGATCGCCAACTACATTCGTGGCAAAGTCATCGAGATCATTATTTGCGGCGGCGTGACCTACATCGCCTTCGTCACCATGGGCCTTAACTACGCGGCGCTGCTGGCACTGCTGGTGGGTATATCGGTAGTGGTGCCCTATGTGGGCGCCGTGGTGGTGACCGTGCCTGTGCTGTTGATTGCGTTGTTCCAGTGGGGCTGGAGCGACCAGTTCATCTACCTGATGGCGGTGTACGGAATCATCCAGACCCTCGATGGCAATGTGCTGGTGCCGTTGCTGTTCTCGGAGGCCGTGAGCTTGCACCCGGTGGCGATCATTTGCGCGGTACTGTTGTTTGGCGGGTTGTGGGGCTTCTGGGGGATATTCTTTGCGATACCGCTGGCTACCCTGTTCAAGGCCGTACTCGATGCCTGGCCACGCGAGCAACAAGTCGTCTCGCCGCTGCTTTGAATCGCTGAACAGCAGGCATGAAAAAGCCCCGGTTCTCACAAACCGGGGCTTTTTCGTTACTGCATCAGCTTACGCTTGAATAACCGGGATATTGGCATTTGCAGCCGCTTCACGGAATTCGGCGATCTGATCAAAGCTCAGGTAGCGGTACACGTCCGCTGCCATGGTGTTGATCTCTGCCGCGTAGACCATGTATTCCTCAACGCTTGGCAGGCGACCCAGGATCGAGGCAACCGACGCCAACTCGGCCGAAGCCAGGTAAACGTTAGCGCCGTCACCCAGACGGTTCGGGAAGTTACGGGTCGAAGTCGACACAACCGTCGAGTTCGGCTCTACACGTGCCTGGTTACCCATGCACAGCGAGCAGCCCGGCATTTCCATGCGTGCGCCAGCTTTGCCGAAGATGCCGTAGTAGCCTTCTTCGGTCAGTTGGTGAGCGTCCATTTTGGTCGGCGGCGACAGCCACAGACGGGTTGGCAGCTGGCCTTTGACCTTGTCCAGCAACTTGCCCGCAGCGCGGAAGTGGCCGATGTTGGTCATGCACGAACCGATGAACACTTCGTCGATCTTCTCGCCGGCAACGGTGGACAGCAGGCGAGCGTCGTCCGGGTCGTTTGGCGCGCAGAGCACAGGCTCTTTGATGTCAGCCAGATCGATTTCGATGATGTGCGCGTATTCGGCGTCAGCATCGGCTTCCATCAGCTCAGGGTTGGCTACCCAGGCTTCCATCGCTTGAGCGCGACGCTCAAGGGTACGTGCATCGCCGTAACCTTCACCGATCATCCAGCGCAGCAGGGTGATGTTGGAGTTCAGGTATTCGGTGATGGATTCTTTGGACAGCTTGATGGTGCAGCCAGCAGCCGAACGCTCTGCCGAGGCGTCGGACAGTTCGAACGCTTGCTCGATGCTCAGGTTGTCCAGACCTTCGATTTCCAGGATGCGACCCGAGAATTCGTTGATCTTGCCTTTCTTCTCGACAGTCAGCAGACCCTGCTGAATGGCGACGTAAGGAATGGCATGTACCAGGTCACGCAGGGTGATGCCTGGCTGCATTTCGCCTTTGAAGCGAACCAGAACCGACTCAGGCATGTCCAGTGGCATAACGCCAGTGGCTGCTGCGAACGCTACCAGACCCGAACCGGCAGGGAACGAAATGCCCATTGGGAAGCGGGTGTGGGAGTCGCCGCCAGTGCCGACGGTATCCGGCAGCAGCATACGGTTCAGCCAGCTGTGGATGATGCCGTCGCCCGGACGCAGGGACACGCCGCCGCGGGTCATGATGAAGTCTGGCAGGGTGTGGTGGGTGGTCACGTCGATCGGCTTTGGATAAGCCGCGGTATGGCAGAACGACTGCATGACCAGATCGGCGGAGAAGCCCAGGCACGCCAGGTCTTTCAGTTCGTCACGGGTCATGGGACCGGTGGTGTCCTGAGAACCTACGGTGGTCATCTTCGGTTCGCAGTAAGTACCTGGGCGAACGCCAGTTACGCCGCAAGCCTTGCCGACCATTTTCTGCGCCAGGGTGAAACCCTTGGTGCTTTCGATCGGGGCTTCCGGCTTTTTGAACAGGTCGGATGGACCCAGACCCAGTTCGGCGCGAGCCTTCTCGGTCAGGCCACGGCCGATGATCAACGGGATACGGCCGCCAGCGCGAACTTCGTCCAACAGCACCGGGGTCTTCATTTCGAAGGTGGTGATGACTTCGTCGGTACCGTGCTTGCAGACTTTGCCTGCATGCGGGTACAGGTCGATCACGTCGCCCATGTTGATGTTGGAAACATCGAACTCGATTGGCAGTGCGCCCGCATCTTCCATGGTGTTGTAGAAGATCGGAGCAATTTTGCTGCCGAAGCAGAAGCCACCGGCACGCTTGTTCGGTACATAAGGAACGTCGTCGCCGAAGAACCACAGTACGGAGTTGGTTGCCGACTTACGCGACGAACCGGTACCGACCACGTCGCCAACGTAGGCAATAGGGAAGCCGGCGTTGCGCATTTCTTCGATCTGCTTCATCGGACCGATGGAGCCTTGAACGTCCGGCACGATACCTTCGCGAGCCATTTTCAGCATGGCGAGGGCGTGCAGCGGGATATCAGGGCGCGACCAGGCGTCTGGTGCAGGGGACAGGTCGTCGGTGTTGGTTTCGCCGGTGACCTTGAACACGCGCAGGCTGATCTTGTCGGCCAGGGTAGGGCGGTTCTTGAACCACTCGCCGTCAGCCCATGACTGCACCACGGCTTTTGCGTGGGCATTGCCGTTCTTGGCTTTTTCAGCGACGTCGTGGAAAGCGTCAAACATCAGCAGGGTGTGCTTGAGTTGCTCGGCGGCAACCGGTGCCAGCTCTGCGTCGTCCAGCATCTCAACGAGGGTCACGATGTTGTAGCCGCCTTGCATGGTGCCAAGCAGTTCAACAGCGCGTTTCTTGTCGATCAGGGGAGAAGTCGCTTCACCTTTGGCGATGGCGGACAGGAAGCCGGCTTTCACGTAGGCCGCTTCGTCAACACCCGGTGGAATGCGGTTGGTGATCAGGTCAACGAGGAACGCTTCTTCGCCAGCAGGCGGGTTTTTCAGCAGCTCAATCAGGCCTGCAGTTTGTTCGGCGTTAAGCGGCTGGGGAACGATACCCAGTGCTGCGCGCTCTTCGATATGTTTGCGGTAGGCTTCAAGCACAGTTATTACCCTCATCATTGGTCCCAAATGGGTGTCCGGGACGCTCATCCAGGAATGCCAGGCACTCATGCGCTGCGGGGCTTTTTGAGCCGCTTAGCCAGAATTGCAAGGATTCCCAACAGAAGCTGTTTTCAAAGTTTTACGCCTTCCGAACGGGGAGGATGATGAATATTGGTGCGGGTATCTGCAGTGCAAACACCCCACACCAACACCGTTCTTTGGGATCAACTGTGCTCGTGACGCTTTGAAAACAGCTTCTAACGGACATTGGCGCCTTAAAAGGCAGGCCGATTCTACGGTAAAAACTTGTTAAAGGTAAGTTAGCCCCTGAAGGTTGAGGGGTGATCTGCGTTAGACAAAGGGCTAACATAGCCACCTGTTTCGTTCTGCAGTGCTCTATTCCGCCATGTCCAATCAAACCATCAAGACCCCCTGCATAGGCCTGTGTTCAACGGTTTACGGCGACCTCGTGTGCCGTGGTTGCAAGCGTTTCCACCATGAAGTGATCAACTGGAACGGTTACGACGAAGAGGCAAAGCGTGCAGTGTGGCTGCGCCTGGAGCAGCTTTTGGTGCAGGTGATGACGGGTAAGGTCGAGGTGTTTGACCGGGTCACGCTGCGCGATCAGCTGCTGGCGCGCAAAATCCGTTTTGTGCCCAACCAGTCCGAATATTGCTGGGCCTACCAGCTGATTGCCCGCGGTGCGCGGGTGATCAATCAGCTGGAGCTCTATGGCATGGTGCTACTGCCGGAGTTTCGCGGCTGGGCCCTTCCCGAATTACGTGATGCCATTGATCGGGAATTTTTCCTGCTGTCTGAAGCGCACTATCAGCGCTATATCGCGCCGGGCTTTCTCAAAGAGGCCTTTGGCGAGTAAGTCGTCAGTCGCTCAGCTCTGGCTCGCCAGTTTTTCCAGGTGCTCAATCATCTCATCGGGTTTGAGCACCAGGATGTCGCTTTCCAGCTTGTCGATCACCACCTCGGCGGTATTGCCGATCAGCGCCCCGGAAAATCCGGTGCGGGCCACTGTGCCCATGACGGTTACAACCGCGCCCAGGGCTTTGGCGACCCGTGGAATGATCACGTCTGCCGGGCCTTCCTCTATATGCAGGCGGCTGTCGTCGATTTCACATTGTTGCTGGAACACCTTGCATTCGGCCCGGTAGCTCTCCTCCAGCTGGGTGTCCAGCGGGTAGACGGCGTCGACCGCAGCCAGCATGGGGGCGGGGTGGGCGCTGACGACATGCAGCTGTGCATGGGCCATGCTGGCGATGCGAAAGCCATGGTCGACAATGCTTGAGTGCAAGGCCATATGCTCGGGGTCGTTGTTGCCCACGTCGACGGCCGCCAGGATGACGGCGTGTTCCCAGGACTGCGCGGTCTTGGCCAGCAGCACCGGGCTTGGGCAATAGCGCAGCAGCTTCCAGTCTTCAGGGGTCAGCAACACTTTTTTCAGCGGGTTGTCGGGCACGTGCTGCTTGATCACCAGCCCGCAGTTTTGCGCTTGTTGCACCTTGATGATGGTGGCGTGCTGGCTTTCGTGCCAGGCCTGCTCGGTGGTCACGTTGTAGGCTTCACTTTTCAGGCTGCTTTCAAGCACGCTCAGCAGGGCCGAATGGTCATGCTTTTTATCGCAGATCAGTAGATGCAGGTGCGCTTTGGTGTGGCAGGCGATGTGTTTGGCGCGCTTGAGTGCGAGGCTTTCCATCAAATGGGGCTCGATGACGACCAACAGGCTGTTGATGCTGTGCATGACCGGTGACTCCACAAGTAATAAAGGCGGCGTGTAATCACTATAGTTGCTTGGCAGTTGCACCCGTGTTGATGCATATCAAGTTGCGCCGTTGGTGCTGCGCTCCGAGGCCCGTATAATCCCTGGCTCGCCTCAATTCAGTCTTTGTGAGCCTCATGTCAGCGATTCTTCAAAACACTGCCGGTCTGCCGTGCAACCCTCAACGGTCGGGAGCACGCGCGTGATTCTTCCTGAAATCCATGAGTTCCTGGGCTGCCGTACCCCTGACGGCTGGATCGCAGCGGCATTGGCGGATCAGGAAACCTTGCTGATCGATCACAAAAACTGTGAGTTCAAGGCGGCCAGCACGGCGTTGAGCCTTATCGCCAAGTACCACTCCCATGTTGACCTGATCAACATGATGTCGCGTCTGGCCCGTGAAGAGCTGGTGCATCACGAGCAGGTCATGCGCCTGATGAAAAAGCGCAAGATCGAGCTGCGCCAACTGTCGGCCGGGCGCTATGCGTCGGCTCTGCGCAAGGTGGTGCGCAATCACGAACCGGTCAAGCTGGTGGACACACTGGTGGTGGGCGCTTTTATCGAAGCCCGCAGTTGCGAGCGTTTCGAAGCGCTGGTGCCGCATTTGGACGAAGAACTCGGCAAGTTTTACTTCGGTCTGCTCAAAAGCGAGGCCCGGCATTTCCAGGGTTATTTGAAGCTGGCCTATCAATACGGCGATGCCAAGGATATTGCACAGGTGATCGAGCGGGTGAGGGCGGCTGAGCAGGAGCTGATCGAAAGCCCGGATGTAGAGTTCCGCTTCCATAGCGGCGTGCCAGCCGCCGCTTAAATCCTTAGAGATACTCTGTTGCCGTGTGGGAGCGAGCCTGCTCGCGAAGGTCATTCGCGAGCAGGCTCGCTCCCACAGTTGATTTTTTTACCTCGGCGACGGCTACAGGATTTTGCAGTACAAACAACCAGATAGATAGCCACCTAATAATCGGCTTGACATTAGCTGCCTAGACAGTAATATTTTGAAACATTACTGCCTAGGCAGCTTCCTGGTGCCCTGATGAAACACTTCCATCCCGATAACTTCCGAAACTGCACCCTGGGTTTGCTCTTGGGGCGTACGGCCATGCTCAAAGATCGCATCATTGACCGCCACATGGAGCCATACGGCATCACGGCGGCACAGTTCAAAGTGCTGATTATCATGGCCCAGTTCGACGTTGATACCCCGGCCGAGCTCTGCCGCCATCTGTGCCTGGACAGTGGCTCGATGACCCGCATGCTCGACCGTCTCGAGCAGAAAGGCCTGCTGGTCCGTCAGCGCTCCGAGGCGGATCGACGCCAGATCCGGCTGGTGCTGAGCGATGACGGGCAGGCGCTGGCCGGCCTGTTGCCACAGATTGGCGCCGACGCCATGAATCAGCTGGCAGGTGCCATTAGCCCGCAAGAGCTGCAAAGCCTGGAACAGATCCTCAAGAAAATACTGCTGGCCGCCGGTGATCCGATCACGGTCATGCGCTTAGGTGAAAAATGAGCAACAACACACTGCGTACAGGCCTGAGCCTGGTATTTACGTCGATGGTGATGGCCGGCTGCGCGAGCTATAGCGGTCTGAATACCGTGGGCGTGAGCCAGGAAGCCAACACCCTCAAAGCTGCCCGATCGCTCGACGGCATCACGCTCACCCCCGCCGCCTGGCCTGAAAAGGACTGGTGGAAGCGTCTGGGTGACGGGCAACTGGATGGCTTGATTCAGGAAGCGTTGCGCGACAGCCCGGATATGCAAATAGCCAGTGCCCGTGCGCACCAGGCCACTGCTGCGGCCGGTGCCGCCGATGCTGCCCGCATGCCAACCCTGGATGCCGAAGCTGATGTGACGCGTTCGCGCTTGTCGCGATCCCAGGACCCGAGCGGGCAGGGTGGTCGTTATGACACGCTGCGGGATGTCGGCCTGACCTTTAATTACACCTTCGATCTGTGGGGCGGTCAGCGTGATGCCTGGGAAGCGGCATTGGGCCAGGCCCGTGCTGCCGAGGTCGATAGCCAGGCTGCGAGCCTGACCCTCGCCGCCGATGTGGCCCGGGGCTACAGCAGCCTGGGGCATGCCTTTATTGTGCGGGACCTGGCCAAGGATGACCTTGAGCGCACGGGCAAGTTGCTCGACTTGAGCAAGCGTCGCCTGCAAGCCGGCATCGACAGCCACTATCAATACCAGCAAACCGAAAGCCTTGAGGCCAGCTCCCAGGAACAACTGATCAATGCTGAAAAACAACTCAAGAGCGCGCGCATCGCGTTGGCGGTGTTGTTAGGCAAGGGACCTGATCGCGGAGGTGACATTGCCCGTCCCAAGATCCTGGCACCAGGCGCTGTGGCATTGCCGAGCACCTTGCCGGCCGAGTTGCTCGGTCGTCGTCCCGATGTAGTGGCGGCCCGCTGGAGAGTGGAGGCGGCGAGCAAAAATATTGCAGCGGCCAAGACGCGCTTTTATCCCAATTTGAACCTCAGTGCAGCGGCAGGAACTCAGTCTTTGCTGGGCGATGCGCTGTTCGGGTCTGCCAGCCGTTTCCTCAATATTGCCCCGGCCATTTCGTTGCCGATCTTCGATGGCGGGCGCCTGCGTGCAGGCCTGGATGCCGAGGATGCCAATTACGATCTGGCTGTGGCGCAGTACAACAAGATCCTGGTGGGTGCGCTCGGCGACGTCAGTGACACCCTCTCGCAGCTAGGTGCCGTGGGGCAGCAAATCAATGCCCAGCAGCGGGCAACCGACATCGCTCAGGAATCGTTCAACACCGTATTGCAGCGCTACGGCTCGGGCGTCGGCAACTACCTGGACGTGCTCAGTATTGAGCAGCAATTGCTTCAGGCCCAGCGTCAGCTGGCGGACCTGAATGCCGAGCAGATCGACCTTTCGATTCAACTGATGCAAGCCCTGGGCGGTGGCTTTGAGCCCGGTAGCACGGCTACGGCCGTTCCCACTGAAGTCCTCGCTGGCAGAATAATTTAGGTACTCGTCATGTCCACTGTACAAACACCCAATGAAGCGCAACAAGCCCAGGACGCTGGCAGCCAGCGTAAACGCAAGCTCTGGCTGAGCGGCCTGGCCATTCTGGTCATTCTGATGGGGCTGGGCGTCTGGGCCTGGCATGAGCTGTATGGCCGCTGGAGCGAAAGCACCGACGATGCCTACGTCAATGGCAACGTGGTTGAAATCACGCCGCTGGTTACCGGTACGGTGGTAAGCATCGGTGCCGATGATGGCGATCTGGTGCATGAAGGCCAGGTGCTGCTGAATTTCGACCCGAGCGATGCGCTGGTTGGCTTGCAAAGCGCCGAGGCCAATCTGGCCCGTACCGTGCGTCAGGTTCGTGGTCTGTTCAGTGATGTGAACGGCATGAAGGCCCAGGTGGCGGCGCAGAAAGTCGAAGTGCAAAAAAACCAGGACAACTACAACCGCCGCAAGAGTCTGGCGGCGGGCGGGGCTATTTCCCAGGAAGAGTTGGCCCATGCGCGGGATGATCTGGCCTCGGCGCAAAGTGCCTTGCGCAATGCCGAGCAAAAGCTCGATACCACCCGAGCGCTGGTGGACAACACGTCCGTGGCCAATCACCCGGATGTCATGGCTGCTGCCGCGCAGTTGCGTCAGGCGTACCTGGCCAATGCCCGTTCCACGTTGATTGCGCCTGTCACCGGTTATGTGGCCAAGCGGACTGTACAACTGGGCCAGCGGGTTCAGCCTGGCACGGCCTTGATGGCCGTTATCCCGCTCAATCAGCTGTGGATTGATGCCAACTTCAAGGAAACCCAACTGCACAAGATGCGCATCGGTCAGCCGGTGGACATCGAGTCGGACATCTACGGCAATAGCGTGAAATACAGCGGCACCATCGACAGCATTGGTGCCGGTACCGGCAGCGCATTCGCCCTGTTGCCTGCGCAGAACGCGACAGGTAACTGGATAAAGATCGTGCAGCGGGTGCCAGTGCGCATCCATATCAATGCCGATGAGCTGGCTCAGCACCCGTTGCGTGTAGGCCTGTCGACGACCGTAGATGTGAATCTGCGCGACCAAAGTGGCCCGGTATTGGCCCAGCAACCGCCGCAACAGGCGTCGTTCACCACCAATGTGTACGCGCAGCAATTGGCGGATGCCGAAGCCATGATCACGCGTCTGATTGACAGCAACAGCGCTGCGCCAGGCAATATCGCCGCCCAGCGCTGATTCGCCAATCCATAAGCCCCGCCGCACAGGTGGGGCTGCATACCCGGTTTTAAAGGATTTGCGATGAGTACAAACGCGTCTTTTACCCCTCCCAGCCTGGTAATGGCCACTATTGGTCTGTCGCTGGCGACCTTTATGCAGGTGCTCGACACCACCATCGCCAACGTCGCCTTGCCCACCATCTCTGGCAACCTGGGGGTGAGTTCGGAACAAGGCACGTGGGTTATTACTTCATTTGCTGTGAGTAACGCGATTGCCTTGCCTTTGACCGGTTGGTTGAGCCGGCGCTTTGGCGAAGTGAAGCTGTTCTTGTGGGCCACGGTTCTGTTCGTGCTGGCGTCTTTCTTGTGCGGTATCTCGACCTCCATGCCCGAGCTGGTAGGGTTCAGGGTGCTGCAAGGTCTGGTGGCCGGGCCGCTGTATCCCATGACGCAAACCCTGTTGATCGCGGTGTACCCCCCTGCGAAACGGGGGATGGCATTGGCATTGCTGGCGATGGTCACGGTGGTCGCTCCCATTGCGGGGCCCATTCTGGGCGGCTGGATCACGGACAGTTACAGCTGGCCATGGATCTTCTTTATCAACATCCCGATTGGCGTTTTTGCAGTGATGGTGGTTCGCCAGCAATTGAAGGCGCGTCCGGTGGTGATTACCCGTCAGCCGATGGACTATGTGGGGCTGATTACCCTGATTATCGGTGTGGGTGCGTTGCAGATTGTGCTCGACAAGGGCAATGACCTGGACTGGTTCGAGTCCAACTTCATCTTGCTGGGCACTGCACTGTCCGTGGTGGCGCTGGCGGCGTTTATCATCTGGGAAATGACCGACAAGCACCCGATCGTCAACTTGCGCCTGTTTGCCCACCGCAACTTCCGTATCGGCACCATCGTGTTGGTGCTGGGTTATGCCGGGTTCTTCGGGATCAACCTGATCCTGCCGCAGTGGTTGCAGACGCAGATGGGGTACACCGCCACCTGGGCGGGGCTGGCGGTGGCGCCGATCGGGATCTTGCCGGTCTTGATGTCGCCGTTTGTGGGCAAATACGCGAATAAATTCGATTTGCGCTTGCTGGCCGGGCTGGCCTTTCTGGCGATTGGCCTGAGCTGCTTTATGCGGGCCGACTTCACCAATCAGGTGGATTTCCAGCACGTTGCGCTGGTACAGCTGTTTATGGGGATTGGTGTGGCATTGTTCTTTATGCCGACCTTGACCATTTTGATGTCGGATTTGCCGCCGCATCAAATCGCCGATGGTGCGGGTCTGGCGACGTTCTTGCGAACCTTGGGGGGGAGTTTTGCTGCATCCCTGACCACCTGGATCTGGATTCGCCGGGCAGATCAGCATCATGCCTACATGAGTGAAAGCATCAGCGCCTATGATCCGGTAACCCGGCACGCCCTGGAAAGCCTGGGTGGTGCCAGTACGCCAGCCTATGCGCAGATGGACCAGATACTGACCAGTCAGGCTTATATGCTCTCCACCGTGGACTACTTCACGATGATGGGCTGGCTGTTCATGGGCTTGATTCTGCTGGTCTGGCTGGCAAAACCGCCGTTTGCGGCCAAGGCAGGGCCGGCGACAAGCGGGCATTAAAGCTGGAGCCCTGCCAGCCCCTTGTGGGAGCGAGCCTGCTCGCGAAAGTATCTGACTGCGCCGATACCTTCGCGAGCAGGCTCGCTCCCACGGCTTTACTGTGAGGCGGGCTGCAAGAATTCAAACGGCTCAAGTTGCATGCCTTGCTCATCCACTTGCAGTACCCAGCCCTGACGATCCCAGTCACCGAGCACAATGCGTCTGGCGACATGTTCGCCGATCTGCAATTCATGGATTGCAGGGCGATGGGTGTGGCCGTGAATCAGGGTGCGCACGCCAAAGTGCGCCATGATCCGGGGGACTTCCTCGGGGGTGACGTCGACGATGTCATTGGCTTTCATGCGGGTCTGGGCACGGCTTTCGCTGCGCAGCTTGCGCGCCAGTTTATGGCGTGTGCTCAGTGGCAGGTGGCGCAAGATCCATAATGTGATGGGGTTGCGCAGGTAGCGTCGTAGACGCATGTAGGCTTCATCGCGGGTGCACAGGCTGTCGCCGTGCATCAGCAGCACCGGCTCGCCATAAAAGTCTACAACGCTGGGGTCTTTGATCAGGGTGCAGCCAGCCGCTTTACAAAAGGCCTGGCCAAGCAAAAAGTCGCGGTTGCCGTGCATCAGGAAAATCCGGGTGCCGGTATCGCTCAGTGTTCGCAGCGCTTCACAGATCGAGCGCTGGTAGGGCGTCATCGCATCGTCGCCAATCCAGGCTTCAAAAAAATCGCCCAAAATGTAGAGCGCCTGAGCCGAGCGCGCGCGCCCGGTCAGGAAATCCAGAAACGCCCGGGTTATGTCCGGGCGCTCCTCTTCCAGATGTAAATCTGAAATCAGCAGTATCACTCAATGATCTCTGCTTTCTCGACGATCACGTCTTCTTTCGGCACGTCTTGATGACCGGCTTTGGAAGTGGTGGCAACACCTTTGATCTTGTCTACAACGTCCTGGCCTTCAACGACTTTACCGAATACGGCGTAGCCCCAACCCTGAGCGGTTTTGCCGCTGTGGTTCAGGAAGCTGTTGTCAGCCACGTTGATGAAGAACTGGGCGGAAGCCGAATGCGGCTCCATGGTGCGAGCCATGGCCACGGTGTACTTCTCGTTTGGCAGGCCGTTGTCAGCTTCGTTCTGGATGCTTGGGCGCTTGTCTTTCTTTTCTTTCATGCCTGGCTCAAAACCGCCGCCCTGGACCATGAAGTTGCCGATTACACGGTGGAAAACAGTGTTTTCGTAGTGGCCAGCTTTTACGTATTCGATGAAGTTGGCTACGGTGATCGGTGCTTTTTCAGCGTTCAGCTCGATCACGATGTCGCCGTGGTTGGTGCTCAGTTTTACTTTGGTCATGGTCGTTATCGCTCTATCAGAGAATTCGTCGGGCTTGGGGGCGGGGTGAACACACCTCAATCCCCCAGGCTGGCTGGGTAGATACAGCCGCGGACGGAGTTTAGCGTGCTCGCACGGCATTTCGATGGTGTTTTTCCCATATGGGGACTAAAAGCCGGCATTTCAATCGGTTTGATTGAGCACCTGCTCTGTCAGGGACTTGACGGCATCGGCTATGATAGGCGCTTTGATTTAGTCGGCCGACCCAGGCCGCGCACCCTGTTACGTTCAAGGATCCTATGAGCAAGCCCACTGTCGACCCCACTCTGAATCCAAAGGCTGGCCCTGCTGTCCCGGCTAACTTCCTGCGTCCAATCGTTCAGGCGGACCTAGACTCGGGTAAATGCACACAGATCGTGACCCGTTTCCCGCCGGAGCCTAACGGCTACCTGCACATCGGCCACGCCAAATCCATTTGTGTGAACTTTGGGTTGGCTCAGGAGTTCGGCGGCGTCACGCATCTGCGTTTTGACGACACCAACCCGGCCAAGGAAGACCAGGAATACATCGACGCGATCGAAAGCGACGTGAAATGGCTGGGCTTTGAGTGGTCTGGCGAAGTGCGCTATGCCTCGCAATATTTCGACCAACTGCACGAGTGGGCGAATTACCTGATTAAAGAAGGTAAAGCCTACGTCTGCGACCTGTCGCCTGAGCAAGCCAAGGAATACCGCGGCACCTTGACCGAGCCCGGCAAGAACAGCCCGTTCCGCGACCGTAGCGTCGAAGAGAACCTGGACCTGTTTGCCCGCATGACAGCCGGTGAGTTCGAGGACGGCAAATGCGTACTGCGTGCCAAGATCGACATGGCATCGCCGAACATGAACCTGCGCGACCCGATCATGTACCGCATTCGTCATGCCCATCACCACCAGACCGGTGACAAGTGGTGCATCTACCCGAACTATGACTTCACCCATGGTCAGTCGGATGCGATCGAAGGCATTACCCATTCGATCTGCACCCTGGAATTCGAAAGCCATCGCCCTCTGTACGAATGGTTCCTCGACAGCCTGCCAGTGCCGGCGCACCCGCGTCAGTACGAGTTCAGCCGCCTGAATCTGAACTACACCATCACCAGCAAGCGCAAGCTCAAGCAGTTGGTTGATGAAAAGCACGTGAATGGCTGGGATGACCCGCGCATGTCGACCCTGTCGGGTTTCCGTCGCCGTGGTTACACGCCCAAGTCGATCCGCAACTTCTGCGACATGGTCGGCACCAACCGTTCTGACGGCGTGGTCGACTTCGGCATGCTGGAATTCAGCATCCGTGACGACCTGGATCACAGCGCGCCGCGTGCGATGTGCGTATTGCGTCCGTTGAAAGTCGTGATCACCAACTACGCCGAAGACAAGGTTGAAAACCTTGAACTGCCTTGCCACCCGAAAGAAGACATGGGTGTGCGCGTGTTGCCGTTCGCTCGCGAAATCTACATCGATCGCGACGATTTCATGGAAGAGCCGCCAAAAGGTTACAAGCGCCTTGAGCCGGGCGGCGAAGTGCGCCTGCGCGGCAGCTATGTGATTCGTGCTGACGAAGCAATCAAGGACGCCGATGGCAACATCGTTGAACTGCGCTGCTCGTACGACCCTGAAACCCTGGGCAAAAACCCGGAAGGTCGCAAGGTCAAAGGCGTTGTGCACTGGGTGCCGGCGGCTGCCAGCGTTGAATGCGAAGTGCGCTTGTATGATCGTCTGTTCCGTTCGCCAAACCCTGAAAAGGCTGAAGATGGCGCTGGCTTCCTGGAAAACATCAACCCTGACTCGCTGCAGGTCCTGAGCGGTTGTCGTGCTGAGCCTTCGCTGGGCAATGCACAGCCGGAAGACCGCTTCCAGTTCGAGCGCGAAGGTTACTTCTGCGCGGATATCAAGGACTCGAAGCCCGGTCACCCGGTATTCAACCGTACCGTGACCCTGCGTGACTCGTGGGGCCAGTGATCAAGTTTTGAAGGAACAAGCCGTGCTTACGATCTACAACACGCTCACCAAGAGCAAAGAAGTTTTCAAGCCGCTGGACGGCAACAATGTGCGGATGTACGTATGCGGCATGACCGTGTACGACTACTGCCACATTGGTCATGGTCGCAGCATGATTGCTTTTGACCTGGTAACCCGCTGGCTGCGTTTCAGCGGTTACAACCTGACTTATGTGCGCAACATTACCGATATTGAAGACAAGATCATCAATCGTGCCCGCGAGAACGGCGAGCCTTTTGAGGTGCTGACCGAGCGCATGATCGCGGCGATGCATGAAGACGAGGCGCGGCTCAATATCCTCAAGCCGGATATGGAGCCTCGTGCCACGGATCACATTCCCGGCATGCACGCGATGATTCAGACCTTGATCGACAAGGGTTACGCCTATGCCCCGGGCAACGGTGATGTGTATTACCGCGTCGCCAAGTTCATGGGTTACGGCAAGTTGTCGCGTAAGAAAATCGAGGATCTGCGCATCGGTGCGCGTATCGAAGTCGACGAAGCCAAGCACGATCCGCTGGATTTCGTGCTGTGGAAAGGCGTCAAGCCTGGCGAGCCGAGCTGGGAATCGCCGTGGGGTCCGGGTCGTCCGGGCTGGCACATCGAGTGCTCGGTGATGTCCACCTGCTGCCTGGGTGAGACTTTCGATATTCATGGCGGCGGCAGCGATCTTGAGTTTCCGCACCATGAAAACGAAATCGCCCAAAGTGAGGCGGCTACCGGTAAAACCTACGCCAATGCCTGGATGCACTGCGGGATGATTCGCATCAATGGCGAGAAGATGTCCAAGTCCTTGAACAACTTCTTCACCATTCGCGACGTTCTGGAGAAGTATCACCCTGAAGTGGTGCGCTACTTGTTGGTATCGAGCCACTATCGCAGCTCGATCAACTACTCCGAAGACAACCTCAAGGACGCGAAAGCAGCCCTTGACCGGTTCTATAACGCGCTTAAAGGGCTGCCGAAAGTGGCTCCTGCCGGTGGCGAGGCGTTCGTTGAGCGCTTCACCCAGGTGATGAACGACGACTTCGGCACGCCGGAAGCCTGTGCGGTGCTGTTCGAGATGGTTCGCGAGATCAACCGCCTGCGCGAAACCGATCTGCAAGCTGCGGCCGGTCTGGCGGCACGCTTGAAAGAATTGGCTGATGTGCTGGGTGTGTTGCAGCTCGAAGCCGACGATTTCCTGCAGGCAGGTGCTGAAGGCAAGATTGATGCAGCCCAGGTGGATGCTTTGATCGCCGCGCGTTTGGCGGCCCGTGCCGGTAAGGACTGGGCAGAGTCGGATCGCATTCGTGATCAGCTCACCGCGATGGGTGTTGTGCTGGAAGACGGTAAAGGTGGTACGACCTGGCGCTTGGCTGACTAGGTTGCTGGTTGTGTAAACAAAAACCCGCCGAGTGCGGGTTTTTGTTTGCCTGGGTTTTATCGGCGCAAATGACAACGGCACCCGAAGGTGCCGTTGTCGTGTGCGCGTGCTAACACTCAGTCGTGCAGGGTTTCTGCAGCGTACAGGGTGTTTTCCAGCAGGCACGCACGGGTCATGGGGCCAACGCCGCCCGGAACCGGGGTGATCCAGCCGGCGCGGGGCAGGGCGGTCTCGTAAACCACGTCGCCCACCAGTTTGCCGTCTGCCTGGCGGTTGATGCCAACGTCGATCACGATGGCGCCTTCCTTGATCCACTCGCCTTTGACCAGGCCCGGCTTGCCGGCGGCAACGACCACCAGGTCGGCGCGGCCAACGTGGCCGGCCAGATCCTTGGTGAAGCGGTGAGTGACGGTCACGGTGCAGCCAGCCAGCAGCAGCTCCATGGCCATCGGGCGCCCAACGATGTTGGAAGCGCCGACAATCACTGCGTCCATCCCGTACAGGTCCTGGCCGGTGCTTTCCAGCAGGGCCATGATGCCTTTGGGGGTGCAGGGGCGCAGCAGCGGGATGCGCTGGGCCAGGCGGCCGACGTTATAAGGGTGAAAACCGTCGACATCTTTGTCCGGGCGGATGCGCTCCAGCAGTTTGGAGGCGTCCAGATGAGCCGGCAGGGGCAGTTGCAGCAGGATGCCATCGATGTTCGCGTCGTCATTAAGACGGTCGATCAGGTCAGTCAGCTCTTGCTGGGCAGTGTCTGAAGGCAGGTCATAGGCTTGGGAAAGAAAGCCTACCTCTTCGCAGTCTTTACGCTTGTGCGAAACATAAACTTGGGAGGCAGGGTCGCTGCCTACCAGAATCACTGCCAGACCAGGGGTGCGCAGGCCTTGCTCGTGACGCTCGGCGACACGTTTGGCAATCTGCTGGCGCAGGCTGGCGGCGATCGCTTTGCCGTCGATTAGTTGTGCAGTCATTACGCGTGATTAACCATCGTAAAGGGTGGAAAAAGGACGTGCATTCTCGCATGCCGTGGCGTGAGGGCAAAGGCGCCTGGTCTGTTTATTCCCCTAACTCCTTTATATTTCTAAACTTTTTATAAAAAAGAGTTGACGACTTTCAGGCTCACCTATAACATTCGTCGCACTTGTCGGGCACAGCCTAGCACTGGTTAAGAAGGTAGAGCGAAGTTGTTGTCCAGCTTGGTGATACTGAAAGCACTTGGTCTGTAGTCGTCAAAGAATACAGGCTAACAATGCGCCCGTAGCTCAGCTGGATAGAGCATCCGCCTTCTAAGCGGATGGTCGCAGGTTCGAGTCCTGCCGGGTGCGCCATTAGGCAGCTTTGGCACAAGTAAAGAAGTACAGGCAATATGGTGGGCGTAGCTCAGTTGGTAGAGCACGGGATTGTGACTCCCGTTGTCGAGGGTTCGATCCCCTTCGTCCACCCCATATTTAGAAAGCCGCCAGATTAATAGTCTGGCGTCTTTGCTTCAAAAGTTTGAAATGCGGATGTGGTGGAATTGGTAGACACACTGGATTTAGGTTCCAGCGCCGCAAGGTGTGAGAGTTCGAGTCTCTCCGTCCGCACCAAATTTGAACAAAGCCGCTTGTAGCGGCTTTTTTCTTTTGCTTTAACTGCTTGTTGTGTAAGACGGGCAGGGTTGTAAGCGCACTATGGTGGGCGTAGCTCAGTTGGTAGAGCACGGGATTGTGACTCCCGTTGTCGAGGGTTCGATCCCCTTCGTCCACCCCATATTTAAAGAAAACGCCAGATTAATAGTCTGGCGTTTTTTTGTATCTGCAGTTTGAGAAACAGATGTATGGGTACCCTGCAGCACCTCATTTCCCGCATGCTTAGCGTCCTCTGCGATTTGTGTGACAATGAGCGCAGATTGGGGCGGCGCCAAAGGGTGTCCGACATCGCCAGTTAGTCAGCAAGGGTTGTGTGTCTTTTTTGCACCCGGCTTTTGCCGAGCTCTGTGGTTGTCTGCGAAGAGTGCCTTCGGTGAAGTATCGGGCCCTGCCTGATGCTCGCTTCTATCTATATAGAAGGCGAAGCAGATGGCTGTGTTTACTTAATTTCTGCCGGCTGTTTCCAAGGGTGTTTGCGGTAGGGTGACTTCTTGAGTTTGACCCACTAGAATGCATGCCCTTGATTATGGGGTCGGAAACGGCCGGCTAACGTCTGTGCAACGAGGAATATCCATGCAAGTTTCTGTTGAAAATACTTCCGCTCTTGAGCGTCGCATGACCATTGGCGTGCCAGCTGAGCGTATTGAGGCTGAAGTCAACAAGCGTCTGCAACAGACTGCCCAAAAGGCCAAGATCCCGGGCTTCCGTCCAGGCAAGGTGCCAATGAGCGTAATCCGTCAGCGCTACGAAGCTGACGCGCGTCAAGAAGCACTGGGCAATGTGATCCAGGCTTCGTTCTACGAAGCAGTGGTTGAGCAGAAGCTGAACCCGGCTGGCGCACCTTCGGTTGAGCCTAAAGTCTTCGAAAAAGGCAAGGATCTGGAATACGTAGCTACTTTCGAAGTATTCCCTGAATTCGAAGTAACCGGTCTGGACACCATCGCTATCGAGCGCCTGAGCGCCGAAGTGGCTGATGCCGACCTGGACAAAATGCTGGACGTGCTGCGCAAGCAGAACACCCGTTTTGAAGTGACTGATCGTGCTGCTCAGAACGATGATCAACTGAACATCGATTTCGTTGGCAAAGTTGACGGCGAAGCATTCGCTGGCGGTTCCGCCACCGGTACTCAGCTGGTTCTGGGTTCGGGCCGCATGATTCCTGGTTTCGAAGAAGGCCTGGTTGGCGCTAAAGCGGGCGAAGAGCGCGTTCTGAAGCTGACTTTCCCTGCTGACTACCAGAATCTGGACCTGGCTGGCAAAGAAGCCGAGTTCACCGTGACTGTGAACACTGTTTCCGAGCCTAAGCTGCCTGAGCTGAATGAAGAATTCTTCGCCCAGTTCGGTATCAAGGAAACAGGTCTGGAAGGTTTCCGCACCGAAGTTCGCAAGAACATGGAGCGTGAGCTGCGTCAGGCCATCAAGTCCAAGGTCAAGAATCAGGTAATGGACGGTCTGTTGGCTGCCAACCCGATCGAAGTGCCGAAGTCCCTGCTGTCCAACGAAGTTGACCGTCTGCGCGTGCAGGCCGTTCAGCAATTCGGTGGCAACATCAAGCCAGACCAACTGCCGGCCGAGCTGTTCGAAGAACAAGCCCAGCGTCGCGTAGTACTGGGTTTGATCGTGGCTGAAGTGGTCAAGCAGTTCGACCTCAAGCCTGACGAAGATCGCGTTCGCGAAATGATTCAGGAAATGGCTTCCGCTTACCAGGAGCCAGAGCAGGTTGTAGCTTGGTACTACAAAAATGACACGCAATTGAACGAGGTTCGTTCGGTTGTGCTGGAAGAGCAAGTTGTGGATACTGTTCTGCAGAAGGCTAAGGTGACCGATAAAGCGGTCTCTTACGAAGAAGCTGTCAAGCCGGTGGAAGCTCCACAAGCCGACTGATTTCTGACTCGTTAGAAAACACAACCATAAGCCAGCCTCGAGCTGGCTTATGCGTATCCAGACAAGACTATTTGGGAGTGACTGCCGGACATGTCCCGCAATTCTTACATTCAGCAGAACTCTGATATCCACGCCGCTGGCGGCCTGGTCCCGATGGTTGTTGAGCAGTCCGCCCGTGGCGAGCGCGCCTATGACATCTATTCGCGCCTCCTGAAGGAGCGAATCATCTTCCTGGTCGGCCCTGTAGAAGACTACATGGCCAACCTGGTCGCGGCGCAGCTGCTTTTCCTTGAAGCCGAGAACCCGGACAAGGACATCCATCTTTACATCAACTCACCGGGTGGTTCGGTAACCGCAGGGATGTCGATTTACGACACCATGCAGTTCATCAAGCCTGACGTGTCGACCATCTGTATCGGTCAGGCATGCAGCATGGGTGCTTTCCTGTTGGCTGGCGGTGCACCAGGCAAGCGTCACTGCCTGCCCAACTCGCGCATGATGATTCACCAGCCACTGGGCGGTTTCCAGGGGCAGGCGTCGGATATCGACATTCATGCCAAGGAAATCCTCAACATCCGTCATCGTTTGAACTCGCTGCTGGCTCACCACACGGGCCAGACTCTCGAGACCATCGAACGCGACACTGAGCGTGACAACTTCATGAGCGCCGAGCGTGCAACCGAATACGGTTTGATCGACTCTGTGTTCAGCAAGCGTCAAATGCCCGCTTAAGCAGCTCAAATGTAGGTGGTTGGACTAACCGACCACCTGCGGGCTTGAAAAAGCCCGCAGTTGCCTTCATCTTGTGTTGCAAGCCTATCGGATTTGGATCGATCGAATGACTGACACCCGCAACGGCGAGGACAACGGCAAATTGCTCTATTGCTCCTTCTGTGGCAAAAGCCAGCATGAAGTGCGCAAATTGATTGCCGGCCCCTCGGTCTTTATCTGCGACGAATGCGTCGACCTGTGCAATGACATCATCCGTGAGGAGGTGCAGGAAGCTCAGGCCGAAAGCAGCGCGCATAAATTACCTTCGCCAAAAGAAATCAGCGGCATCCTTGATCAATACGTCATTGGTCAGGAACGTGCCAAAAAGGTTTTGGCTGTAGCGGTGTACAACCACTACAAGCGCCTGAACCAGCGTGACAAAAAGAACGACGACGTCGAACTCGGCAAGAGCAACATCCTGCTGATCGGCCCGACCGGCTCGGGTAAAACCCTGCTGGCAGAAACCCTGGCTCGTCTGCTGAATGTGCCGTTCACCATTGCTGACGCTACCACGCTGACCGAAGCCGGTTACGTGGGCGAAGATGTTGAAAACATCATTCAGAAGCTGCTGCAGAAATGCGATTACGACGTAGAGAAAGCCCAGATGGGTATTGTCTACATCGATGAAATCGACAAGATTTCGCGCAAGTCTGACAACCCTTCGATTACCCGTGATGTTTCCGGTGAAGGCGTGCAGCAGGCCTTGCTCAAGCTGATTGAAGGCACCGTGGCTTCCGTACCGCCTCAAGGTGGTCGCAAGCACCCGCAGCAAGAATTCCTGCAGGTTGATACTCGCAATATTCTGTTTATCTGTGGTGGTGCGTTCTCGGGTCTGGAGAAGGTTGTACAGGCTCGCTCGACGCGTGGCGGCATCGGCTTCAGTGCCGAAGTACGCAGCAAGGAAGAGGGCAAGAAGGTTGGCGAATCCCTGCGTGAAGTCGAGCCTGATGATTTGGTCAAGTTTGGCCTGATCCCTGAGTTCGTGGGTCGTCTGCCTGTTCTGGCAACGCTGGATGAGCTGGACGAAGCTGCATTGATGCAGATTCTGACCGAGCCAAAGAACGCGTTGACCAAGCAGTATGGCAAGTTGTTCGAGATGGAAGGTGTTGATCTCGAGTTCCGTGCTGATGCCTTGAAAGCCATCGCCAAGCGTGCGCTTGAGCGCAAGACTGGCGCCCGTGGCCTGCGTTCGATTCTTGAAGGCGTGCTACTCGACACCATGTATGAAATCCCCTCGCAGTCCGAGGTGAGTAAAGTGGTGATCGACGAAAGCGTTATAGAAGGGAAGTCCAAGCCGTTGTTGATCTATGAAAACAACGAACCGACTGCCAAGGTAGCACCAGACGCGTAAATGCAGTGCTGGGCACTGCACTTGACGTGTTAAAGAAGGGGCCTTCGGGCCCCTTTGCTTTTCCTGTCGTTCAACGCTTGTTTTTTTTCAAGACAGCCCCCATCTTGGCTTCAAGCTTACTTCCATCTGATTACGGCCTTATGGCCGCCGTAGAGGCGAAATCATGAAGACAACCATCGAATTGCCTCTCCTGCCATTGCGTGATGTTGTGGTTTATCCGCACATGGTGATCCCACTGTTCGTGGGACGCGAGAAATCGATCGAGGCCCTTGAGGCTGCGATGACGGGCGACAAGCAGATTCTGCTGTTGGCTCAAAAAAATCCTGCTGACGATGATCCGAGTGAAGACGCGCTCTATCGTGTAGGTACCATTGCTACTGTCCTGCAACTTCTCAAGCTCCCGGATGGCACTGTCAAGGTGCTGGTCGAAGGTGAACAGCGCGGTGCAGTTGAGCATTTTGGCCAGGCAGATGGTTATCTGAGTGCTGAAGTCTCCCTGATTGATGAAGTGGCTGCCCCGGATCGCGAATCCGAGGTCTTTGTTCGCAGCCTGCTTTCTCAGTTCGAGCAATATGTGCAGCTGGGTAAAAAAGTCCCGGCTGAGGTTTTGTCATCGCTCAACAGCATTGATGAACCAAGCCGTCTGGTCGATACGATGGCTGCCCACATGGCGCTCAAGATCGAACAGAAACAGGAAATTCTCGAAATCATCGACTTGCAGTCCCGGGTTGAGCACGTCCTGGCGCTGCTGGATGCCGAGATTGATCTGCTGCAAGTTGAAAAGCGTATCCGCGGCCGTGTCAAAAAGCAGATGGAGCGCAGCCAGCGCGAGTACTACCTGAATGAGCAGATGAAGGCCATTCAGAAAGAGCTGGGTGACGGTGACGAAGGTCACAATGAAATCGAAGAGCTGAAAAAGCGCATCGACGCTGCGGGCTTGCCTAAAGATGCAATGGCCAAGGCCCAGGCTGAGCTGAACAAACTCAAGCAAATGTCGCCAATGTCCGCAGAAGCCACTGTTGTGCGCTCCTACATCGACTGGCTGGTTCAGGTGCCGTGGAAGGCTCAGAGCAAGGTACGTCTGGACCTCAAGCGTGCTGAAGACATCCTGGACGCGGATCACTACGGTCTGGATGAAGTCAAAGAGCGGATTCTCGAATATCTCGCCGTACAAAAGCGCGTGAAGAAAATTCGTGGTCCGGTGCTGTGTCTGGTCGGTCCGCCGGGTGTGGGTAAAACTTCGCTTGCAGAGTCCATTGCTCACGCGACAAACCGTAAGTTTGTACGTATGGCTTTGGGTGGTGTGCGTGACGAAGCGGAAATTCGTGGCCATCGCCGTACTTATATCGGTTCGATGCCAGGTAGATTGATACAAAAGATGACCAAAGTTGGGGTGCGTAACCCGCTGTTCTTGCTCGATGAAATCGACAAGATGGGCAGCGATATGCGCGGCGATCCTGCTTCGGCGTTGCTTGAAGTGCTTGATCCTGAGCAAAACCACAATTTTAACGACCATTACCTCGAGGTTGATTACGACCTGTCCGACGTAATGTTCCTGTGTACCTCCAACTCGATGAATATCCCGCCAGCCTTGCTGGACCGGATGGAAGTCATTCGTCTGCCAGGCTACACCGAAGACGAAAAAATCAATATCGCTGTCAAATACCTGGCCCCGAAACAGATTGAAGCAAATGGTTTGAAGAAGGGCGAGCTGGCGTTTGATAACGAAGCCATCCGCGACATCATTCGTTACTACACGCGTGAAGCCGGTGTGCGGGGCCTTGAGCGTCAAATTGCGAAGATTTGCCGCAAGGCGGTCAAAGAGCATGCGATGGAAAAACGCTTTGAAGTCACCGTGACGCCAGAGCTACTTGAGCACTTCCTCGGTGTAAGAAAATTCAGCTACGGTTTGGCTGAAGTGCAGGACCAGATCGGGCAGGTGACAGGTTTGGCCTGGACTCAGGTCGGTGGTGAGCTGTTGACCATTGAAGCGGCAGTTGTTCCTGGCAAGGGCCAGTTGATCAAGACCGGTTCGTTGGGTGATGTGATGGTTGAGTCGATCACTGCTGCGCTGACAGTCGTGCGCAGCCGTGCCAAGAGCTTGGGTATCCCTTTGGATTTTCACGAAAAACGTGATATTCACATCCACATGCCAGAAGGGGCGACGCCCAAAGATGGTCCTAGTGCGGGTGTAGGAATGTGTACCGCTCTGGTTTCCGCCTTGACGCTGATTCCAGTGCGTGCAGATGTTGCAATGACCGGTGAAATTACCTTGCGTGGTCAGGTGCTGGCGATCGGTGGTCTGAAGGAAAAGTTACTGGCTGCTCACCGTGGTGGGATCAAAACTGTAATTATTCCTGAAGAGAATGTTCGCGATCTGAAGGAAATTCCTGACAACATCAAACAGGATCTTCAGATTAAACCGGTTAAATGGATTGACGAGGTCCTGCAAATTGCGCTGCAATACGCGCCGGAGCCCTTGCCGGATGTGGCTCCCGAGATTGTTGCGAAGGACGACAAGCGAGAGTCTGACTCTAAGGAAAGAATTAGCACGCATTAATACGGATTCGCCTGATGGGCTTTCTTGACGCTTTTTAGAGCCCTTGTTATAAAGCGGCTCTATAAGTGTCCGTAAGTGCTTCAGCAGTCGTTTTGCTTTTACCAAAAAACTTTAGAAACATACTCAGATAGATATAAGGGGACTTAGAGTGAACAAGTCGGAACTGATTGATGCTATCGCTGCATCTGCTGATATCCCGAAAGCTGCAGCTGGCCGTGCGCTGGACGCAGTAATCGAATCCGTCACTGGCGCTCTTAAGGCTGGCGACTCTGTGGTACTGGTTGGTTTTGGTACTTTCTCTGTAACCGATCGTCCTGCTCGCACTGGTCGTAACCCACAGACCGGTAAAACGCTGGAAATTCCTGCTGCTAAAAAACCAGGCTTCAAGGCCGGTAAAGCACTGAAAGAAGCGGTTAACTAAGTTTCTGCAACACTTTTTACCCAACCGGGTCAGGCGCACGCCAGGCTTGGCAGCGGAGCGGTAGTGCAGGCGGTGGTTTCATCGTCGTGTCACGCCGGGGGTCGCGGGTTCGAGCCCGGTCCGCTCCGCCAGTTACGAGAAGGCGCATCCTCGGATGCGCCTTTCTTCTATCCGGACTCTACCCACGCTCCACGGTTGCTCATTATGCAAGACCGTTTCTGGGGGAAGCATGCTGCAAAATATCAGGGACAATTCACAAGGCTGGATTGCCAAGACCATCATCGGTGTCATCGTCGCGTTAATGGCGTTGACGGGTTTCGATGCTATTTTTCAAGCCACCTCTACCAGCCAGGATGCTGCCAAGGTCAACGGTGAAGAAATCACTCAAGTTGAGCTGAGCCAAGCCGTCGACATGCAACGTCGCCAGCTGCTGCAGCAGCTGGGCAAGGATTTCGACGCTTCCTTGCTGGATGAAAAAATGCTGCGTGAAGCGGCCCTCAAAGGGTTGATCGATCGCAAGCTGTTGCTGCAAGGCGCCAAAGACGCGAAGTTTTCGTTCTCTGAAGCTGCCCTGGATCAAGTCATTCTGCAGACTCCCGAGTTTCAGGAAGATGGCAAATTCAGCCCTGAGCGTTTCGATCAGGTAATTCGTCAGCTGGGTTACGGCCGTCTGCAGTTCCGCGACATGCTGGGCCAGGAAATGCTGATTGGTCAGCTGCGTGCCGGTTTGGCAGGCAGTGGTTTCGTGACCGATGAGCAAGTGAACGCTTTTGCCCGTCTCGAAAAACAAACCCGCGATTTCGCTTCTCTGAACATCAAGGCCGATCCGGCTGCGGTGAAACTGAGCGACGATGAAATCAAGGCTTATTACGACGAGCATGCCAAAGAATTCATGACGCCTGATCAGGTCGTGATCGACTACATCGAGTTGAAGAAATCTTCTTTCTTTGACCAGGTAGCCGTGAAGGACGATGAGCTGCAAGCGTTGTATCAGAAAGAAATCGCTAATCTGGCTGAACAACGCCGGGCTGCGCATATCCTGATTGAGGTCAACGACAAGGTTAGCGACGAGCAGGCCAAGGCCAAGGTCGCCGAGATCCAGCAGCGTCTGGCCAAGGGTGAAAGCTTCGAAGCTCTGGCCAAGGAGTTCTCGCAGGATCCGGGTTCGGCTGCCAATGGCGGTGATCTGGGCTTTGCAGGTCCGGGCGTTTACGACCCTGTATTCGAAACGGCTGTGTATGCGTTGAAACAGGATCAGGTTTCGGAGCCGGTGCGTACCAGCTTCGGTTATCACCTGATCAAGCTGTTGGGCGTTGAAGCACCTGAAGTGCCGAGCTTTGCCAGCCTGAAAGACAAGCTGACCCATGACCTGAAAACCCAACAGGTTGAACGCCGCTTTGTGGATGCGACCAAGGAATTGGAAGACTCTGCGTTTGAAGCGTCCGATCTGGTGCAGCCTGCTCAAGACTTGAAGCTGACTGTGCACACCTCCGTGCCATTTGGTCGTGAGGGTGGCGAGGGTATTACGGCCAACCGCGCTGTGATCCAGGCCGCATTCAGCACTGAAGTGATGGATGAGGGTGCGAACAGCACGGCCATCGAGCTCGATCCTGAGACCGTAGTTGTGTTGCGCGTCAAGGAGCACCTCAAGCCTGAGCAGTTGCCTCTGCAAGCTGTTGCCTCGAGCATTCGTGCGCAATTGGTCAAAGAGCATGCCAGCGCTGCGGCTAAAACCAAGGCTGAAGAAATCATCAAGGAACTGCGCGATGGCAAACTGCCGTTGAACCAGCCAGTTGATGGTCAGTCCTGGAAGGTTCAGGAAGCGGTCGCCCGTGGCCAGGAAGGTATTGATCCTGCCGTGCTGCAAGCGGTGTTCCGTATGCCCAAGCCTGCGTCCAAGGATAAGCCTGCCTTCGGTAGCGTGACCTTGGCCGATGGTACTGTGGTTGTGTTGCGCCTTAACGGTGTCAACGATGGTGCCAAGCCGACTGAAGAAGAGAAGGCGTCGTACCGTCGCTTCCTGGCTTCGCGTGTGGGCCAGCAAGACTTCACGGCCTACCGCAAGCAGTTGGAAAACGAAGCCAAGGTGGAGCGCTACTAAGCGTTCTTCCCGCTTCACTAAAAATGGCCGCTCATTGAGCGGCCATTTTTTATGGGCGGTTTTTGCTTCCGGCGATGGCGTCACCGCGATCCACCTGAATTGCGGCAACCCAGCTTGCGCGCAGTCCATGCGGGTTACGGCCCTTAAACGCAAAACGCCCGATGCAATCAATGCACCGGGCGTTTTCAGGGAGCGTTTGAAACGAAGTGTTTACTCTTCGAGGCTGCCCATTGCGGTGGTGTTGAAGCCGCCGTCTACGTACATGATTTCGCCGCTGATGCCCGACGCCAGGTCAGAGCACAGGAAGGCGCCGGCATTGCCGACTTCGTCGATGGTGACGTTGCGACGCAGTGGAGTCTGCGCTTCGTTGGCCGCCAGCATTTTACGGAAGTTCTTGATGCCCGACGCTGCCAGGGTGCGGATCGGGCCAGCCGATACACAGTTAACGCGAGTGCCTTCCGGGCCCAGGCTGCCTGCCAGGTAACGTACACCCGCTTCCAGGCTGGCTTTGGCCATGCCCATCACGTTGTAGTTAGGCATGGTGCGCTCGGCGCCCAGGTACGACAGGGTCAGCAGGCTGCCATTGCGGCCTTTCATCATCGGGCGACCGGCTTTGGCCAGGGCCACGAAGCTGTAGGCGCTGATGTCGTGAGCGATGCGGAAGCCTTCACGGGTGGTAGCGTCGGTGAAGTCGCCATCCAGTTGGTCGCCAGGGGCGAAACCTACCGAGTGAACGATGCAGTCCAGACCGTCCCACTTCTTGCTCAGGTCTTCGAAGACCTTGGCGATTTCTTCATCGCTGGCAACGTCGCAAGGGAAGCACAGTTCAGGGCTGGAGCCCCAACCTGCAGCGAACTCTTCAACGCGGCCTTTAAGCTTTTCGTTCTGATAAGTGAAAGCAAGTTCAGCGCCTTCACGGTGCATGGCGGCAGCAATGCCAGAAGCGATGGACAATTTGCTAGCGACACCGACGATCAGGACGCGCTTACCGGCGAGAAAACCCATGTGTTGTTCCTCTATCAGATTAATCGACAGCCACTGGTGCCAAAAAGGCGGCTTCCAGCAACTGCTGTGTATATGGATGTTGCGGTGAGGCAAAGATACTTTGCGCATCACCCTGTTCGACCACTTGGCCATGCTTGACCACCATCAGCTGGTGGCTCAGCGCTTTGACCACAGCCAGGTCATGGCTGATAAACAAATACGTCAGGTTGTACTTGGCTTGCAGTGAGCGCAGCAGCTCAACTACCTGGCGTTGTACAGTCCGGTCCAACGCTGAGGTTGGCTCGTCCAGCAGAATCAACGCCGGTTTTAAAACCAGTGCACGGGCAATGGCGATTCTTTGCCGTTGTCCGCCTGAAAACTCGTGAGGGTAACGGTGCCGGGTTTCCGGATCCAGACCTACTTCTCGCAAGGCTTCAATAATTGCGGTTTCCTGCTCTGGCGCGGTGCCCATCCGGTGAATGCGCAAACCTTCACCGACAATCTCGCTGACGCTCATGCGTGGGCTGAGACTGCCATACGGGTCCTGGAACACCACCTGCATTTGCCGTCGCAGCGGTCTGACTTCTTGTCGCGACAGACAGTCTAGTCGTTTGTCTTCAAAACGGATTAAACCCCGGCTGGCAATCAGACGCAAAATTGCCAGGCCCAGTGTCGACTTACCCGATCCGCTTTCTCCCACAATGCCCAGGGTTTGTCCCTGTGGCAGGCTGAAGTTGATTCCGTCAACCGCCTTCACGTAGTCGACCGTCTTGCGCAACAGCCCTTTTTTGATCGGGAACCAGACTTTCAGGTCCTCGACTTCCAGCAATGGCGGCCCTGCAACGGTGCTGGCCGGGCCTCCGCTGGGCTCTGCGCTGAGCAGTTCCCGGGTGTAAGGATGCTGCGGCGAACGGAACAGCTGCTCGCACGATGCTTGTTCGACGATGCAACCGCGCTGCATGACACATACTCGGTGAGCAATTCTTCGAACCAGGTTCAAATCGTGACTGATCAGTAACAGCGACATGCCCAGGCGGGCTTGCAGATCCTTGAGCAAATCAAGAATCTTCAACTGCACCGTGACGTCCAGGGCGGTGGTGGGTTCGTCGGCAATCAGCAGCTCAGGTTCGTTCGCCAGGGCCATGGCGATCATGACGCGCTGCCTCTGGCCGCCTGAGAGCTCGTGTGGCAGCGCCTTGAGGCGTTTGTAAGGCTCAGGGATGCCTACCAGCTCAAGAAGCTCCAGTGTGCGCTGTGTGGCGGCCTTGCCCGTGATCCCTTTGTGAATGCCCAGCACTTCATTGATTTGTTTTTCAATGTTGTGCAGCGGGTTAAGCGAGGTCATGGGCTCCTGAAAAATCATCGCAATGCGGTTGCCACGTATATGCCGCAGTTTTTTCTCGTCCAGGCTCAGCAAGTCTTGCCCTGAATACGCGATGCTGCCGCTTGGATGGCGCGCGGTCGGGTAGGGCAGCAGCCGCAGGATCGAGTGTGCAGTGACCGACTTGCCCGAGCCGCTTTCGCCGACCAGTGCCAGCGTTTCACCGCGCCGTATATCAAAACTGATGCCTTGCACCACACGCTGCGGCTGTTCACCGGCGACGAACTCGACGGAGAGATCGCGCACTTCGATCAGATTGTCCTGCGTCATCTCATTTCCTCGGGTCGAAGGCATCGCGAGCGGACTCACCGATAAACACCAGCAGGCTGAGCATGATTGCCAGCACCGCGAATGCACTGATACCCAGCCACGGGGCCTGGAGGTTGGACTTGCCCTGGGCGACCAGTTCACCCAGTGATGGCGCACCCGGTGGCAGGCCGAACCCCAAAAAATCCAGCGCGGTGAGGGTGCCAATGGCGCCAGTCAGGATAAACGGCATAAACGTCATGGTGGAGACCATGGCGTTGGGAAGAATGTGGCGGTACATGATGGCCATGTCCTGCATGCCCAGGGCGCGGGCAGCACGCACATACTCCAGGTTTCGTCCTCGCAGGAACTCTGCGCGCACCACATCCACCAGGCTCATCCACGAGAACAGCAGCATGATCCCCAGCAGCCACCAGAAGTTGGGCTGCACAAAGCTGGCGAGAATGATCAGCAGGTACAACACGGGCAAACCGGACCAGATTTCCAGAAACCGCTGACCGGCCAGGTCGACCCAGCCGCCATAAAAGCCCTGAAGTGCCCCGGCGATAACGCCAATGATTGAACTCAAGATGGTCAGCGTGAGTGCAAATAGCACCGATATCCGAAAGCCGTATATCACCCGCGACAGGACATCACGCCCCTGGTCATCCGTGCCCAGCCAGTTCTCGGCGGAAGGCGGTGCGGGTGCGGGGACTTTCAGGTCGTAGTTGATGCTCTGATAGCTGTAAGGGATGGGTGGCCACACGACCCAGGCATCTTTCTTGGCCAGCAGTTCGCGGATGTACGGGCTCTTGTAGTTGGCTTCGAGCGGGAATTCGCCGCCAAAGTCGGTCTCCGGGTAGCGTTTGAGTGCCGGGAAATACCATTGGCCGTCGTAATTGATCACCAGCGGCTTGTCGTTGGCGATCAATTCGGCGTTCAGGCTTAGCCCAAACAGCACCAGAAAAATCCACAGTGACCACCAGCCACGCTTGTTGGCTTTGAAGCGTTCGTAACGTCGTCGATTGAGGGGCGATAATTTCATCTCAATGCTCCCTGCTTTCAAAGTCGATACGCGGATCAACCAGGGTGTATGAGAGGTCTCCGATCAGTTTCACCACCAGCCCGACCAGCGTAAAAATGAACAGGGTGCCGAACACTACGGGATAGTCGCGGTTGATTGCGGCCTCGAAGCTCATCAGGCCCAGACCGTCCAGGGAGAAGATCACTTCAACCAGCAATGAGCCGGTGAAGAAGATCCCGATAAAGGCTGAGGGGAAGCCGGCAATCACCAGCAGCATTGCATTGCGAAAAACATGGCCGTAGAGCACGCGGTGGTTGGTCAGCCCCTTGGCCTTGGCGGTCACTACATACTGCTTGTTGATCTCATCCAGAAAGCTGTTTTTGGTCAGCAAGGTCATGGTCGCGAAGTTGCCGATCACCAGCGCGGTGACCGGTAACGCCAGGTGCCAGAAGTAATCGAGGATCTTGCCGCCCACACTCAGTTCATTGAAGTTGTTGGAGGTCAGGCCGCGTAACGGGAACCAGTCAAAATAGCTGCCCCCGGCAAACAGTACGATCAACAGGATGGCAAACAGGAAGGCCGGGATCGCGTAGCCCACGATGATCAACGAGCTGGTCCAGACGTCAAAGTGGCTGCCGTGCCGCGTGGCCTTGGCGATCCCCAGCGGGATTGACACCAGGTACATGATCAGGGTGCTCCACAATCCCAGAGAGATGGAGACCGGCATCTTCTCCTTGATCAGGTCTATGACTTTGGCGTCACGAAAGAAGCTCTCGCCGAAATCTAGCCGGGCGTAGTTCTTGATCATGATCCACAAGCGTTCCGGCGCCGATTTGTCGAAGCCGTACATCTTTTCGATTTCCTTGATCAGCTCCGGGTCCAACCCCTGTGCGCCGCGATAGTTGGAGCCCGCCACCGAGACCTCGGAACCCCCGCCCGCGATACGGCTGGTGGCGCCATCAAAGCCTTCGAGCTTGGCGATCATCTGTTCCACCGGGCCACCGGGGGCGGCCTGGATGATGATGAAGTTGATCAGCAAAATCCCGAATAGCGTCGGAATAATCAGCAGCAGTCGCCTGAATATATAAGCCAGCATTTAAGGCTCCAGGCTCGCGCTTGTAGGTTTAGTCGGGGTGGCAGGTTTGGCGTCAGGCTTTGCCCACCATGTAGCGGTACCAATGTCGTACTTTGGGGTCACTTCGGGATGGCCGATATGACTCGAGTAGGCCACGCGCCAGGTTTTGATGTGCCAGTTGGGGATCACGTAGAAGCCCCACTGCAATACACGGTCCAGCGCCCTGGCATGGTTGATCAGGCTTTGCCTTGACTCGGCGTTGATCAGGCCTTCAGTCAACTGGTCGATAGCCGGGTCCTTGAGGCCGATAAAGTTGCGGCTGCCGGGCTTGTCGATGCTCTGCGATTCCCAGTACTCGCGCTGTTCACTGCCGGGTGAACTCGATTGCGGGAAGCTGCCGACGATCATGTCGTAATCCCGTGAGCGCAGACGGTTCAGGTACTGGGAGGTGTCGACCCGGCGAATCTGCAAGTCGATGCCCAGGTCGCTGAGGTTGCGTTTGTAGGGCAGCAGGATTCGCTCAAAGTCGGTTTGTGCCAGCAGAAACTCGATTGTTACCGGCTTGCCCTGTGCGTCGACCATTTTGTCGTCGACGATGCGCCAGCCGGCGTCTTGCAGCAATTGGTAGGCGCGGCGCTGTTGGTCGCGAATCATGCCGCTGGCGTCGGTGACATTCGGTTTGAAGACTTCTGTGAATACCTGATCGGGGATCTGGCCGCGCAAGGGCTCCAAAATGGCCAGTTCTTCTTCGGTCGGCGGCGCTTTGGCGGCCATTTCCGAGTTTTCGAAATAGCTGCCGGTACGGGCGTAGGCGCCGCTGAACAGCTGCTTGTTGGCCCATTCAAAGTCGAACAGCAGGCTTAGAGCCTCGCGCACACGCACGTCCTGGAACATGGGTTTGCGCAGGTTGAAGACGAAACCTTGCATGCCTGTCGGGTTGTGGTTGCGGATTTCTTCTTTTATCAAACGGCCCTGGGTGAATGCCGGGGCGTTGTAGGCGCCGGCCCAGTTCTTGGCGCTGATTTCCAGCCAGTAATCAAACTGCCCGGCCTTGAGGGCTTCGAACGCGACGCTGTTGTCGCGAAAGTAATCGACGGTAACCGCGTCAAAGTTGTACAGCCCCTTGTTGATCGGCAGGTCCTTGCCCCAGTAGTCCTTGTTGCGCTCGTAACGGATTGAACGTCCGGGCTTGATCTCTTTGATGGTGTAAGGCCCGCTGCCTGGCGGTACTTCAAGATTGCCTTTGCCGAACTCCCGTGTTTCCCACCAGTGCTTTGGCAGAACCGGGAGCTGGCCAAGAATCATCGGTAATTCGCGATTCTTGTTGTGCTTGAAGGTGAATTTCACCTGCAACGGGTTTTCCGCGATGGCCTGGTCGACATCGCTGTAGTAGCCCTTGTACAGCGGTGAGCCGTTTTTCATCAGGGTATCGAAGCTGAACACGACGTCTTCGGCACGAATCGGATGACCGTCACTGAACTTTGCCTGGGGGCGCAGGTAAAAACGCACCCAGCTGTTATCGGGGGCCTTTTCGATTTTTTCGGCGATCAGGCCGTAGGACGTGAAAGGTTCATCGAGGGTCTGCCGGGCCAGGGTGTCGTAGGTCAGATCAATGTCGTCGGCCGGTACGCCTTTGTTGATAAAGGGGTTGAGGCTGTCAAAGCTGCCCAGCGCGGATTTGCGAAACGTCCCGCCCTTGGGGGCGTCCGGGTTCACGTAATCGACATGCTTGAAGTCGGCCGGGTATTTCGGCGGCTCGTCATAGAGGGTCAAGGCATGTTGAGGGGCGGCCAGCGCCGCGCTGGCAAAACCGGCCAACAGCAAGCCGGCAAGGGGCTTGAGCAACGTACGCAAAGGCATCATTGTTTTTTCTCCGTAGGCTTAAGCCACCACGCGCTAAGGCCCAGGGTGTAGGGCGGCGTAGTCACAAAGGCGAACCGGTTGCGGTACGCCAGGCGGTGATAATTCAGATACCAGTTAGGAATGATGTAGTACTGCCACAACAGCACGCGGTCCAGGGCTCGTCCGGCCGACAATTGTTCGTCACGGGTCTGGGCTGCCAGCAATCGCTCCAACAAGTGGTCGACAACCGGGTTGGACACGCCTGCATAGTTTTTGCTGCCCTTGACCCCGGCCTGGCTGGAGTGGAAGTACTGCCACTGCTCAAGACCGGGGCTCAGGGTCTGGTCGAGGGTCATCAGGATCATGTCGAAATCGAATTGATCCAGTCGCTGCTTGTATTGGGCGCGGTCTACGGTACGCAAGCGGGCGTCGATGCCGATACTCGCCAGGTTTTCCACATAGGGTTGCAGGATGCGCTCAAGGTTCGGGTTTACCAGCAATATTTCGAAACGAAGCGGTTTACCGTCGCTGTTTAGCAGGCGTTGCCCCGACAGCGTCCATCCGCCCTCAGCCAAAAGGCCCAGCGCCTGACGCAGGGTTTGCCGAGGAATTCCCTCGCCCTTGGTTTGCGACAGGGCGAAGGGCTGGCTGAACATCTCGGGCGGCAGCTGGTTGCGGTAAGGCGACAGCATCAGCCATTCATGCCCCTGGGGAATGCCTGTGGCCGAGAACTCACTATTGGGGTAATAGCTTGCAGCGCGCTGGTAGGCGCTGTTGAACAGGGCGCGATTGGTCCATTCAAAGTCGAACATCAAACCCAGAGCCTCGCGGACTTTGGTTTGCTCAAAGGTCGGGCGGCGGCTGTTCATGAACAGCCCTTGGGTTTGAGTCGGGATCTGGTGGGTGATTTCGGCTTTGATCACGTCACCACGGCGTACTGCGGGGAAGTTATAGCCATTGGCCCAGTTCTTGGCCTGGTGTTCGATATAGATATCGAACTCGCCGGCTTTAAAGGCTTCGAACGCGACATCGCTGTCGCGGTAGAACTCCACTTCCACGCGGTCGAAGTTGTATTTGCCACGGTTGACCGGCAGGTTGGCGCCCCACCAGTTTTTGACATGCTCAAAAATCACTTGTCGACCGGGGGTGACCTTGGTGATGCGGTACGGGCCGCTGCCCAGTGGGGGTTCAAAGGTGGTGGCCTTAAAGTCGCGTTTTGCCCAGTAGTGCTGGGGCAGCACGGGCAATTCGCCCAGGCGCAGAATCAGCAAGGGGTTGCCCGCGCGCTTGAATACAAAACGGATGCGCTTGGGCCCCAGAACATCTACCCGCAGGACCTCCTGGAGGTTGGTCCTGTATTGCGGATGACCTTCTTTGAGCAGCAGGTTGTATGAGAACGCTACGTCGTAGGCCGTAATCGGGGCGCCGTCGTGAAATCGGGCTTCGGGGCGCAGGTTAAAGACCACCCAGCTACGGTCTTCGTTGTACTCCACCGACTGTGCGATCAACCCATAGCTGGAGGTGGGCTCGTCGCCGGAGGGGGCGTATTGGCCAGTCCCGGCCATCAGCGTTTCGTTTAGCTCATTGACCCCGTATTGCAGGAAGTTGGGGGTCGATACCGGGCTGGTGCCTTTGAAGGTGTAAGGGTTGAGCGTGTCGAAGGTGCCGAACGCCATGACCTTCAAGGTCCCGCCTTTGGGCGCGTCCGGGTTGACCCAGTCGAAATGGGTGAACGTGGCCGGGTATTTGAGTGTGCCGAACTGCGCATAACCGTGGCTTTCGCTCAGGGTTGCGCCTGCAGGGGAGCTCAAGGCCAGGCTGATAAATAGCGTAAGGAGGGGACGCATCAAGTCAGAGATCCGATCCAGGCATTGGGCTTAGGGTTTCCGTACAGTAACAGCTTGTATCTGTAGGAAAAAGGCCACTCTGGAAAGCACTGCGGGCAAGTTGTTTCCTACTCAGACGTAGGAAACAACTTGCCCGCAAATGTATCGGTGTTGTGTTTAGCGTGGACTGGAGACAGTCAGCATCTGCCCGGGTTTAAGGGCTTTGGCGCTGCTCGGGTTCCAGCGCTTGAGATGTTGCATCTCAACGTTGAACCGCTTGGCCACGATGTACAGCGAATCGCCTTTCTTGACCTTGTACTGCGTCGGCTTTTTGGCTGTTGGCTTGCGCGTGTCCTGCATGACCAGGATTTGACCTGCCTTGAGGTTGTTGCCGCTGAGCTTGTTCCAGTGCTGCAGGTCTTTGACATCGACCTTGTTCGCCTTGGCGATCAGGGTCAGGTTGTCGCCACTTTTAACCCGGTACTTGCGGTTGAGGCGGGCAGGCTGAGTGCTTGCGATGT